>JBCCZN010000001.1:0-43829 GCA_039187375.1 Pseudomonadota bacterium
AGCAACACTGTTGCTACTGCCACCACACTGGCAGGAGTCGCTGATCGATGTCGTATCGCCGTGGCACCTGGGCGTGCAACGCGAGCGCAACATGATGGTGGCGATGCGCGATGGTGTGCATCTACGCACTGAGGTGCTGCTGCCCACCGGTAGCGACGGCCCGTGGCCAACCATCCTGATTCGAAGCCCGTATCGTGGCTACAGTCTCGAGCGACGCAAGTTTTTCGTTGATCACGGCTATGCCGTGGTCTTCCAACATGTACGGGGACGTTACGGATCTGAAGGGCAGTTCAGTCCGTATCGATTTGCCGGTGCCGATGGTAGTGACACGCTCGACTGGATTGTTGCACAACCCTGGGCCAACGATATGGTCGGCACGTTTGGTTGTTCCTACCTCGGTGAGAGTCAGATGATCCTGGCCGCCGAACAACACCCGGCTCATCGGGCGCTGGTGGCCGAAGGTGCCGGTGGTGGCATCGGCAGTGCTGGCGCGCGTTATAACTACTTCGGTGTCTATGAAAATGGCGTACTGAATCTCGCCTCGCTACTGGGTTGGGCCGTATCCGAAGGTGCCACGGGCACCGACCGAACGCGGGCGCCAGACGATCTGGCTCAACGCATGCAACGAAACCTGAATACGCTACCGATCCGTGACATTGCCTCCAGAGTGGTAGGCTACCCAACAGTTTATGAGCCATTCATTGATCATGCGTTAACCGATCCGTGGTGGCGCAAGCAAGGCTTTGTCTCGAACGCAGATCAGTTCGCCACGCCGGGGCTGCATTTCACATCGTGGTTTGATCAAACCGCAGCCGATACGCTGGCGCTGGCCGAGCTCATGCGACGCAACGCGACAAATGACGCGGCACAGCATCAGTCGGTGGTTGTCGGGCCCGGCACTCACTGCTCGCACCAACAGGCGCGCGGCGCGACACTGCAGGTCGGCGAGCTAACCGTCACCGATGCGGATGCTGATTTTCTGCACACATCGCTCGCGTGGTTCGATCACTGGCTCAAGCAAGACGCTGTACCACTGCCGCCGGCGCTGCGTACACACGTGTTGATAGAAGATGACTGGCACACGCCGGATCAATGGCCACTGCCTGATTCGCAACAGTGGTTTTTGCATGCCGACGGCGTGTTACGTGCCAGCCCGCCGTCGTCATCTGCCCGTTGGCGGTATGACTATGATCCACACAATCCGGTACCAACACGGGGTGGCGCGTTTTGTTGTACCGGCAATCCGAACGACCAGCCAGGGGTGTTCGACCAAGCCGATCTTGCGCAACGAGAAGACGTGTTGAGCTTCACCACGGAAGCACTGAATCAACCGGTACGACTTCTCGGCGCGGCAGAGGTGTCGCTGACTGTTCAGTCCAGTGCACCAGATACCGATTTCACCGCCAAACTAGTCGACATCACACCGGATGGTCGACACTTATCACTACAGGACTCGGTGATTCGGCTGCGCTATCGAGACGGTGTCGAAGCGCCGAGCCTAGTGGTGCCCGGCGCGCGCATTCGAATTCGCATTCCACTGCGGCCGATCGGCTGGCTATTTAAACCCGGTCACCGCATTGGTCTGCATATCTCGAGCAGTAACGCACCCAGGCTGGCGAGAAATCTGAATACCGGTGCACACGAATATCGAGATGATGACATCGCGGTCGCGACCAATATCATCACCACCTCACAGACAGAACCACTGACCCTGACATTACCGATCCTGCCCTAAACTGAGGCTTCGATCAGCTTGTCGCTGTCAGGCAAATGATCAGATAGTCTGTTGACAGACTACTGCCATTCAAGCGCACCTTGCCAGCCAGATTCCAGGCCTCCGTCCCGGAGGTCACGGCACCGTCGCCATCGATCGCATCGCTGATTTTACGGGCGACATCGTTGCTAATACCTCGTAGACGGTAGATGAGAAAATCACCCTCTACATTACCGTCCCCATCCAAATCGCACTGACCCGCAGCACGCCATTCGTTAAAGATGATGGCTTCCGAGCTTTGACTAATTGGATTAGTAATGTCCGATTCGATGTAGGGTCCCTGCCAGCCAGAGACCGTACCACCGCTAGAAGACAGGTTGCTGGTCAGCTGTCGCTCCCAGCTCGAGGCGACCGGATTACGTTGCCGCGGCCACTGGCCGGTATCGGTGTAATAACGTGCGGCTGCCGTCTCGAGGGTCCGTGCCTGTTGAAGCACTGCACTGACTCGAGCATCCAAAATCGCATCGAAGATCATCGGTGTTGCCATCGCTGCCAAAATGGCAATCACTGCAACCACACCGATCATCTCCATCAACGTGAAGCCTGTCTGTCCCTGTTTTGTTGTGCGCATCGCTGTTCCGCCGCTATGAAACTCACAGCGAATAGCGACCCAACATTCAGATACTTTAGAGTTTCGGGATCAACACGGGCGTTGTGCGCTTGTAGTCTTCATAGTCGGCTTGCCCACCCCAACGCTCGTCGGAGCGACGCTCCAGCAACGGCACGCCGCTGACGCGGGTCAACAGCAGGGTGACAAACACTGGCGAGATCAGCGTGACGAATTGCCAGCCTTTCAAGACGGGAAGCGCCACTACGGCAATGCCGATCCACAGCACGATTTCACCGAAGTAGTTTGGATGGCGGGAGCGTGACCAAAGCCCGACATTGATGAACTTGCCAGCGTTTGCCGGATCGGATTTGAAATGGCTTTTCTGGTTATCGGCAACGACCTCAATGATGAAACCGATCAGCCAAATAGACAGGCCCAAGATGCCAACGATGCCAAGTGGCACGCGTTGCGCGCTGGTGATGACAGCCAAAGCCGCTGCAGCGGTGAACACGACCCAAAGGCCCTGCAGCGTCCAGGCCATGAGGAAACGGACAGGGCGACCTTTTATGTCATCGAAGCGACCGTCTTTACCATCCTTGGAGATGCGCCGAAACAAAAACGTAGCCAGGCGAACCGACCAAATCACCACACAGGCTGCGACAAGTTGGCCGCGAAGGTCCAGTGTTGGGGCAAGCAATACAGCGAGTGCGGTAACCGAGATATAGGACAGACCGCCAGTCAAGTCATAGAATTTTTCGGTCCTGCCCAACGCACTCGGAACGAACACAATCCAGTTGATAGCAAACGCAACAATCGCGCACAGTGCAAACAGCGGGATGTTGTTGTAGTGGACACTACCTGTGCTGCCTGCCCAGGCGACCAGTGCGCCAAGGCTTGTCGCAATGATGATGGCGATCACGCTTTGGCTGTTCGTACGTTGCGGCTCTGACATTGAAGCTCCCCCTTCAATCGAATTCATACTTGTTCAGTGGATTCACTAATGCGGGCGATTCATTGCGCGCATTGTTCACCGTCTTGGCGACCGGCCACGCGCGCAACTCTTGTGCGCGCGCTTCCGCGTTCAACTCACGCAACGCCGGTGGATTGGCGCCATCTCCAGCAAGCCAGTGCTCGGCGGCGACATCATCCAACATGACCGGCATTCGATGATGCAAGGACTCAATGTTGCCGCTCGAGGGCATTGTCAGCACGGTGAACGTCTCTATGATCTGTTCTTCACAGAGCGAATCGTCGGCCACGCTGTTATCGCGCCAACGCTCCCATAGACCGGCAAAGCCGATCGGTTGTTCGTCTTCGCGGCTAATGTAATACGGCTGCTTGCCATCGGCACCGGTGATCCACTCATAGTAGCCATCGGCGGGCACGACACAGCGACGCTCTCGAAATGCAGCGCGATACGCCGGTTTCTCGGCAACCGTTTCAGCACGCGCATTGATCATGCGCGACGCCATCCGCTTGTCCTTAGCCCAGAAGGGCAACAGACCCCAGCGCAGCATCGACACGCTGCGCACGCCATCGTCGACTCGAACCACTGCAGCCAGGTCAGTCGGCGCAATATTGAATTGAGCGATGACCGCGAGGTCGGGTGCGTGGACGCCAAACAGATCCCGTACCGCCTCGGCAGCCGAATAAAACGCGAAGCGGCCGCACATACCTACTCGCGCACGCCAATGCCACGATTAAGCAGGAACAGGCAAACGCCAAATAGCAGCACAACAAAAAACAACACGATGACATAGGCCGTCAGGATTGGAATATCCGATTGCCCTAAAACGCCATAGCGAAATGCGTTCACCATATACAAGATAGGGTTGGCCATCGAGACGTTTTGCCAAAACTCAGGTAGTAGAGAAATCGAATAAAAGACACCGCCAAGATAGGTCAGTGGCGTCAAGACGAAGGTTGGGATAATCGAAATATCATCAAATTTTTTGGCAAATACCGCATTGATAAATCCTGCCAGTGAAAACACCACCGACGTCAGGAATACCATAGTAATCATTACCAGCGGATAACGAACCTCCAGATCCGCGAAACACAAGGCAATGATCGCAACCAAAGCACCTACCATCAGACCGCGCAATACCCCGCCAGCAACATGCCCGAGGATGATGACACTGTTAGGCATCGGCGAGACAAGCATTTCCTCGACATGGCGCGCGAACTTAGCGCCGAAAAATGATGACACAACATTACCGTAGGAGTTGGTAATCACCGACATCATGATGAGTCCCGGCGCGATGAACTGCATATAGCTAAAGCCATCCATTGTGCCGATACGACTGCCAATGAGGGTTCCGAAAATCAAGAAATACAGCGTCATCGTGATTGCCGGCGGCACGATAGTCTGAACCCAGATTCGAATAACCCTTACCCACTCCTTGCGCACGATGGTGAGAAACGCGACCCAGTTTCGGCGCAGGTTTGATGGATGAGTTGTATTCATGCTGTAACCGCCGATTGATGATTCTCATCAACGAGATTCAAAAACAACTCTTCCAAACGATTCGCTTTATTACGCATTGATGCGACGCTGACACCGACGGCTTGCAGCTCTGCAAACATGGCATTGAGCGTCTGGCCGCGTTGCATCAGGACTTCCAGATCGCCGTCATCGCGCAAGCTGACATTAAAACTGGGCAGCTGCGGTGCAACGTGCATCGGCTCGCTAGGTGAGAGTACAAACACCTCACGCTGCAATTTACGCAACAACGCATTCATCGAGCTTTGCTCAACGATTTCACCATGATCGATGATGGCGATATTGCGACACAACGACTCGGCTTCTTCGAGGTAATGGGTGGTCAGAATGATCGTCGTACCGTTGGCATTGATCTCGCGCAGGAACGCCCACATCGAGCGACGGATTTCGATATCAACGCCAGCGGTGGGTTCATCGAGAATCAGCAGTTTCGGCTCATGGATCAATGCGCGCGCAATCATCAGCCTGCGCTTCATGCCGCCCGACAAATTACGTGCAATGTCATCACGCTTGTCCCAGAGCTTCAGTTGCTTGAGATATTTTTCTGCGCGCTGCTTAGCCAGCTCGGTCGGTATGCCGTAGTAGCCGGCCTGATACAACACAATGTTCCAGACCTTCTCGAATAGATTCAGATTAATTTCCTGCGGTACCAATCCGATGCAAGTCTTGGCTTCGCCCAATTCAGTATCCAGATCGTGACCAAATACACGGACCCGCCCCGATGATTTGGTAACCAGCGACGTGATGATGCCGATGCTGGTGGTTTTGCCCGCCCCATTGGGCCCCAGCAATGCGCAGAAATCCCCCTCTTCGACGGCCATGCTAATGCCGCGCAAGGCGGCCACACCGTTCGGATAGGTCTTGGTGACGTTGTCGAGCTCGAGTGCAAACATCCCGCCATTGTAGCGCGAATCACTGGTCCGGCAGTGCTCGGCTCAGTGTCGGCAGATTTCGCGGTTGACGATTCAGGCGCGAGCGCGACAGACACATTTGCAATCCGGCGGCCCCGAGACTGGCACGCTGTAAAGCGCTGATTCCAGAGCGGCGTAATAGGTCGTGCCAGTACCCGGGTACATCGATCAATCGCGGTCGCAAATGCGATGCCTTTGCAAAACCGACCAGCTCGGCAAGCTGGCGCTGCGCCAGGTCCTCGATCCATGAGATAGGCGCACCACTGACCAGACGAGCCGCCGCAATGTCAGTTTTGGCAAGCTGCCAGATAAACGTCAACGCAGCGCAAATGAGCGTCGCCGTGCTGTCGTGGTGTGCGCCCAGCCAAACACCACTTGGCTCGTTGACCCCGCAATGTCCAATTTCGATTCGAAACAACAGAAACGGACACTGACGCAATGAAGAATGACGCTCATGGCGCGCCGTGGACAACGCTGTGATTAACGTCGGCTCGACCGCCACGCGCTGCGCCTGTGCCGCAGCATACAACTCACCGATAAACGCCTGATTGAGTGATTGCACCTGCGCAACTGTCTCAGCGCTAAAACCCGTATTTGTCATCTGAATCCCCTTAATTGCATTATTTGGGCGTATTTGATCATATGTATCACGCCATGCAAAGACATTAAATCGAACAGCGGCACCGATACAGCCGCATTTTTTTCTCATTCAGTAAATTAAGCAGGGGATAAGGGGAGACCATGAACGAGCGATATCACCGCGAGCGCCATCAGACCGATCTGGCACTTCGCATGATCGGGTTTGAAGCCCGCACCAACACTATCCGCCAGTGCACCGGATTATCCGATGACCGAATCCGTAAACTCTGTCGCCAGTATTTTGGTGGCAAAAACGGCGAGTCGATTCGACGTCGACGCGGTAAATCACCAAAGCAAGTCGCGCGATTCGTCAAGAATGCACAGCATCAACTGGAAGCCACGACGTTGATGCATCTGTTTGTGAATTACGGCGTGCTGCGTATCGATGACGCCAGGCAGTTTCATTGCGACTGGCGAGAGGCAGATATCGGCATCAGCCGGCGCGTCTGTGATGCGTATGCTGCTTATCGGCTCATTCACACCGATGGTGCGTTTTCATTCGAATGGGCATGGAATCTCTTACAGTCACTGGCACGCGATGAAGAGCTCGCACTGGCGAATTGTCAGCGCTGTGACTCAGACTATGTCCGCGACCGATTCGCACTGCACTTCCACGTCTGCCCGGCCTGCGAGATTCGCACCGAGCGACGTCGACGCCCGGGCGCAAGACAATACGCCGGCCAATAATTCAGCGCGACGAATCAACGTCTAGGTTTTTCAGGACACTAGCTATACCGAATTGGCCTACACTGCGAGCGCGGTGTTCTGCGCCGCGACATCTAAGGGAGATATCAATGTTTGCAGAATTCAAAAAATTCGCCATGCGCGGCAACGTCGTCGATATGGCAGTGGGGATCATCATCGGCGCGGCGTTCGGCAAGATCGTCAGCTCATTCGTCAAAGACGTCGTCATGCCGCCGATCGGCAAAATGATGGGCAACGTGGACTTCAGCAATCTGTTTGTGAATCTGTCCGAAACGGCGGTCGAGTCACTGGCAGCAGCCGAAGAAGCAGGGATTCCGGTCATCGCTTACGGTCGGTTCATTAACACCGTCATCGACTTTCTGATTGTTGCGTTTGTCATCTTTATTGCCATCCGCATCATGAACAAACTGAAGGCCGAGGAAGAGGAAGCACCACCGCCGGCACCACCGGAGCCGTCTGCAGAAGAAAAACTGCTGACCGAAATTCGCGACTTGCTCAGCAAAGGCTAAATCGCTAAGCAGGCTGTGGTGCCAATGGGTGCCACAGTCTGCCGCGTTAATCTCTCATGTGCCTTGTTAGTATCGCCTGGCAACAACACCCGGACCTTGCGTTACTAATAGCTGCCAACCGTGATGAACGGTTCGACCGTCCCAGTGATCCGCTTGGCTGGTGGCACGCTGACCCGGACATCCTGGGCGGTCGTGATCGGGAAGCCGGGGGCGCCTGGCTGGCATTACATCGTTGCGGGCGTTTTGGGGTCGTTACCAATTTTCGTGAAATGCCCGGCAAGGGCGATAAGCCCCGCAGCCGTGGCGACCTCGTGACTGATTGGCTAACCGGTGATATGAGCACCGATGACTATGCTGAAGCGGTGTTGACACGCGGCGCTGACTACGCCGGCTTTAATCTGCTCTATGGCGACCCGACCACACTCGCCTATGTCTCCAATCGCACAGACCAACATGGACCGCTCGCGCCGGGCACCTACGCACTGAGTAACGGTCTGCTCGATTCTGCCTGGCCAAAGGTCGATGCTGCGCGTCGTGCCATGGCGCAAGCAGCGGCAGCCGGTCGACGCGATCCCTATGCGTTTATGCCGTTTCTGACCGATACGACACAGGCGCCGGACAACCAATTACCAGTCGAGGACATCGATATCGAACGTCGCCGGGCACTGTCGGCGCCGTTTATCCTGGACCATCGCTACGGCACACGATGCTCAACAGTTGTCTCGATGAGCACCGAGGGTGACGTGCAAATGTTCGAACAGCGCTTCGAAGCTCGAGGCACACCTGTCGGACACGATTCGGCCAGTTTCAGGATTCGCCCAATTGACTGAGCAGCCACGCTCGCAGCAGCGTGATTTCTTCCATGCAGACCTGATGTGCCATCGGGTAGGTCTGGTACTGCACCGAATAGCCCAATGCCGAGATAAACTCACACGCATCCTCTGCCAACGCCAATGGCAACACCGGGTCATGTGTACCGTGCACTAACAACACCGGCAGCGATGACTGCAATCCGGCATGTTCTGCGACCACCTGTGGCTGCAGCGGCAAATAGGTCGACAGGCCGATGACACCGGCAAGCGGTGTCGAGCGACGCAATGCGGTAAACAAAGCGATGGCGCCGCCCTGCGAGAACCCAGCCATGACAATACGCTCCGGCGTAATACCCGCAGCCATTTGAGCGTCGACCAATTCATCCAGATAGGCACTGCTCTTGCGGATACCAGCCTCATCCTGCTGTGCATGCCGATCCACGCCGAGGATATCGAACCATGCGGGCATCGCCACGCCACCATTGATGGTGACCGGCTGCACCGGTGCATGCGGCAGCACAAAGCGCACTCTGCAACTTTCAGGTAGGCGCAGTTCATTGACGATCGGCGCAAAATCATGGCCGTCAGCGCCAAGGCCGTGCAGCAACACCACCGCCGCATCAGGCTGCGGCGCACTTTCAATGACGATTGGATCTTTCATCGGCGCAGAATACCGGATTAATCTATTGCATTTTTATGCGCATGATTATATTTTATGCGCAAATATCGGAATTGCCATGCCTGTTGAAAACCCGCTACAAACTGAACGACGCGCGCTTATTGTCGATTTATTGCAGGACCGGCCCGCCCGCACCCAGGCCGATATCGCTGACGCGCTGCGCGCCCGCGGCCACGATGTCACGCAATCCAGCGTCAGTCGTGATCTACGCGAACTGCGGGTGATCAAGGATGCCAGCGGCTATCGTCTTCCTGACAACGACTCGCAGCGCTCGAGCGAGCTGGAGTCAGCCGCCGAGTTCATTCGCAGTATCGCGACAGCCGGTGCCAATCTTGTGGTCGTCAAAACGGCGATCGGGGCCGCCCAGCGCGTCGCGCTCGAGATTGATCGGGCGGATTGGCCAGAGGTTGTGGGCACGCTCTCCGGCGATGACACCCTGTTCATCGCAACCGGTGGCACAACCGCTAGTCGGCAGTTGATTTCACGGTTGGAACCCAAATCGCAGCGTTGAGGCTGACGGACTATCACGATGACCCAAGCTCCTATTTTGCTCGCATACTCCGGTGGACTGGACACTTCGTTCTGCATCCCCTGGCTAATCAACGAATACGATGCTCCGGTCATCACGATCACGATCGACACCGGCGGCATCGATGATCATGCCGCAGCAGATCTAGCCGCGCGCTCTAAGGCACTGGGAGCCATCGAGCACCACACAGTCGATGCGCGCGAGATCTTTTTCGACACGGTGTTGCGCTATCTGATTGCCGGCAACGTCAAACGTGGCCAGCTGTATCCGCTGTGTGTCGGCGCCGAGCGCGGCGTGCAAGCGCAGGAAATGGCGCGCGTTGCCTCTACACAGGGCGCGACACGGATCGCCCATGGTTGCACGGCGGCGGGCAACGACCAGGTGCGCTTCGAAGTGGCATTGGCCGCACTGGCGCCTGATGCCGAGGTGATTGCACCAGTGCGCGACAACGCCTGGCAACGCGAAGACCAATTGGCGTTCCTGCAATCGCGATCACTGCCGATACCGCCCTCCGGTGGTGACTATTCGATTAATCGCGGCCTTTGGGGTGTGACCATCGGCGGGCAGGAGACACTGACAAGCGCCGGATCCATCCCGGAGAGCGCCTGGGTGTTATCCGCGGGCAAAATGACAGTACCCGAGCCGCCATCGGACCACAGCCTGACCTTCGCCAACGGCATACCAACTCAGCTGAACGGTGAATCATTGTCGCCGGTCGCATTAATCGAAGCGCTAGAAGCCCTCGGCGCACGCTATGCGATCGGTCGCGGCATTCATGTCGGTGACACCATACTCGGTACTAAGGGTCGCGTGGCCTTTGAAGCACCCGCAGCGCACATTTTGATTGAGGCACATCGAGAACTGGAGAAACTGACCTTGAGCGGCTTGCAGCAGCGCGTCAAGGAGCCACTATCACTGACCTACGGCGACTTTGTCCATGAAGGCAAGCATCTGGATGCCGCATGTCGCGACATCGAAGCTTTGCTAGCCAGCTCGCAGACCTGCGTTACTGGCACCGTCCGCTTCACTTTGTCGGCCGGTAATTTGTTTGTCACCGGCGTCGACAGTGATCAATCACTGCTTGCCGCGACCAAGGGTGTCTACGGCGAGGCAGCCGGGGAATGGTCACCGCGCGATGCACTGGGTTATGCGCGTATCCTGTCGCTACCCGGCATCCTCGCCACTCGAACCGGGAACCAGACGTGAGCAATCAACGTACGGTGATCGCCAGCAAGATTGCCTCGCTGGCCATGCACCAGGAGTTGTCGCGCGAGCTCAAGCTCTCCGCCGACATTGTTTGTGAGGAAGGCGTGCTGGTCGCCGTGGAAGTACTCAACAACAAGAGCCGTTATAACGTGCTCGAGCTCACCAGTGGCCGCCAGGCAGTCGTCAAGCGCGGTGACATCATCGTCGGCGCACTGGGTCATCGAAAAGCACTATTCGGTTATTCGGGCTCGCTGCCAGCACAATTGACACCGGGTGATATCGTACAAATGCTCAATATCGGCGGCGTGCTTGGCCTGTGTGATTCCGCCAACCCGGATCTTGGCGACCCATTTGATTGTCGCGTGCTCGGGATGGTGATGAGCTTCCCGTATCTGGGAGAGCGTATCGGCGTACCTGCGCGTGCCGGTGCCGCTGCGTTGCCGGATATTCAACACCTCGATACACGAGGTGTGCCGGTCGTGGCGCTGGCCGGTACCTGTATGGATTCTGGCAAAACCGCCGCTGCGTGTGCGATCGTCAGTCAACTGCGCGCGCGTGGCCTCAAGGTCGCCGCGTGCAAATCCACAGGCGTCTCGTTGCGCCGCGACATTCTAGCCATGCAGGATGCCGGTGCCGGCGATGCTGCGCTGTTTTCCGATTTCGGCATCATGACGACCACGCGAGATAACGGCCCTGCACTGGCGCGAGCGCTACTCGACAGACTGGCCAGACCCGGCACTGATGTCATCGTCATGGAACTGGGTGATGGCTTGCTGGGCACCTACGGTGTCGATGCAATTCTCGAGGACGAAGGCGTGCGCGAGGCGCTGACCAGCGTCGTGCTATGCGCTAATGATCCGGTTGCCGCCTGGGGTGGCGTGCAACTGTTGGCCGATCGCTATGCGATTACACCGACGGTCGTGACCGGACCGTCCACCGACAATGCAGTCGGCGTAAACTTGATCCGCGAGCAACTGCACATCCCGGCCTGTAACGCACTGACCGAAGGGCGCGCGCTCGGCGATACCGTCTACGACGCTCTGGAGATCAAGGATGACTGACAGCAAACCCACGCCCGCGATCGTGTTGGGGGCCACCGGCTATGTTGGTGGTGAGTTCCTTCGCCTGATCGCTGATCACCCGCATCTTGAGTTGCGCGCGGCAATCTCCGGTTCGATGGTCGGACAAGCGATTGCCGATGCCTTCCCGCATCTGGCGAGCGTTTACCCCGATATGGACTTCACCGATGTCGACAGCGCACTCGAAGCACTGTCCGGCGAGACGGTCGCCTGCTTCAGTGCGCTGCCGCACGCCAGTGCTGCGAAAGAAATTTCCACATTACTCGGCAAAGGTGCCGGCCACCGCGTGACGATTCATGTCGTCGACGCGTCGGCGGATTTTCGCTTTGCCAACGTTGCTGATTACGAGGCCATCTACGGCGAGCATGGTGCACCGAGTCTGAATGACTTATTCACCCGCGGCGTACCTGAACTGGTTGTCGGTGCCGACACGCAGCACGCCGCGCAACCGGGGTGCTTTGCTACAGCGATGCAATTGGCGATGGCACCGTTGATCAAGGTGCCCTTGTCGCAACCGACGTTTCAGGCGTTTGGTGTCACGGGTGCCACCGGTGCCGGTAAAACACCGTTAACGACCACCCACGCACCGGAACGGCACAGCAACCTGTTCGCCTATAAACCGCTCAGTCATCGGCATGCGCCCGAGGTGGAGTCGCTGCTCGAGGTGCATACCGGTACGCGCCCAAACGTTCACTTTCTGCCGCATGCAGGACCGTTCGCACGTGGCATTCATATGAGTGTGACCTGCGAGCCAGTCGAACCGGTGCACGCCGACCGGATTCGTGATGCATTCGAGGCAGCTTATGATGATGAGCCATTCGTGCGCGTCATCGATGGTATGCCGCGCATCAAGAATGTGGTCGGGAGTAATTATGCTGAAATCGGTGTGGCCGCAACCGACAGCCAAATCGCGGTCACCGTCGTCATCGACAATCTGATCAAAGGCGCTGCAGGCGGTGCAATGCAATGGATGAATCGTCTGTTGGGCTGGCCGGAAACCACCGGTCTCACACGCACCTCACTGGGCTGGACATGAGCGCGGCTGCACTCGAGTCCCGCTATACGCTGCCGGTCTATCCGCAACTGGATTTTGAACCATTACGCGGCGAGGGCGCCTGGCTAATCGACAAACAGGATCGTCGCGTGCTGGATCTTTACGGTGGTCACGCAGTGGCCGCGTTGGGTTACGACCATGCCGGACTGATCGACTCGGTACGCACACAACTTGAGCAATTACCGTTTCAATCCAATGCGGTTGCCATGCAGGTGCGCGGTGACGCCGCCAAGGCGCTTGTGCAGCTGGCCCCAGCTCATCTGACCCAGGCATTTTTCGTCAATAGCGGCGCGGAGGCGAACGAAAACGCCTTGCGTCTTGCGTTTCTCGCTGGTGCCAATCACAAACGCCGGATTGTCGCCGTCTCGCACGCCTTTCATGGTCGTACCGCCGCCGCCTCGGCCGTCACCTGGGGCAGTGATAAGCGTTGGTTTGCCTTTCCGCAGACACCGTTTGAAGTCAGCTATGTCGAACGCAATGCCGTCGATCAGGTTGACGCTGCATTCGATGACGATGTCGCGGCGGTTATTTTTGAACCAGTGCAAGGTGTTGCCGGCGCCTATGACCTCTCGATTGAGTTCATGCAGGCATTGGCAGGCGCTGCGCGTCGCGTCGATGCCTTGGTGATCGCCGATGAGGTACAAAGCGGCATGGGTCGCAGTGGCAAACCGTTTGCGTTCGAGTGGGCCGGTATCGATGCCGATATCGTC
Source organism: Pseudomonadota bacterium (assembly GCA_039187375.1). Classification (GTDB taxonomy): domain Bacteria; phylum Pseudomonadota; class Gammaproteobacteria; order Steroidobacterales; family Woeseiaceae; genus CALBPI01. The sequence goes on from JBCCZN010000001.1 coordinate 13,661, forward strand.
ACAGCGGCCAAGTCTCTGGGTGGCGGTATTCCCTGTGGTGCACTACTGAGCACGCAACGAATCGCTGATATTTGCCAGTTTGGTGATCTCGGTACAACCTTCGGCGGCGGACCGCTCGCATCCGCTGCGATCCGCACAGTCTGTGAAGCCATTACCGAACACGACCTGTGTGCGAACGCGGCGGCGCGCGAAGAACAGATCCGCGAGACCTGCGTTACCGGACCGGTGAGTGCGGTACAGGGTCGTGGGCTACTGATCGGTCTGCGTACCGCTGTGCCGGCCAAGCGCGTTCGCAACGCGCTGCTGAACGACAATATTCTCACGGGAACGAGTGCTGATCCGCACATCATTCGCCTGCTGCCACCGTTAACAATCGGTAGCGCCGACATCGAACGTCTGGCGAGTACCCTCGCCAACCTGAGCCTGGAGTCCTGACATGCAATCGTTTCATCACCTGGCTGACTTGCCGACCGAACAGATTGAGGCACTCGTTGCGCTGGCCGCTCGACTGGATGCGCAGCCCGAGCCGCGTGCGCTCGAGGGCAAAGTCTTGTCGTTACTATTTCTGAGTCCGTCGCTACGCACGCTGGCGTCGTTTCAAGCCGGTATGGCAAGACTGGGTGGCGGCGCATTCGTGATTTCACCCGATATGTCGATTCATGGTCTGGAATCACGTTACGGCATTGTCATGGATGGCAGCGCAGCAGAGCATATTCGCGAGGCGATTCCGGTGATCGCCTCCTATGGCGATGCGATGGGGATTAGAGCGTTTGCCGATCGCAAAAACCTCGAAGATGACTTGGCTGAGAAGAGCTTTATGTCGTTTACAAAGCTAATCGACAAGCCCTGGATCAACATGGAATCCGCGATGAGCCACCCTTGTCAGAGCCTGGCAGACTGGAAAACACTCGACGACTTCAACGTACCGCGCCAGGGTGGCAAATTTGTACTCAGCTGGGCCTGGCACCCGAAAGCACTGCCGCTGGCGGTACCCGCGAGCACACTGCATATGGCGGCCAAGCGCGGTATGGATGTCACCGTATTGCGCCCGGAAGGGTTCGAGTTGCCTGAACCGATCATGGCGCAGGCGCGTGCAGAGGCCGAGGCGAGCGGTGGCAGCGTGCGCGAAAGTGAAGATCGGGACGAGGCGATGCAAGGTGCGCAGATTGTTTATGCCAAAAGTTGGTCGTCAACGGCACACTACGGTGACAAGTTGCGTGATCAGATACAGCGCGAGGACTTGCGCGACTGGTGTGTGGATGAAAGCTGGTTTGGCCCGGCTGCCGATGACTGCCGCTTCATGCATTGCCTGCCGGTGCGCCGCGGTGTTGTCGTCGCTGATGAGATTCTCGATGGCCCCCGCAGCATTGTGATTGCCGAGGCGCGCAACCGAATGCTGGCGCAAATGGCAGTGCTCTATCAGATGATGGGAGCCGGTGCATGAGTGGCACAACCGAACGCGCGATTGTCGTCTCGGCACTGAAACATGCCGCGCCCTATATCCGGCTGTTCAAACGCAAGGTGTTTGTTTTGAAGGCGGGCGGCGAGGTGTTTGCCGATGCCGAATCGACGCGCGCCCTGATGGAGCAGGTAGGCATCCTGCATCAGGTCGGCATTCGTGTGGTCATGGTACATGGCGGTGGTCCGCAATCGACTGAGCTGGCGCAAGCGCTGGGCGTCGATGCCAAATTCGTCGAGGGCCGACGGGTTACCGATGCCGAATCACTCAACGTCTCAGCGATGGTGCTCAATGGTCAGATCAACACCCGTATTTTGGCAGCCTGCCGGGACCTTGGCATTCAGGCGGTTGGCATCTCCGGTGTCGACGCAGGCCTGATTCGTGCCCACCGGCGCCCGCCGGTACATACGGATCAGGGTGAGGTGGACTATGGTTTTGTCGGCGACATCGATGGCGTGGATGCGGACATCCTGCGCAAGCAGCTCGATAATGGTCTGATGCCAGTTGTCAGCCCGTTGTCGGCGGATCCTGACGGTGAGCTGCTGAATATCAATGCCGATACGGTTGCTGCAGCCATTGCTGCAGAGCTCGATGCCGAAAAACTGATCTTGTGTACCGGTGCCCCAGGTATCCTCGCCGATGCCAGCGATATCAGCTCACTCGTCAGCTACATCGACCGCGCGGGACTAGCCGAACTCAAAGCCGATGGCACATTGACCGACGGCATGCTGCCCAAGGCCGCGGCAATCGATCAGGCGCTCGCCAATGGTGTGCAACGCGTGCATATCATCTCGCATCGTTTGCCGGATAGTCTGCTGTTGGAGGTGTTCACTAATGAAGGTACCGGCACGCTCGTGGTGAACTCCATCGACGCACTGACGCCGGCTGAACAACACGGCAGCGCCACATGAGTCGGCTCTGGGACAAGGGGGCCTCGCTCGATGAGCGTGTGTTGCGCTACACCGCCGGTGAAGATCATCAGCTAGATGCCCGTCTGGTGCGTTACGACGTGCAGGGTTCAACCGCGCATGCCGGGATGTTGCTGGCACAATCCCTGATCAGCTCAGACGATCATGCGGCCATCGTCGAAGGACTGACACAGTTGGCCGCCGAACACGCCAACGGTGATTGGCACATTGCACTGGCCGAGGAAGATGTCCACACCGCACTCGAATCGCGCCTGACCGAGCGCATTGGTGCAGCCGGTGGCCGGCTGCATCTGGGGCGCTCACGTAATGATCAGGTGCTCACCGCCCTGCGGCTTTATTTGCGCGATGCGGTGAGCGGGTTGGCCGAGCAGACCAGTGGCGTCGTGCGGGCATTGTTCGAACTGGCCGGGCGCGAGGCCGAGACCGAGCTACCCGGATACACGCACATGCAACAGGCGATGCCGAGCAGTGTGGCGCTTTGGGCTGGTGGCTTTGCGGCCAATTTGGATGACGACATTGAATCGCTCAAACGCGTCAATGCGCGTATCAATCAATCTCCATTGGGCAGCGCAGCCGGCTACGGCACGCCCGGCGTACCGATCGACCGCCGCCAGACGGCCGAGTCACTCGCCTTCGATCGAGTACAGGAACCAGTAACCGCTGTACAGCTCTCTCGTGGCAAGGCCGAGGCGCAATTGTGTTTCGAGATCACGTTGTTGCTGGGTGACGTAGCACGTATCGCCAGCGATCTGCTGCTGTTCTACACACAAGAATTCGCCTACGTCAGTCTGCCCGACTCACTGACGACCGGCTCGTCGATCATGCCGCAGAAACGCAACCCGGATGTGCTCGAGCTAGTCCGCGCCGCACCCGCAACCGCCCAAGCTTGCCTGGATGAATGCTTGATGCTCACGCTCAAACTAAGCTCCGGCTATCACCGAGATCTGCAGCGCTTGAAGGCACCGCTATTCCGGGCAATTGATCTGGCCGATGACACGCTGGCCATCATGCAGCCGTTGCTCGACGGCGTCCGCTTCAAGCCGGACAACATCCAAATGAGTAAGGGCTTGTATGCCACAGAGGCGGCAAATCGACTGGTGGTCGAAGAGGGCATGACATTCCGCGACGCCTATAAGCAAATCGGCAAGCAATTCAGCGCAGACTGACGCCCGATCGGCGCACGCGTTACACTGGCAAGATGATCTGGTTCAACGATACGATGCCGGCGCTGTCGGCACTCAACCAACTCAGCCAAAACACATTGCTAGAGACGCTCGATATTCGTATGGAGGAGATTGGTGATGATTTCCTGCGGGCGAGCATGCCGGTTGACCACCGCACGCATCAGCCTTATGGACTGCTGCATGGCGGTGCCAATGTTGTGCTAGCGGAATCCCTTGGCAGCACCGCGGGCGCCTGCTGTGTCGATGTGCGCCAGTGTCGCATCGTCGGACTCGACATTAATGCGAACCACCTTCGCAGCGTCACCAGCGGCCGTGTCACCGGTACCGCGACCGCGCGTCACCTCGGCCGCAGCACACAGGTCTGGAATATCGACATTGTCGATGAACGCGGCAAGCTCATCTGTACGTCACGTCTGACCAATGCGGTCATCGCGATGAATCGATAATGACCCGAACCCGACTCTTTTTATTGAGTGTAGTGCTGTCCTTTGGCGTGTCTGCTTGCGGCCAAACCGGTGAACTGTACCGACCAGACGCCGCGCCCGTTCCTTCACCGGTATCGCCACCGCCGCGTGACGTGACACCGGACACGCTGCCCACCCCTGCCAACGAAGAAGCCGATGACGAAAAAACTGCTGCTGGTTGACGGCTCGTCCTACCTGTTTCGCGCCTTTCACGCACTGCCACCGCTGACAAGCTCCAAAGGCATGCCAACCGGAGCCATCCACGGCGTGCTGAACATGTTGAACAAGTTATTGCGCGATGAACAACCCGATTTTGTCGGCGTGGTGTTCGATGCACCGGGCAAGACGTTTCGCGACACGATGTTCGAGGATTACAAAGCACAACGACCACCAATGCCCGACGAACTGCGCACCCAGATCCAGCCCATACTCGATATTGTTGAGGCGATGGGTCTACCGCTACTGCGTGTCGGCGGCGTGGAGGCCGACGATGTCATCGGCACACTTGCTGTGCAGGCCGCGGCGGCGGGCCTTGAGACCATCGTCTCAACCAGCGACAAGGACATGGCTCAGTTAGTTCAGCCGCAGATCACGCTCGTCAATACGATGAGCGATACCGTCATGGACCGGGATGGCGTCAAGGCCAAGTTCGATGTCTGGCCGGAGCAGATCATAGACTATCTTGCGCTTGTCGGTGACAGTGCCGATAACATCCCTGGCGTCCCGCGCGTCGGTGCTAAAACGGCGGCGAAGTGGCTCAACCTCTACGACTCCGTCGACGGCATCATTGAGCACGCCGATGAAATCAAGGGCAAGGTCGGTGAGAGCCTGCGCGAACATATCCAACCCCTACGCCAGTATCAGGCGTTAACGACGATCAAGTGTGACGTCGAACTTGAGCATGCGCCGGACGCCCTGGCGCCTACACCACCCGTTGTCGAGACACTACGCGAGTTGTATCGCGAGCTGGAGCTGAACACACTGCTGCGCCAACTCGAAGAGCAACATGGCAGCGCTGAGAGTATCGAAGCGATGCCGGAGGCACCCGAGGCACGCTACGACATTGTGCTCTCGCAATCCGAGTTCGAAGACTGGATGCAACGTATTGAATCGGCCGATCTGGTCGCCATCGATACGGAAACTAATAGTCTTGACTATATGCAGGCCGAATTAGTCGGTATTAGCCTTTGCGTTGAAGCCGGCCACGCCTGTTATCTGCCGTTGGTGCATGACTACGATGGCGCGCCGCAACAGCTTGAACGTGATGTGGTGCTTGCGCGCATGCGTCGATGGCTGGAGGACGATACGGCCGCCAAGGTTGGACATCACCTCAAATACGACGCCCACATTTTTGCTCGATACGAGATTACGCTTCGAGGTATCGCGGAAGACTCGATGTTGCAGTCCTACGTATTCGACAGCACCGCATCGCGTCACGATATGGACTCATTGGCGCGCCATTACCTTGGTGTCAGCACACTCAAGTATGAAGATGTCGCTGGCAAGGGCGCAAAGCAAGTGACCTTTGACAAGGTCGATCTCAAACAAGCCGGACCCTACGCCGCCGAAGATGCGGACATTACCTTGCGACTGCATCAAACGTTGCGCGACAAACTGTCGACCATCGAATCGTTGCAGCGTGTTTACCGTGACATCGAACAACCGCTCGTGCCAGTACTCTGGCAGATGGAAGAGACCGGTGTGCTATTGGACGTCGACCTGCTGGCAACACAAAGCAGCGAGCTCAGCACAACCATGCAAGCACTCGAAATCAAAGCGCATAAACTGGCTGGCAAGGCGTTCAATCTCGGTTCTCCAAAACAACTTGGGCAGATTTTGTTCGAGGAGCTAGGGTTGCCAGTACTGCAGAAAACAGCAAAGGGAGCACCGTCCACCGCCGAGAGTGTGCTGGCGGAACTGGCCGCGGAGTACGAACTGCCGGAGGTCATTCTCGAATTTCGTAGTGTTTCAAAACTCAAGAGTACGTATACCGACAAGTTGCCACTACTGGTCGCTGATGATGGACGCGTGCATACGTCCTACCACCAAGCGGTCGCTGCGACCGGACGACTCTCGTCATCCGACCCGAATTTGCAGAACATACCGATCAGAACGCCGGAAGGGCGCCGTATACGCCAGGCATTCATTGCGCCGGATGGATATCGGCTGCTCGCTGCCGACTACTCACAGATAGAACTGCGCATCATGGCGCATTTATCACAGGATGAGGGACTGCTCAGTGCGTTCGCTGAAGATGCCGACGTACACCGTGCGACGGCAGCAGAAGTATTTGGCGTTAACGTGGACGCGGTCAGCAGCGATCAACGGCGCTCTGCCAAGGCGATCAACTTTGGATTGATTTACGGTATGAGCGCGTTTGGTCTTGCCAAGCAACTCAATATCGGTCGAGCCGAAGCACAGCAATATGTCGATACATACTTTGCCCGTTACCCGGGTGTCCATGACTATATGGAGCGCACCCGCGAACAGGCACGCGATCAAGGCTACGTCGAGACGATCCATGGACGCCGACTGCACCTGCCGGAGATCAAGTCTCGCAATGTGCAGCGTCGTCAGTATGCCGAACGCAGTGCGATCAATGCCCCAATGCAAGGCAGCGCCGCGGACATCATCAAACTCGCGATGCTCGATGTGCACCGTTGGCTGGCGGACTCAAACACTAATGCAAGGCTCATTATGCAGGTACATGATGAGCTGGTACTCGAGGTCGCGGAAGCCGAGGCTGAATCGATCATGCACGAGGTCGTGAAGCGTATGGGCGATGCCAGCAATCTCGATGTGCCACTAAAGGTTGACGCTGCGCTGGGCGACAACTGGGACGAGGCACACTAACGCGCAGCCAGATAGACGATAAATCGGCTCGTGGCTGAGCTGGCGGCGCTTTGGCGCGCAACCTGACCGGCTGAATACCACGCGCCATCACCGCTAGTTACATCCCCGTCACCATCGATGATATCGCTCAGTCGACGGCCGTCCTCATCATTGGTAGCAATAAAAAACAGCAACGCGGTGTCGGTCGTTTCTCGAACACCATCGCCATCCAGATCGAAGTGGTTCGGTGCGTTGTTGACCGGCCAAATACCAAAGTCTGTCGTATCGCGTGCGATGCGCTCCAGCACGTCCCCCTCTACATACGGACCATCCCATCCTGCAATATTATTGTTGCGTATTAGGTGATCGTCGGTGAGGCTGGTGTTGTTCGGTCGATGAAATGGCAACGTGCCGGTATCGGCGTAGAAGCGGGCAACCGCCGTACGCAACGTGCGGATATCGGCAGCGAATGTCGATATCCGCGCATCGCGAATGGCATCGAAGATCATCGGCGTTGCCATCGCCGCCAGAATCGCGATGACGGCAACCACACCGATCATCTCCATCAGCGTGAAGCCACGGTGACTCTCAGGTCTCATGGCTTAGTCGGCTGAAATCAGATAGATGCGATACCAATTGGTATTGCGGGTACCGTACCACTGGCGCATGACCGTGCCGGAGGCGAACCAAGCACCCGCACCAGAATCGACATCTCCATCGCCATCGAGGATATCGCTCAACATCCGCGCTTCTTCATTGCTCGGAATATTGATGTACAGCATGGTTGATCGATTTGTTTCGCGAACGCCGTCACCGTCCAGGTCGAAGTGATTGGGGGCGTCAGTGCGTATCGGCCAGACACCAAACGACGTGCTGGTCTGGGGAATCGGCATGTTCAATTGACTATCGAGATACGGACCGTCCCAACCAGCAACCGGATTTGATGACCGATTCGCCATCAACAGGCCATTTGAGTCGTTGTCAATATTCGGGCGATGCCACGGATGCTGCGAGGTGTCCAGGTTGTAGCGCGTGACCGCTGAGCGCAACTCGCGCACCTCCTGCGCAATTGCCGTGACCTTTGCCTTACGCACAGCATCGCGAATCATCGGCGTGGCAATTGCCGCCAGAATCCCAATTACGGCCACCACGCCGATCATTTCCATTAATGTAAAACCACGCACACTGCGATGCATCGCCATTCTCCAAAAAAATTACATATCGTTGGAGGTTAGCGACCGCACGGCGCCGGGCTTTAGGCAACCGGTCACAAACTCGATGCAGCTGCACTTTAGATTTAACGGAACTAATTGGACTTGAGGTTTTCAAACCTATTGAGTGCGGTGAGTACTCGCCCGTTTTTCTCCTCCCTGGACGGGCAAACAACCTGGTTCCCCCAAGACCAGTTGCGTGATTCGCCCCGGCATGGCCGGGGCATTTTTTTAAGCAGCAGCGTCAGGATTCAACATATCGATCAATTGGTCGACAGCTTCCTCAACGCCACTGCGTTGCAGCGATGAGAACAATTGCGCCGTACCGCGACCTGCTAGCACCTTGCGCGCCTGCAGCAATGCCGTGGCCGCTGCGCCGCGCTTGAGTTTGTCGGACTTGGTTAATAATGCATGTACTGGAATCTGAAGCGCTTCGGCGAACGAAATCATTTGTTCATCAAAATCGCCGATCCCGCGACGGATATCGACAATCAAGAAGACGCCAGCGAGGGATCGACGATCTGAGAAATAGGCTTCCATCAGTGATTGCCAGTGCTGCTGAACCTTGGGCGCCACGCGCGCGAAGCCATAGCCAGGCAAATCGACGAGTCGCTTTGTAGGCGCTAATGCGAAAAAGTTGATGAGCTGGGTGCGCCCGGGTGTCTTCGATGTACGAGCAAACTGGCGCCGATTGACGAGCGTATTAATGGCGCTGGACTTACCGGCGTTGGATCTTCCAGCGAATGCGATCTCAGCGCCCTCGTCGGCCACAAGCTGAGAGACGTGATTGGCACTGGTCAGGAAATGAGCATCTGGAAATTGTGACATGATACAAGTTAGACAAATTAGCTTTTCGGCCGATACGTGTATAATAAAGAGCTTTGTCGCCGCCGTAAGGTGGTGGATTCTGTTGACGATGGATATTGAATCATGAGTACGAATAAACTTGTACAAAACTTGGTCAATCGTGTCGCGCGCATGGTAACAGGTTGCACAGGCGCACTATTGTTGCTGGGCAGCGCGCACGCCGAGGAAACCGGATTCGTGACTGGCGATGCCGAAGCGGGTAAAGCCAAATCGACCGTCTGCGCCGCCTGTCACGGTGCGAATGGTGTTAGCGTCAACCCGGTCTGGCCAAGCCTGGCCGGCCAGCACGATCGCTACATCGTACAACAGCTTGAGTATTTCAAATCCGGCACACGCAACAATGTGTTGATGAATGGTCAGGCAATGCTGCTGTCGGAAGAGGATATGGCGGATTTAGCCGCTTATTTCGCCTCGCAGACACCAGCAGTGCGCGAAGTCGCTGATGCCGACTCCGTCGATATCGGCCGACGCCTGTATCGCGGCGGTGATCCCGAGCGCGGTTTGCCCGCCTGCATTGCCTGCCATGGCCCCGACGGTGGCGGCAACCCAGGATCACCCTATCCTGCGGTCGGTGGCCAACACGCCAGCTACGTTGCATCGAGCTTGCGTGAATACGCTGCAGATGACGACAAGCGCAGCAACACCGAAACCCAAAACATGATGACGACGATCGCGCTCAAGCTGGAGCCGAACGAAATCGACGCTTTGGCGTCTTACCTTCAGGGACTGAACTGACGGGAGCCAAACGACGTGAAGATGATGAACAATCTTAAGCTGGCTGGAGTGATGTTGAGTGCGATCGTGCTGGTCGCGTGCGGCAATGCCGACGAGCCGGCTTTGCAAGATACACCGGCCGTAAGCGAAACCACTGTTACCGAGACTACCGCACCGGAAGCGCAGGAGGCGCCAGAGGAAACGCTGGCTGCCGTTGAGGAATCAGACGGCAGCTTCGATGAGGAAGCGCAGGCCCGCGAGGTCTCTTTGCGGATCGCTCAAAATACGGCCGAATCAACACCGGTACGCTTCCAGGAAGGCACCCACTTTGCCCGGTTCCGGCCAACCAAAGCGACCGTCGGCGGTGGCAACGGGATCGAAGTCGTAGAGGTGTTTTGGTACGGCTGTAACCACTGCTTCAATTTGGAGCCGTTTGTACGGCAATGGAAAGCAGGGGCTGCCGAAGATGTGTCATTTGTGAAAATGCCGGCAGTCTGGAATCCAATCGTCGAACAACATGCCAAGCTGTTCTACACCATTGAAGCATTAGCTAATTCGGGTGAATTAGACAGTGCGGAGCCTGTACATCAGGCAATTTTCGACGCCATTCACGTTGAACGCCGACGTATCCAGACGGAAAGTGCGTTCAAGAGCCTGCTGGCCAAATTCAATGTACGCGGTGAGACATTCGATGCGGCATGGAACTCGTTTGAAGTCGATACCCGCATGCGTCAGGCAAAATCACTGAATCGCAGCTACAACATTGCCAGCGTGCCGACGATGGTGGTGAACGGCAAATTCGTCACCGACGAAACACGCGCTGGCGGCAAGCAACAGTTATTTGCGGTCATCGACGAGTTGGTCGCCAGCGAGCGCTAATATCGCTGACGACGCTTGCGACTTAGCCCCTGTCGCTGGCGACAATCGCCTGCCAGTGATCATTAACCCGTTGCCAGTAAATCGTCAGCGGGTTTTTGTTTTTCCGATGCACGCGCGTCAACCAGATACCTTCTGTCGCATCAGCAAGCACGACATCGGCGTCGTTTGCATTGGCGTCGATCCGTTCTGCACGCAAATAGTCGGCCAGGTGAACACGAATATCGCCTAGCAACGGTGAGCGCATCGAACTGGGCTGCCACGTCAAATCCGTCGCGACGATCACAAGCGATGTACCCGACTCGAGCAACTCAGCCAGCAAGCCAATTTGTTTGTTGTCCAACGCGATACAACCGTCGGTATCGCGCGGCGGTCGAATGTTGTTTGCCGGATCGATACCGTGCAACCAAATGCCGTCACCTGTACGCCCCAAATGACGATCCAATGCGGTCGGATAATTCAGTGGCAATACGCGAGCACCATAGCGCGCCGGCAGTCTCGAGACATCCTGTTCGGGTTGTAGCTCGAACACCCCTAATGGCGTCTTGCGATCCCAGCGCTTTTGTTTGCCCACACCGGCCGAGCCAACAGAGACATAGGCACTGTGACGCAGCACCCAACCAGCCGCTTGATGCTGCAGCAGTCTGGCCACACTCTGTGACGTATCGACAATGAGCACTGATCGGGTTTGCGATGAGAGCGACAACACCTGCAAAGGTAATCGGCCGCTAGCCACCGGATATTGATTAATATGTTGGGTTTGCGCCGCTTGCCACAACGGCGCCAACCATTGATAGGAGCGATTGCCAGTAGTCGCATAACTACCGCGCGCCATGTCTGTCAGTTCATTAACAAATTCGCGGCCACGTGCGTCGCTAAAGCGTCGCGCATTGGCCAGCGCGCTGCTCAAATCACCGCTCAACACCTCGCGCATGTGTTCGATGACCAGCAGATCATTGGCAGGCTCCGCCCGCAGCACTGGCACCAACAGCAGCGAGCCTAGCAGCGCGGTCAGGCTGCGAAATACTGGTGTATGTCGAAAGCCAAGCTGCCGAACGGGAAGCTCTTGACGATCCATATCGCGTCGTCGCGCGACTGATCTGTCTCGAACTGACTGAGCTTGAGCGATTTGGCTGACGGCAGCCGTTGTCGGTCCTTGCCTGCAACAACCAGCAAATGCGGACGTAAACGGTGTTCCGGGTTTTGTGCCGCGACCACTGCGATGTCGCCGGTATTGAGTTCTACGATACTGCCACATGGAAACCAGCCCAGCGCCTGAACAAACTGTTCGACCACCAGGCCCGAAAATGTTTCACCGGATAACCGGTTTAATTCTGTAATCGCATCCCCGGTCGACCGTGCCGGGCTGTAGGGGAGCTCGGAAATCATTGCATCGTAACAGTCTGCCACCGCGGCCACAGCACCGAACATGCTGATCTCATCTTTGGCAAGCCCCGCCGGATAACCACTACCGTCCATGCGCTCCTGATGTTGGGCAACCATCAGGCGCACGCGCTCGGTGACACCGGTAATACCGTCCAGCAGTTCAAGTCCAAGCCGCACATGGGCACGAACCGCAACGCGCTGCTTGCCTGAATATGACCGACTAACATCACGCAGAGATGCCGCCATACGGGTCATACCCAGATCCAGCAACAGTCCACCGGCAGCGATGTCGAGCAATAATGGCGGACTCAATTCGAGATACCGACCCATAACCGCCAGCCAGATGGCCGTACCGACTTGACGATCGACTGTGCCCGACTGCGCCTTGGCTTGATTGGCTAACCAGACCATCGGATCCGGGTTGCGCGCAATACTGTGCAGTACGGGCTCCATAATGCCACGCACATGCCGTGCCTCGACCGCGCGACGTGCCTTCAAAGCCTGCATCAATGTCTGAGTGCCCTCGCGGGCGTGCGCGAACGCCTCGCGTGCCTGAGGCGCCTCCTGGCGAATTTTTACTGGCGTCTGATATTCATGCGGCGCGTCTTGCGACAATGCCTGTGCCAGATGCACGCGTTGTAGTGAGAGCAATTCCAGCGATTCACTGCTGGTCCCGACATCGTCGCCACGACGACGGCGCGCGGCGTGCCGGGCAGTGGATGAGGTGCTGGTAAAGCTGGCGTCGACGTAGACAAAATCACAATGATCCGCCAACAACTCGATCTCACTGTTGCTGAGAATCTCGAAGCCTTCGAAGCGGAACGGCGTGTCAGACCAGGGACGATCCAACTTCGCAACAAACATGCCGATCTCCAGCTCGCTGACTGGTACCGGCTGATACGGTTTGTTGGTTTTTTTATCCATCTTTTACGCTATCGTGCGTCACACCATTCCGTCGGCAGTTTCAAGAATACTGGTTTATGACCGTTAGCACAGCGATCCACGACACAATTGTTATCGGCGGCGGTCACAACGGCTTGACTACAGCCGCCTATCTGGCGCGCGCGGGACGTCGCGTACGGGTGCTGGAAGCTCGGTCTGTCGTCGGTGGCGCTGCCGTCACTGAGGAATTTATCCCAGGATTTCGCAATTCGACGGCGAGCTACACCGTGAGTCTGCTGCATCCCAAAGTCATCGCTGATCTGCAGCTACACCAGCACGGGCTGCAAATTGTGCATCGACCGTTACCCAATTTTATGCCACTGCCTGACGGTCGGGCGCTATTGAACGGCAACTCCTTACAACAGACGCAGGCCGAATTCGCAAAGTTCTCAGCCGCGGATGCCGATCGACTGCCCGCCTATTACGACTGGCTGGAGGGTGCGGCCAACGTGCTGCGCAGCCAGCTGTTGCATACGCCACCGAATCTGGGTGGCGGCTGGCGCGACTGGTGGCGCAGCGGTCGCCTAGCTCTGGCGATACGATCCCAATCCGCCGCGTCAAGACAGGCTATTTTCGAGTTATTTACCCGCAGTGCCGCGGAGCTGCTGGAACAGTGGTTTGAAAATCCCCATATTCAAGCGCTTTTCGGCTTTGATGCCATCGTTGGTCATTTTGCCTCACCCTATGAGGCGGGCAGCGGCTATGTGTTATTGCACCATGTGTTTGGTGAGGTCAATGGACGCAGTGGCGCCTGGGGGCATGCTATAGGCGGAATGGGCGCGATCAGCAATGCAATTGCTGCAAGTGCCACAAAAGCTGGCGCGATAATCGAGTGCGACAAGCCGGTGATTCACATCAAACGCGTCGACGCCACTGTGTTGGAGGTTGAAACCGAGGATGGCCATCAATATCGCAGCAAATCCGTCGCCGCCAATTGCACGCCCAAGCGGCTGATGGCGTTGTGCCAAGATGATGTTGTCACCGACGAAACACGCGCGAGCATCAATCGCACTCGCTATGGCTCTGGCACGTTCCGAATGAACGTAGCGCTGTCCGCATTGCCATCATTTACTGCTCAACCGCACGCAGGCGCACATCTTTCGGCCGGTATCATCATCGGACCGACACTCGATTACATGGCGCGTGCGTTTGAGGATGCACGTCGAGAGGGCTGGTCAGCCGAACCTGTGATCGAAATGCTCATTCCCAGTACGCTGGACGATACGCTCGCACCATCTGGCCAACACGTAGCCAGTCTGTTTTGTCAGCATGTCCAGCCGCAGATGTCCGATGGTCGCCAATGGCCAGATCTACGCGACGAAGTGGCACGCCATATGTTGTCCACGGTTGAACGCTATGCACCGGGCTTCGTCGATTCCGTCATTGGCTACGAGGCGCTCTCGCCTTATGACCTGGAAACAAGACTGGGGCTGACCAACGGCGATATTTTCCATGGCGCATTGACGCCCGCACAGCTATTCAGTGCCCGCCCTGCACCGACGCTTGCCGATTATCGTATTGCCATACCTGGTATATATCTGTGTGGCTCCGGTGCACACCCCGGTGGTGGTGTCAGCGGCCTGCCAGGACATAACGCAGCGCGCGAAATCCTTCGAGACCTGTAGTCGGGGCAATCCGCGCGTTACACTCGGCGCGGTCAGGATAATGCCGATAACCTCAACGAGGTCTAACCACGTGAGCAGCCAACCACAAAACGCCGCGGCGATTCAGCGATTGTTACAGCAAGCCGCCGCTCTGCAACAGCAGCAGCGCCCAATGGACGCCGCCTACACGCTGGAGCAAGTGCTATCGATTGACCCAGCCCACTACGTGGCATTGACGACACTGGCACAGATCGCACTGGCCGCCGGTCGCATCGATATCTGCGCCAACTATGCGCAGCGAGCCCACCAGAGCAATGCCAACGGCTATGAAGCGCTGGCGGTTCTGGCTGAATGCCATCAACGCAACGGCGATACAGCCGGGGCACTGGACTGCATGCGACGCATTCGGTCGCTACGACCCGATGATGCGCGCGTGAATTACAACATCGCCATTCTCGAAGAACGTCAGGACAACAGCAATGCGGCGGCTGATGCCTATGAACGGGCGCTTGCATTGGATCCAGATCATCACGATGCGCGCGCAAATCTTGCGATGCTAAGACTGGCCCAGGGTGACGACGCCACTGCGCTGGCGCATTGTGCTGAACGACTGCAGCGCTTGCGCGGGTCGGATAGCGACGTGGTGAAACAGGAGCCTGCATCGAAATTCAAGCTACAGATGGATCTCGAGCAACTGAACTATCTTCGCGAACACGACCGCCTGCCAGACGCCGCGCGCGAACTGCCCGAAGCGTTGGCAGCGGTGGTCGCTGACCTCGACGAAGCCGGCGATGATGAAGTCTTTGCGTTACCACACCCGAAGTACCACTGGAAGTCACACTGGGCGATCGCCGCCAAGCATCACAATCGGCCGCTGCATGTTCCTGACGTGACCCTACCAGACGGTCCGCTCATCAACCCGGATCTGGACATTGATGGTTTGACAACGACCTATCATGAGAGTGAACCGAACGTTGTTGTCGTCGATAATTTGCTGACACCGGCTGCTCTCGACGCGGTCCTGAGGTTTTGCCGCGAAGCAACCATCTGGTTCGATCTACGCCAGAATTATGTCGGCGCTTATTTCGTGGATGGTTTTGCCAATGCACTCACATTGGGCATTGCGCGCGAACTCGAGCAGGCATTGCCTGGCATTTTCGCCGGTCACTCCCTCACACAGGCCTGGGGGTACAAGTACGGTGCAGCGCTGAGCGGTATCGGCATGCACGCCGACGCCGCCGCGGTGAACTCCAATTTCTGGATTGCACCGGATGCGGCCAACCGTGACCCGGAACGTGGTGGTTTGCTGATTTATCGCAAGGCAGCACCGATGGCCTGGTCATTCGAGCAATTCAACAACGACGAGGTTGCAATGCGCGACTTTCTGGGTGACGCACTGAATGACCCCATCCGTATCCCCCACAAGCAAAACCGTATTGTGATTTTCAATTCCAATCTATTTCATCGCACCGATGACATTCAATTTGGAAACAGCTTTCTTGAACGTCGCTACAACATGACGTTGCTGTTTGGCCGTCGCGGCCGTTAACGCTACGTGCCAACCCGTGCGCATCCCGCGACCCCGCGTACTAGACAAAGTCTGAGTTAGTATCTCAGTTGGACAAACCGTTTTTGCGAAGGAGTGCCGACATGCTCAATACAATCCGAAACACGTGCGTGACACTATTATTGCTCGGTGCCACCAGCAGTCTTGGCGCAGCGCCCGGCATCGATGATGACATCGCAACCGATGCCCAGCGGCTAATCGATGACGGTACTGCCGGTGCGATTGTGCTGGGCTATTTCGATGAGAACGGCGCCACGACACGCGGCTTCGGACAGGTCTCGAGCACTAACCCGCAATCACCCAACGGCGATACGCGATTCGAAATCGGGTCTGTCTCGAAGATCATGACGGCGCAGTTGGCAGAGGTGTTATTTCGCCAAGGCAAACTCGATTGGAACTGGCCACTCACCGATGCCTTGCCCACCTGGCAATTCGCCGATGAGCAAGTCGCGGCCATCGTACTGAGTGAGCTTGCCAAGCACACATCCGGTTTACCACGGTTGCCAGATAACCTCGGCGTCTCGGATACGATCGACCCCTATGCCGCCTACGACGCGGCTGCGCTGCAGCGCTTTCTGACGACCTTCAAACCCGATGCATTGAAAAAGCAACCTGCCTATTCAAATCTCAGCGCAGGACTGCTTGGTTTTATTGCTGGTGAGGTCGCCGGTACGACCTATCAACGCGCATTGTCGACTCACTTGCTCACCCCTTTGAATCTGGCGCAGACCTCACCGGGTCATGACAAGAAGCTCGACGTCCAACTGGCTCAAGGGATGTCCTATGGCCGGCCGGTTTCGCCCTGGCATTTTGATGCACTCGCAGGTGCGGGGGCTGTTGTCTCCACCGCAAATGACATGTTGCGCTGGTTGCAGCACACGCTCGATCCCAATGCGTTGGACGGCGCCTTGCACGATCAACTGGGTGGTGACGCGTGGCGCGGTGCGGCGTGGAACCGCCGCGACGACCTGGAGGGTGGTACGGCGTTCGCCCATGGCGGCCAGACAGCGGGTTTTGCCACGTTGGCACTGATACAACCTGAGGCAAACCGCGGATTGGTTGTTTTGGCAACCTCAGCAGACAACAGCGCCATCGCGGGACTAGGTTTGAAATTAATCAGCGATCACGACACCGCTGAAACCACGAGCCTGGAGGGGCTGAGTGGCGCCTACCAGCTTGGCCCTGGCTTTTACGTACATATTTTCCGACATGGTGACGCGCTCTGGGCTCAGGCAACCAATCAAGGGGCGTTTGAGCTCTCGCCGGCAAGCGACGGTAGCTGGCGATTTGCACCGGCGGGCATCAGTATCACTTTCACGCTCGATGACAGTGGTACTGCAAGTGCGTTGGTGCTGGACCAATCAGGTCGGCAGACGCCGGCGAGCCGCGACCCGAATAGTGCGCTGCGCGACGTGAGTACTCTTGAGACAGAACAGCTTGAGGACTTTATTGGTCGCTACCAACTGACCGCGGACGCAGTTCTCGAAATCACGCACCAGGATAGTGGACACCTGATGGTGCAACTGACCGGGCAACCGACGTTTCCAGCGTTTGCGTTTGCTACAGATCAGTTCCTGTTAAAGGTGGTCGACGCTCAACTGGAGTTCGAGCGTGGTGAGGATGGCAACATCGTTGCGGTGACGCTGGTACAAAACGGTCGTCAGCGCGCTACCCGAATTGTCGAGTAGCGCGCCAATCAATAAACCAACCTAACGCAGGGTGACCTGTGTCGGTAATTCTATGCCGTTCGGTGTAATGCGAATGCCACCGGTTTCGCGTTCAATCGCGTCGGCAACCGCATCCATGACCTTCATCATTTCACCCATGTCCATCTGGAGATCCTGATTCTCGGCATCGTCGGTTGCACTCAGCACATCATTCATTTGCTCTTCAAGCGCGCGCATCACCTTGACGTATTCACGATAGTCCATCGACGCCGCCATTAGCATGCCATCTGAGCTGCCCGTGGCCGCCGCCAACTTACCGGCTTTCTTATCGGCACCATCTCCGATGCTCATCGCAAGCATATCCTCGGTCATCGCCGCAAACACATCCTGACCGACTCCGGCTGTCAACTCTGGCGGCAACAACACCGGCTCGCCATCGGAGTCGATGTTCAACGCCGCCAGCATCGGCATCATCATGCTGCCGAACTCCATCGCACCCTTGACGTTTTTCATTGCCAGCACGACGCTCATGTTCAGATCTTCAGGCATGCTACTGCCACCCTGAAAATCGAGTGCTTCCAGCGAGTCCATTTCGACGAACAAGCCCTGGAAATTATTGACTATAGGCGGCAGCGGTTGATTCAAGCTCGCCAACGCGTTCTCTGCACCCTCATTCAGGCTGGCGAGCTGTTCACATTGATACGGGTTGTCACTGATCTTACCGGCCTGTTCGGCGATAAAATCCCGTATGCCACCGATGTTGACCGCAAAACCGAACTTTGCCCCCGCATCCGTCGGTGCGGTCATACCCGGAACGTTGCCAACAATACTCATCAAGCCTTCAGCGATGGCCGGGTTCATCTCCAAAACCGGCAATGTGTCCATTTGTTCTGTGTCCATGCGGGTAGAACCGATCACAAATCGCGGGAAGTTGGCGACGATGCTGCCAAATTCGCTGCGACACGTGTCGTCCATCTGCATGTCTTCGTCCTGCACCATTTCAAGCAAAGCGGCGTCCAAACCGCTTGCATTGCCACTGACGGTGTCAAATACCTTACGGAAATCGATGAAGCCTGCGCCCTGTGCCATATAGTCGTATTTGTCCATCAAATCCGTCAGCACAGTGCCGGTGAGGATGCCACCGCCGTTTGGCTTAGACAGTAACTGCTCGAGCTGGTCGTCGGTGAACGCGAACGGTGCAGCCGTCAGGACGACCGCGTCATCATGTTCCCCAATAAAAATGGACATCACCTCACCAATGGATGCCTTGCGCAGCATTGCACCGGCGATCTCTACCGTCTGGATGTCCCCCAGTTCCATTTCAGCCAGCATTTCATCGAGCTCGGGTAAAAACTTCTCAGGCTCTGCCAAAGACAAACGCATCACGGGCAACAAGCCGTTGCCGTAAAACGCACCAACACCGGTTTTTTCGTCGAACCCAAATTCGTCCAGCTTGCCGTCTGACAGGCGCGACTCCATCGCGTCCATCGCTTTCGTGAACGTCTCGGCCACCTCCGGATCCAGGTCAGTCTCAGCATCTTCGGCCGCGCTTTCAAAACCCAGACGGAATGCCGACGCCATCATGCCAATCGCCGCTTCGTTGACCGGGCGCATTTTTTCAGTCAGTGCTTCGGGGGTCGGACGCAAAGCGGCAAAAACATACGGCGTATCGGACGGCACGTAATCCAGAATCGCTGTCGCCGCTGCCGTTGGCTCCAGCGATGTCGCTGCTGGCGGCGTCTCTTTTTTACCGCATGCAACCAGTGTAACAAGCAACGTAGAGGTCAGAATCAGGTGTTTTTTCACGAAAATAATCTCGGGTGTTTTGGATGCCGTTGAGGATGCCGGAAAATCCGGGCAATTACAGCCGATGCGTCATTTTTTCCGCAAATTGACGGTCTGAATCGTTAACGCCATCGATTTTCTTCGACAGGAACCTAACATGACACGCAGATTCATCATCCTGTTGGCACTGTGGTGCCCGATTGCCAGTGCTAACGCGACCGACTGGCCAACCGCACCGGAATTTACCCAAACTGATCCCAAGGACTGGCTGAACAGTGCGCCGTTGCGTATTCAGTCTTTGCAGGGACAGGTCGTGCTGATTGACTTCTGGGCATTCGCCTGCTGGAACTGCTATCGCTCATTTCCGTGGCTCACGGCTATGGAGCGGAAACTGAACGATGAAGCTTTCACCGTGATCGGCGTGCACAGCCCGGAATTCGAGCGCGAAAAGGATCGGGATGAGGTGGCGCGTCAGGCAAAAAAATTCGGCCTGACACATCCGATCATGATCGACAATGACTTCCACTATTGGCGCGCGATGAACAATCGCTACTGGCCAACCTATTATCTGATCGATGCAAAAGGGCGGATTCGCCAACGCTACATCGGCGAAACACATGCGGGTGATGCGCAGGCGAAACGGATTGAAGCCGACATTCGCGCGCTACTGATCGAAGCACGACAAGACAACTGATCAGTCGAAAAAGCTCACATACTCGCTGAGTGACTTGCGCCGGATGGCTGGCACCTGAACATTGTCAGCTGGGTAACCGACGACCAGCAGCAAATAAGCGCGTTCATGTTTCGGGCGCCCACAGATTTCATTCAGGAATGTCATCGGACTCGGCGTGTGGGTCAATGAAGCCAAACCGCATTGATGCAACGCAGCGATCAACATGCCGGTGGCCAGACCGACAGATTCCTGCGGGTAGTAGTGCTTGGTTTTGTCACCGGACTCATCGACAGAAAATTTCTGCATAAACACGGGTATCAGCACTGGCGCAGTTTCGAGAAACGGCTTGTTGGCATCGGTGCCGAACGGGACTAATGCCTGCAACCATTCTTCCGACGCGCGTCTCGAATAGAACTCGCGCTCCTCGGCTTCAGCCGCTTCTCGAATGCGTTTCTTCATGTCCGCATTGGTGATCACCGCGAAATGCCAAGGCTGCATATTCGCACCGCTCGGTGCGGTATTGGCTACTTTCAGACAATTCTCGATGACCTCGCGCGGCACCGGACGGGAAGAAAAGTCGCGCACAGTCCGCCTGCGATTGAGCTCTTCATACAAGTCTTTCGCCCGAGCAATCATTTCCGGTTCGTCATATTGAACATACTGCTCGAGTGCAACAAATTCAGGTGTCTTGTTCATAGTCCTCAGTGTGCCATTGGAATAGCCGTACGTCATCGACAGAGGGTGTTTCGTCCACCTGAGCCGCACGCACCTGACCTTGCACCGAAACACCGGCTGTATGTACCGATTCCGGATCGCCACTGATTAATGGATGCCAGTGCGCCAACGGGCGCCCCTCCGCAATCCGTCTGTAGGCGCAACTGACAGGCAGCCACCGATAATCCTGCCTGGGCAGTTGCCGCACCTGCAGGCACTCAGGCACACGCTGTCGGCGCTTGTGGTAATCGGTACAGCGGCAGCGCGTGGTGTCGAACAGGCGACAGGCGATATCGCTGGCGTACAGCTCACCGGTCTCTTCATCCTCGAACGAATGCAAACAGCAGCGACCACAACCATCGCACAGCGACTCCCACTCGCCATCGCTGAGCGACTCCAGCGGTTTTTGTTCCCAGAAACGACGGTCAGTCATCGATTTCCTGTGTGCTGTGCAAGGCTTGGCAAGGGTACACTAGCCACTATGAGTTCCGCCGTTTTTCTAGATGCCGCGACCTTAGGCGACGATGTCGATTTATCTGCGCTTGCCACCCTGTGCAAGCATTTCGAATCCTATCAGGCAACGGCAGATCATGAGGTGCTGGCTCGCTGTGAACATGTCAGCGCGGTGTTTACCAACAAGGTTCGGTTTGACGCAGCAACGCTGCGCGCGTTGCCGTCATTGCGCTACATCGGATTGACCGCCACCGGTACCGATATTGTCGACCTACGTGCAGCTGCTGATGCCGGCATCGCAGTCAGCAATATCACGGCCTATTGCACCCAATCAGTGGTACAACATGTGTTTGCCGTGCTGTTGCAATTAACGCACAGGCTGCCCGATTACATCGCCGATGTGCGTGCGGGGCGCTGGAGTGATAGCAGTGCATTTTGCTTGCTGGATCATCCCATTCGTGAGCTGGCCGGCCTGACCATGGTGATTGTCGGCTATGGCGAACTGGGACGGGCTGTTGCGCAGGTTGCCGGCGCTTTCGGCATGCGTGTGCTCATCACACGACGCAACCAAGAAGACACGCGTACGGATCGCGTCGCGCTCACCGATGCGCTGGCACAGGCCGATGTCGTGAGCCTGCATTGCCCGCTAAACGATTCCACTCGACAGATGATCAACGCGCAAACGCTGGCTTTGATGAAGTCTGACTGCGTGCTGATCAACACCGCACGGGGTGGATTGATCGATTCACACGCGTTGTTGGAGGCGCTGCAAAGCGGCGCATTGGCCGGCGCTGCGCTTGATGTGCTCGACATCGAACCGCCGCCGGCTGAACATCCGCTGCTGACACAATCGTTGCCCAACCTCATTATCACACCGCACATTGCGTGGGCTGCCCGGGAGGCGCGCCAACGCGCTATTCAGCAAACGGCCGATCACTACGCCGCATTTCTGGCAGGACAATCAATCAATCGCGTAGAGTCAGCAATATGAATCAAACCACTGCTATCGTCTGGTTTCGACGCGATCTGCGCCTGGCCGATCATCCGGCGCTAAGTGATGCACTGGCACGATTTGATCGTGTCGTCTGTTTATACGTGTATTGCCCAACCGACGCCTGGCCAATCGGTGGCGCCAGTCGCTGGTGGTTACATCACAGCCTTGCGGCACTAGCGCAGTCATTGAAGATAATCGACGGTGAACTGGTGTTACTGGCGGGCAATCCACTGGCGGCGCTGCGCGAGGTGATCGATGCCAGCGGGGCCACCGCGGTGTTCTGGCACGATCTGCATGAGCCAGCCGAACGTGCACGTGACCAAGACATTGAACAGGCGCTCGGCGACGATGGCATAGAAATTGTGCGCCATAACGGCTTGTTATTGAATCTACCTGGCAGCGTTCGTACCGGCTCGGATGGTGTCTATCGTGTGTTTACGCCGTTTTGGAAAGCACTGCGTGCCAGGCTTGATGTCCCAAAGCCACTGCCTGCCCCATTGTCCGTGCCAACGACTGCCATCGACTTGGGCGTCACGCTCGAGGCATTGCAGCTACTGCCGCGCATCGACTGGGCGCAGGGCATGCGCGAAACCTGGCAACCCGGCGAGGCGGGTGCAAATCTGCGTGCTCGACAATTCACTACCGCTGCAATCGATCACTACGATCATGATCGTGACCTTCCCGGTGTTGATGGCGTCTCGATGCTCTCGCCGCATTTGCACTTTGGTGAAATCAGTGTACGCACTGTGTGGCATCTGACACTGGCCCGACCCGACAGCGATGGGGTGCGTATCTATCAAACCGAATTGGGTTGGCGCGAGTTCGCCCATGAAATTCTGGCTGAATACCCGCACACACCAAACGCACCCATGAACCGCGCATTTGAACGGTTTCCCTGGCAACCCGACAACGAGGTGGCGGACCTCATAGAGGCCTGGCGACACGGTCGCACCGGCATCCCGATTGTTGACGCCGGTATGCGCCAGCTCTGGCACACGGGTTGGATGCACAATCGGGTACGCATGATCGTTGCCTCATTTCTGGTCAAAAATATTCGCGCACACTGGCTACACGGGGCACGCTGGTTCTGGGACACACTGGTCGATGCGAACCTGCCAGCCAATACCATGGGCTGGCAATGGTCCGCCGGCAGCGGAGCTGACGCAGCGCCGTACTTTCGGATTTTCAATCCGGTTCGTCAGGGCGAGCGTTTTGACGCAGACGGAGCATACGTCAGACGATGGGTCCCCGAGGTTGCCGGCCTACCGGACAAGTATGTCCATGCACCCTGGACGGTACCCGCGGCACTGCGCCAGCAGCTTGGATTTATTCCGGGCGATCAGTATCCGGAACCCATCGTCGATCTGTCCGATTCTCGCAAAGCGGCACTAGCGGCATTTTCCGCCATGAAGGAAGCCAACGCATGAGTTCCAATCTGCATTTCAACCTGCGCATGCTGCGCTATCTGGTTGCACTTGAGGATCATGGCCATTTTGGTCGTGCAGCCGAAAGCTGCTTTGTGACCCAACCGACGCTGAGCACGCAGATCAAGAAACTTGAGGAACAGCTTGGGGTCACGCTAGTTGAACGCCACAACAAAGGCATTCAACTCACCCGGACCGGGACCGCCATTGCGGCGCGTGCGCGCGTGTTACTGGAGGAAGCCGAGGGAATCGAGACACTGGCACAGCTGCATCAGGACCCACAAGCCGGGCGGATCAAAATCGGCCTAATCCCAACACTGGCGCCCTATTTGTTGCCGCATATCGCGCCGACGTTAAGTGAGCAGTTCGATAGACTGAAGTGCTTTTATCTCGAAGTGCAAACTGATCCATTGATGGCCGATCTGAGATCCGGCGAGTTGGATATGGGTTTGCTGGCGCTGCCGATCGATGCCCATGGCTGTGAGGTGGTCGAGCTATTTGATGAGCCGTTTCGATTGGCCGTCGATCTGCATCACCCGTTGGCCGGTGCGAAACTGGCACGGCAAAGCGACGTGGAAGATCAGCACTTTTTGTTGCTCGAAGATGGGCACTGTCTGCGCGACCAAGCGCTGGAGGTATGCCAACTCTCCGGTGGCGTCAATGAGGATGAGTTTCGGGCGACCAGCCTTGAGACACTGCGGCAGATGGTCGCCGGCGGTGCCGGTGTCACGCTGTTGCCCGAATTGGCGGTGCGACAGCAAGCATCCGCCGAAGCGCGTGTGGTCAATCTGCCGTTCGAAGCGCCGAGCCCGTCGCGTACGATTATCGCCGTGTGGCGATCCAGCCATACGCGCAATGCGCTATTGCGCGAGATCTGTGCCGCGATCACCGCCACGGTGCCGGACCTGTCCGAGCCAACATGATTCGTCCGGGCAATCTACTGCGAATTGCCCGCGAGGGTTTTAAAGATATGGGGCCGGCCTTGCGTCAGGCCTTCAACGAGCGTCGCGATGATGACCACCTGGACCGTGTGTTCGGTCAACGACCGCGACTGACGATCGTTGGACTCACGGTCATCGCAATGGTCGTCGGCGGCTGGCTCGAATCATCGGTACAGATCGTATGGCCGCTCGATCAGGTAGCGTGGCCAGCTATTTTCTGTGCCGTCGCACTTGCGTTGCCGATACGGCGTTATCTGTTTCGCTTGGGCCAGGCATCGATTGATGACTTTCCATGGATCGCCGCCTGCGTCATTCCCGGCGTTGCGATTGCAACGGTTGTTTCACTCGTCATTGGACTCGCCGACATTGACTCAGTGCTGATCGAAGACAGCCCTGTTTTCACTCGGATATTCAGTATTGGGGTTATCGCTGCACAAGCGCTGGCCGTTGGCGCCGCACTGGGGCTCGCCTATGCGGCATTGTGTTACAGCCGCAATTGGCTGAACGCACTGTGGGAGCTGCTGTGGCTTTTGTTTATCCTGAAACTGACGCTGTGGTTTTTTGAGGAAATTCTGCTCGAGATCGGCATTCTCGATGCCATTTTGTCAGAGATTCTCTACGTAACACTGAGTATCCGCTTGCCCGATTGGCTGGGTGATATGGCCGACCAGATCAGCTTTGGACTATTGGTACTCTCGCTCTATCTGGCGATGCTGGGTGCCACCTGGACCGTCTGTCGCAAGACCTTTCCGACACTGCTGAAAACCGGTGAGGTCGATATCATCAAGACCGTGCGTCGCATGCTCGATCCACCCGACGAGGCCAAAGAGGCGCGCAAGGCGGAGAAAAAAGCCAAGGCTGAACGTAAGAAGGCTGAGAAACAGGCGAAGAAGGCAATGCGAAAGTAGTCGCTTCAACCGGTACCCCGTAGCGTTCGCACCGGTGGTGTCTCCACCGCCGATCGCGCAGCAAGCGTGCCGCTAACACCCACAACCAGCCAGCCCGCCAATACGCCGATCAGCCAAAGTACGGGATCCACCGACAGCTGCAGATCAAACACCTCTGTCGCCACGACATGCCCAATTGCCGTGGCACCCAGTGAGGCGCACAAACCTGCAAGTAGGCCTAATGCAGAGAACTCGGCCAGAATTCCCAGCAATACCACGCGGCGCGATGCACCAAATGTACGCAGCAATGCACTTTCGTAGCGGCGCGACTCCAGTGTTGACTGAATGGCAGCGAACAGCACAACCAGACCAGCAGCAATGGTGAAATAGAAAACGTAACGCACCGCAAGCGCGGCCTTGTCGATAATGCCGCGAATTTGTTCGATCGCTGCTTCGATATCGATTACCGATACGCTCGGATGCTTGCGCACCAATTCTACTAGTACATCCTTGTCCGACTCACCAACAAACAACGCATTCAGGAACGTCTGCGGCAAGTCCTGCATACCGGTCGGGCTCAATACGATAAAAAAATTGGGCCGAAACGAATCCCAGTCGATGGTACGCAAACTGGTGATCGTGGCTCGATGCGCCAGACCCGCGAAGTCGAACGTCAGCGTATCTCCCACCGTCACGCCCATCTCATTGGCGATTGCGATATCAATCGACACCTGTGGCTCGCCGCCATCCCCTTCGCTCCAGAAAGAACCCTCGATGACGGTGTTGCTCTCGTCGAGTGTATCGGTATAGGACAGATTGATTTCACGACCAACGCGAACCGGACCTTCGCCGGCGCCGCGCGGCCAATCCTCGGCCGGCGTGTCATTCACCGCGGTGATGCGGCCACGAACCAGCGGCACGTAGCCAACCGATGGCAGATTTCTCGAATCGATCAGCTCACTGATCGACTCTCGCTCCTCCGGAAGGATATTGATCAGGAACTGATTCGGTGCGTCATCGGCAACAGAGGAGCGCCAGATATCCAACAGGTCATCGTGCACGAGCGTCAACAACAACAGCACCATCAGCCCAAGACCGAATGCGACCACTTGAATCGCACTGGTGGAACCACGTCGCGCAACATTCGCAAGACCATAGCGCCAGGACACACCAACGCCGCCGCGCAACTGCGACAGCGCAGCAACCAGTGCACGACCTGCGAAGAACAACACCGCAGCCGTGACAGCGGTGCCACCCAGAATGATCACGAGCAAGCGGGTATCGCGAACCGCCCAGGCGACAATCGCACCAATAGCCAGAAACGCCGCACCATAGGACACCCACAGCGATAGCGGTGGCGGTGCCATGTCATGGCGCAGTACACGCATTGGTGGCGTTCGGCGCAGACGCAGCAAAGACGGCAGCGCAAAACCGAGCAACAACACCAATGCCGACAACACGCCAGGCCACATCGCCGACAAACGCGGTTGTGGCAAATCACCCCGCAGCCAGCCGGTTAACAGTGCCGACAGCCCGCGTTCGGCGTAGTAACCGGTCGCTGCACCGATGGCACTGCCAATGGCGGCGATTAACAGAATGTGGATGACACCCACCGACAACACAAACCACTGCGATGCGCCGAAGGTCTTCATCAGCGCCGCCGTATCCAGGCGACGCTCGGCGTACCGTTGTGCCGACATCGCGATGGCAACCGCTGCCAGAATCAGACTGACCAGTGAGGCCAGCGACAGGAAACCACCGGCGCGCTCGACCGCACCGGCCAACTGAGACCCTTCTTCGGCACCGGTCTGCATCGTAGCGCCCTCCGGCATGGCACCTTGCAATGCATCGCGAAATTTACGCACTGGCGTCGGCGGACCACCGAATAGCTGGTAATAACCCACCCGACTGCCCTCGACCAGCAAGCCGCTCGGCTCGATATCGGCCATGTTTATCAGGATTGTTGGTGCTAATCCGCTAAAGCCGGGCGACTGATCCGGGCGATAGGCGATGACGCCGGCTACCTGCAGCGTCAAACGGCCCAGCTCGAGTGAATCGCCAACGTCGATGCCCAGCCGCGTCAACAGCGCCGGCTCAGCGTACAGCGTGCCGGGCAGTGGAATACGCTCGGCGACGCGGTCCTGCCCAAACAGTGACGCTGCGATTCTAAGCTCACCACGCAACGGATAGCCTTCAGTGACCGCCTGAAGGCGTGCCAATGTGCTGGCCTCTCCCGCAAAGGTCACACTCGGGAAGCTCACCATATCCACGGTTTTCAGGCCGATCGAGCGCGCCAGTTTCGTATTCGAATCATCGAGTTTTCGACCCGACGACAGGCGAATATCCGCAGCCAGCACCTCGCCCGCCTGATAATCCACAGCCTTGCCGATTCGATCGGTCAAAAAGCTGATGGCGGTCATCGAAGCGACAGCGATCACCAATGCTGACATCAGCACCAACAACTCGCCGGAGCGAACATCGCGCCCGAACCGGCGCACGGCAAAGACCAGTGCGCGCACGATCACAGCACCTCGTCAGCCACGAGCTTGCCAGCATCGAGCGTCAACCGGCGCTGGCACTTTGCCGCCAACGCCTCATCATGGGTCACCACCACCAGCGTTGCGCCATGATCACGATTGAGGTCAAACAACAGTTGTTCGATCTTGTCACCGGTGTTGGTATCGAGATTGCCGGTCGGCTCGTCGGCGAACATCACTCGCGGCCGGCTGGCAAACGCCCGCGCGATCGCCACACGTTGTTTTTCGCCACCAGACAGTTGCGTCGGATAATGACGCAAGCGCTGCGACAGGCCGACCTGATCGAGCACCTCGGTGGCCAGCTTGCGCGCATCACCAACGCCCGCTAATTCCAACGGCATCATGACGTTTTCTAGCGCGCTCAGCGCTGGAATCAAATGGAACGACTGAAATACGAACCCGACCCGACCGGCACGCACCTTGGCACGACCATCCTCATCCAGACCATCGAGACGAATCCCATCTAGGGCGACATAACCGGAAGTGGGCAGATCCAGACCTGCCAATAAGGCAAGCAGTGTCGATTTGCCAGCACCCGACGGACCAATCACGGCCAACGATTCGCCCGCTGCCGCTGAAAATGACACGTCATCAAGGATCGTCAGATCGCCGTCGGCAGCACTGACTCGACGAGTGAGGGACACGGCCTCGAGGACCGGCGCTTTTGTCGACTGCTGGGGTACACTATTGTCTGTCACCGGAACTTCCGTTTTGTTTCATGTTGGCCGCAATTATGGCAGTAATATCATCGCCAGCGTATCGCGCATCCCAATTGCTCATCCTTATCGGGATGTTCGCTCTGGTGGCCTGCTCAGATGCGCCACAACGCTCCGCCGAGACTGAAGTTGCGGATTCGCCAGCATCCAACGCAACGCCCGAACGTTCAACACCGACGCAAAATGAGTCGCTAGACGACGAGGCCACGGTAATTCTGGTAATCGGCGACAGCCTGAGCGCCGCCTACGGCCTGGACAACCCCGCCGACGGCTGGGTCGGTTTGCTAGATGCCCAGTTGAATGCCGAAGAGCCACGCTATCGCATTGTGAACGCCAGTATCAGCGGTGACACGACGGCCGGCGGTCGATCACGACTGCCAGCAGCACTACAACGTCATCAGCCCGATATTGTCATCATCGAATTGGGCGGCAACGACGGTTTGCGTGGCATCGACCTGTCCGCATCTCGCGGTAATCTACGCGCCATGCTGGACGCCACGCTGGCCGCAGGCGCCCAGCCGGTGTTGTTTGGCATGAAAATTCCACCAAACTACGGCATCCGATACACGCAGGATTTCGATGCGATGTTCGTGGAATTGGCCGAGGAATACGACGTCGCGTTTGAGCCGTTTTTCTTAATGGATGTGGCGCTGGAACCAATGTTGATGCAAGCCGACGGCATTCATCCGAACGAGCAAGCGCAGCCGAAGATGCTGGCGCGCGCCTGGCCTGCGATCGAACAGGCACTGGCACAACTGATCGTGTCTCAGTCGGACACCAACATCGACTGACACAACACACTGAACACACCACTATGCCAATGGGGAGCATGAGCATGGAAAAAATCTGGTTAAAGTCTTATTTGCCGGGCATTCCAGAAACCATCGACGCCGGGGACTACACCTCGCTCAAAGACATGATCGAGCGACATTGCAAGATGTATGCAGATCGTCTCGCTTACGCCTGCATGGGTAGCACGATGACCTACGCACAACTGGATCAGCGCTCAGCTGCGTTTGCGGCCTGGCTGCAACAGCAGGGACTGCAAAAGGGGGATCGGGTTGCTCTGATGATGCCGAACATTTTGCAGTACCCGGTAGCCTTGTTCGGCGTGCTGCGTGCGGGTTTTGCCGCGGTCAATGTCAATCCGCTCTACACCACGCGCGTGTTGCCACATCATTTCCACGACTCTGGTGCGCGGATCATCGTGATTCTTGCCGAAATTGGCACGAGTGTACGGTTTTCGGCAAAAAAGTTTCGGCATGATAAAAAACAAATAATGCCTCAAAGACTTGAATTAAAGCGTATAAAAAACAGCATGGAGTTTTACACATGTTTTACAC
>JBCCZN010000002.1:0-43248 GCA_039187375.1 Pseudomonadota bacterium
ACACCCTGCGCACCGTGCTATTGGCATCAGCACCATGTGTTGTGCTCCAACGAGATTTTTCGCTGGATCGATTCCGGCTTTAAACCGTGTTTTTTGATTTCCGGTTCGATCGATGGCGACGTGCCCGAGCGCATTGCCCGTGCCTGGGGGGCCGATGTCATCCGCGGTTCCGCCAATCAAAGTGGCGCACTGGCTCTGCGCGACATGCAACAAAAGATGAAACAGGGTCTTTCAATTGTCACCACAGCCGATGGACCGCGCGGGCCGCGCTATGAGTTCAAAACCGGCGCATTAATCATGGCAAGAGTAGGCAAGGTGCCGGTGGTACCGGTCGCGGCGGCCGCCAGCAGCGCCTGGTATCTGAAGCGCTGGGACCGGTTCATGATTCCCAAACCGTTTGCGCGTGTCGTGATCGGTGTTGGGGAGCCTATCAATATTGATCGCAGTGTTCCGCTTGATCAACTTGAGCCTGACAGACTGGCCGTTCAGCAAGCAGTCATGTTGTTAATGCAACACTGTCAGACCGTTGTAGGTGAAAAGGCATACCCCGATGCAAGTTAGAGTGCGGGAGCGCTTGTTTGCGCTAGCAATCAGTATCATCGCGCCCTGCGTGATGGCATCGGCTTCGGCGCAGACCTCGCTGATACCACACACGGCGACCTATAAGGTCAGCGCTGGCATTGCCGGTGGCCGCCTGCAAACCCAATTGGTGGCGACCGCAGACGGTTTTCGGGCGACTCACTCGGTGCGTCCGACAGGGCTGGCAAGACTGGCAACGCGCGGCACCATTATTGAAAGCAGTGACTTCACGCTCGACGGTACCCGGTTGCGGATGCGCCAATATGATTCCGAAGATAGCATTTCCAAGGAGCGCGGCACCATCGCGCTGATATTCGATTGGGACGATGCGCAACTGACCGGCGAGATCAATCTCGACGACACGCCAGCCCGGTCAATCAGTCAATCACTTGATCCGCTTTTGCAGGATCGGGTCGCGATTCAATACCAGCTGATGCTGGATCTGGCTAACGATGGCGAGCGCGAGACCTATCAACTATTCGATATCGATGGCAACAAGACACTAAACATCACCCGCATCGGTGAAGAATCAGTAAAGGTCGGACGCCAGCGATATACCGCAATTGGCATCCAACACCAGTCCGAAGGCTCGTCTCGTTATACGCAACTGTGGTGCGTACCCGAACTGGGTTTTCTGCCGGCCAAAATCGAGCAATATCGCAAAGACAAACTCAAGGTGCGCATCTCGTTACTCGAATACGCGCCCCTAAGCACCGACTAGCGACTCGCTTGATAAACCGGTGACTTGCCAACGATGCGTGGCGTCATAATCATGATGAGTTCTTTTTTCTGCTCAATCGTATAGCGCGACTGGAACAATTTGCCAATCAGTGGAATACGACTGAGAACCGGCACTTTACGGGTCGTCTCAGTCTGCTGCGTCTGAATCAGACCGCCAATGACCACTGTCTCACCACTGCGCGCCCTCACGATAGAGGAAGCCTGACTGATATCGAGATTGGGCGCCGTGGATTGCACGACCCCATTGTTATCGACGACCTCACTAACACTGGAGACGCGTGTCACCACCGGGGAGACGTCTAGTGTAATCCAGCCCTCGGATGAAATTTGTGGCGTGATTGAAAGAACGATGCCCTCGGTTACGACCTGCGGCACATCGGTAGCAAAGGTGTTCGAGCCTGCCGCGGTCGTATCGGTGCTCTGTTCCTTGCGGAAAAACGTCCGGTCGGTACCGACCTTGATCAGCGCCGATTGGTTGTTCAGCGTACGAATGTGTGGCTGCGACACAATGTCAACCGTGCCTTGCTCCTGCAGTGCCTGCAACATTGCAGAAATCTGGTTGATACCGCCTTCGATATCACCGAAGTTCAGGGTTACGGTCGATGGGAGTGCCGCAAAACCGCCTGCTGGCGTCTGGATCGCGGTCGTTGTACTGCCGTCGAGGAATCGACCATCGCCTTGACGAGCCATTCGTGACCAGTCAATACCAAGACTGAAATCGTCATTTAAAGCCACCTCAACGATCTTGACCTCAACATCGACCTGGCGGTAAATCGCGGTATTCAGCTGATCGATATACTCAGCGATCTCGCGAACGCGTTTGTGCTGATCGGTCACCTGTACCGTACCGGCTAGTCGGTTCATCGTCAGCCGACCGTCTTCAGAAATAAGTTTCTCCAGCTGCTCTTGTAGCTCACTCCAAAAATCGACGCTGTCGGCTTGTTCTATCGACATCGAGCCGGATACCCCCCCAGCACCTCCAGCGCCCCCACCGCCGGCACCGCCACCCGCGCCGCCACCGGCATCGCCTGCCGAACTTGATACCTGTGCCTGACTACTGCCTTGTCCGGAGCGCACCAAACGGATGTAGTCGACTGAGAAGTTGCGCGTTTCCCAGGACTTCACGTAGACGATATTGCCTTTGCGTTCCCAAAAATAGCCGCTGGCACTGAGCATCGAGCGCATGACTTCCTCGAATGGCAGCTGTTTGAGATCGACGGTGACAGTCCCGATTACTTCTGGCTCTACAACGATATTGAGATTGTAGGTTTTGCCAAATAGTCGGCAAGCATCCGAGATCGGCAACTCGCGAGCAACAAAGCTATAGAGCGTTTCGTCCTCCGGTGCGACAGCCTCAGCTGCGGTCACTGTGGTTGCAGTGACGACCGGCGGTGGCGATACCCATACCTGATCACGTACCGCACGCTCCGCCGAGTAATCACGCACTGGCATTTCCGAGGGCTGTCCGGTCAATATCGAGCAACCACTCAATGCGAATACAGCTGTTACTCCTGCAATCCGTTTAGCGCTAATCCTTGCGTCATATTTCATGGCGTTACTCTCACCCGTTTGAATTGTTCGGTGGTGTTGTGAACCAGCAGAACCGAATTCTGCTGAATATCGCGAATACGAAAATCATGAAACCCATCTCCTTCAGAGTAGATTTCGCTACCGAAAACGACAGCGCTTCGATCCTGCGAATGAACGATGGCGGTTGGTCGTGGCCAGCGCACCAACTGCCCCGTAGTACTGGCGGCAGTCAATTGCTGTTCGGCTTGGCCGGAACTCGCTAGCAGTGATGCCATTAACGGCGTTGGCGAAAACGGATCTCGAAGCGGCGATGCGTTCCAGGCCAAGGCAGACACATCGATAGCCATCAGAGTGTCGCGTTGCAATTCCGTCGGTACCGCGTTGTTCGTTGTCTGCGGCATCATATCCGCCATGGATGGATCGTCCATGTCCGCCATCGACGAATCAATCATTGGACCATCCGCCATACCCGCATCAATTGCCGCGTCAGCTGAGGAATCGCTTTTCATCAGTGGACGAATGACCTGATTAAATACCGTCAGCGCAGCGACGACGCAAAGACCGATAATCACCCATTTATTATTGAACATTGGCGCGCTCCTGCAGCGTATCGGTATGCACCCAGACGCGTAAGGTGGCACTGACCGCATCGGTGCCACTGCCATCACCAGTGAAAGAAGCTTCTAGAATTTCAACATGCCAGACACTGCTAACGACTTGTCGGAAGAACTCAAGACTCTGGAAATACGTATCGTCACCACCCTCCTTAGAGAGCTTGACCTCGATCGGTGCCTGTAACACATCCGCCAGTTCAGACGATTGCGCGTCGGACAACGTATAAGAAAAATCAAGTCCCAACGAACTGGCTATAGTGCTTTTTTCACGCAACCATCGCGCTAACGAACGATAATCGGGAAACACGCGTCGCGCATCAGCACTGGCCACCTTGGCCTTGATGTCCGCCATCTTGGTTTCCGACCAGACGCTCTGTAGCTGCAGAATCTGACTTTCAACACGGGTCAACTCCTGCAACGCCAACGTGTTGTCCGATACGTGTGAAACACGTGAATTTAGCGACCAATAAATCAACAGAACACTGCCGACGGTCAACAAGACAAAACCCAGCTGATACCGTCGACTGACTAGAATCCGAAAAACCAGCCGGTTCGTCAGCTGTTGCATCATCAACCATGGTGAACGTGTCTTCACCGTCATGGTCGGTTCTGAGATATTCAATCGCTGGGCGATTGTCGCGTTCGACAAATCCGGCTGTTCGACCGTGTCGTCTTCTCCGGCCAGCTCAAGATCGAATACGCTCGGGTCGATCTTGATCGACGCCGTAGAATTCAGCGGTACTTCACTGGGATCATAGTCTTTTCGCAACTCGATCATCGCAGCCGCCCCTGAATTTCAAATCCGATATCACCGTCTTGGGTGGCGCCGCCTTCTTGCAATTGTTGCAACCAACCCTGTTCCCACGACACAGCGATACCGGTATGCCACGGTGCCTCAGTCAGTCGTGTTTGAAATAGCGTCAGGACCGGCGCGAGTGCGTCCAGCGGCACCAAAGTCTCACCCTTAAGTGAGACTTGCCAACTCTTGCTTTCATCTTCATGGGTGATCGTCGCCTCGGTGAGCACCAAACCCTCTGGCACGAGATCACCAAGGTGACTTAAGAAAATAGCGGGTAGATTGAACTCGTCGATATTCAGAATATCGAGTTTCGTTTCTTCTGCTTGCATCCGTTCGGCCTGCGATCTCAGATCGGCTAGCTCAAGTCGCTTGGCAGCCAGTTCACTCTCGATTCGTTCAACATCCATTCGGTGACTGAGGATCGTTCCTTCTACGGCGGTTGTTATCAGCACCGCGGCAAATGCCAAAACGGCAGCCATCAATAACCCAGCACGCGCAAACGTTTTCACGCTAAGCGAGCGGCGGGTAAATACCGGAATAAAATTACTGGCCAATCGCTGCGGAAGTGCAGCCACCTGACGCATCCAGAATTCTGGCTCTGCTGCACGCGCGTCATAAGAGATCGTCGCATCGATCTTGTCATCGAGTAGTTCGCGAGCCTGCTCTGCGCGTTCACCGACTAACCAAGCCTGATCGATTTCGCCACCAATTCGCTGTTTGGCGTAACCGATCGTACGGTTGATATCCACAACCAGCCGCCCATTACTCTGCGGCATCCACGCGTAGCTCAATTCTCGTACAAACAGGATTTCACCCTCTGCTGACGAGACTAACATCTGCGTCCGGTCGTCGAAGAGGGCGATCATCAACAGCGCTCGATCACTGTCCGCTTCCAGCGCCGGCACAAACTCTGACATGATTTCTGTCAATGGCACCAGCAACTTCGGCATCAAATAATAGTCCTCGCAGATACGCATCACCGTATCGAGGATTTCCTTAGGCATCAGATGCAGTAATACTCCGCTGATACCATTGCGCTCTACCGGGTGAGCTCGCCATGCCCCCTCACCCTGGAACGGCTTAGCCGCATCAACATGGCGCTGCATGAATTTCTTTTGATCCCGTCCGGACATCGGCGGGATTTCAAGAAATTCGTGAGTGTGCAGATCATCTTCATAGGCAATTGCTACAGAACCGCCACGAGAAATATCAATAATGCCGGATGCGATATGCATCGCACGGCGTAGACTGGTCAAATCGGTCACCGGAACCGGCGACTTCCAACTCTCGACCACCTCACCCGCACGCAAACGCGCAATACGGAACTCTCCGTATGCCCATTCGATACCGTAATCGATACTCATTGCTTCACCCAGGTGTGACCGGCACCGACCGGGTCATAACTCATACCGACATAGCCCTTCACCAACACCGCTGTTTGCAAGGCGCCCGTAGGATAGGGGCCGGCATACACTGCCACTTCACTACCATCAATGATGTAGGCAGAAACGAAGCCATCAGTACTGCCACTTGCTGCCGGTACGGCGTAAGGGCCTACCCCATTAATCGTATAGCCAGCTTGGGCGGTATCCGCGTTACTTAACAACACACGATGGAAGTGACCTCCCAAATGACGACGCTCAATAATGATATCGCTGGATTCTACGATTGCCGCACTAGCGTTTTGACTCCAGATATTCTCGAAGCGTGCCGCGTCACTTGCCTGGGCCGGGATGTCTCCCTTGATATTCGAGATAATCATGAACCGTGGCGAAGCCGGGGCGTTCGCAAGCCCACTGGATTGCGTGTAGCCGGAAAACCCGCCAGAGGCGAACAGAAAATTCGGATCGAAATAAACAAACCGGGCATGCTCACGACGGTTTCTCAACACATCATTGCTGGGTCGTTTGCCGACGCTGGCAATAGCGGCACTCCACACGCCACTGTTGCTCGACGGAACGATACCGGTGCGCGATATATACCGTTCGAGATCATCGGCTAACTGCACCAAGTTTTGACGCTCCGCGGCAACATCAGCCCGATCGATTGAGTCGATCAGATTCGGTGCGAGTACTGCTGCCAGAATTGCAATGATCGCCATCACCGCGATCATCTCCATCAGCGAAAAACCATGTGTTGACTTCATCTAGCGCAGTCCTGACATCAAAGTGAACATCGGCATAAATAGCGACGCTGCGACCAGACCTACGATGACGACCAGCGTCAGCGTAATCATCGGTTCGAGCGTGGCGAATACCTTTTTAAGCTTGCGTGGAATTTCTTTATCAAATCTGTCCGCGACCTGCTGTAACGTAATGTCGAGTCGACCCGCATCCTCGCCAACAATGATCATGCGCAGTGTGAGCGAGGCAATGACCGGATGCGCCCGCAGCGCTTCACTGATTTTGTGTCCCTCTTCAACGCTGGCGACTGCATCTTTGATCGCAGCATCGAGAACCGGGCTTTTGGACACACC
The DNA here is from genome assembly GCA_039187375.1 of Pseudomonadota bacterium. Lineage (GTDB taxonomy): Bacteria > Pseudomonadota > Gammaproteobacteria > Steroidobacterales > Woeseiaceae > CALBPI01. Next base: position 6,740 of record JBCCZN010000002.1, read on the forward strand.
GCGTGACAGTGTCAGCGCATCGAGAATGGGTACGCCAGACTTCAACATCAATGCCAGCGTGTGCACAAATTGAGACTGCAGCAACATGCTGTACAGATCGCCGAAAACGGGCATATTGAGACGCAACTGATCAAGTAACAGTGCGACCTTAGGTTGTGTACGTGTTAAGAACTTGATGCCCATGACGACGCCGGCAATCGACAAAAGAAATGCCCACCAATACGTCTGCGCTACCTCGCCAAATGTCAGGACAGCGCGTGTCAACGCCGGTAACTCGATACCGAGATCGACAAAAATCTCTGCGAACTTCGGTACGACTACCGTGAACATCAGACCGATCAAACCGGCAACGGCGGCAATAATCGATACCGGGTAGATACTTGCCTGCCGGACATCGGCAACGATGCCCTCAACCCACTCCAAATGATGCGCAAGATCCTCGAACGTCGTTGCCAGATTACCGCCTTGCTCACCTGCACGGATTAGATTACATACTTGATCGGAGAACACACCGGGATAGGCACGGAAGGACTCTGATACTTCAGTGCCCGCTTGTACTGACAGGCTAATGTTTTCAAGGACCACCTTGAGGTGTAGGTGTGTCGTCTCTTGTGCCATCGCTGTGATCGTCTCGGCAATGGGAATTCCTGAGAGCAGCAACGAGGTCGATCCAGTAAAAAATTCGACGAGTTCTCGTCTGGGTACTTTGAAGTTCTTCGCAGTGCGTTTTTTGGCCGTGAGCGGACGCGCTTCAATCAACCAGAAACCGACCTCGCGCAATCGCCGCTCAAGGGCATGCTCACTTTCGGCCGCCATCGTGCCATCGGATGTGCGCCCGGCTTTGTCGACTGCGTGGTAACTAAACTGCGGCATGAGCTTGCGCTAGCGGACGACCCGCAGCACCTCCTGAATGGTCGTCGTGCCCTGCAATGCCTTTTGCATACCATCCTCGAGCATCGATACCATTCCGCTTTCACGGGCAAGTGCGGTGATCGCCGAGGCGCTCTCACCCTCAACAATCGGTCCGTGAAAACGTTCATCGATTTCGAGAATCTCATAGATCACCTGACGACCGCGGTAACCGGACTGATTGCACTTGTCGCAACCTTTGCCCTCATACAACGTCGCGCCAATCGGCAAATCGATCTCCGAATCAACCGTGTCCAGCACCGAGGCGACATTCGACACCTCTTCCTTGCACTCAGGACAGATTCGCCGCACCAATCGCTGGGCGATGATGGCTGACAGGGCCGGCGGCAGCATATAACGATCTACACCCATGTCGATCAAGCGTGGTAAGACACCCACTGCGTCGTTGGTATGCAGCGTAGACAGCACCAAGTGACCGGTGAGTGAGGCTCGCATCGCTAGCTGGGCAGTTTCCACATCCCGAATCTCACCGATCAGAATCACGTCAGGGTCCTGTCGCAATAACGCTCTCAAACCTGACGCAAAGTCCATGCCGACCTCAGGTTTGACCTGCGTTTGACGAATCGCTCCGAGCGAGTACTCGATCGGGTCTTCCAGCGTGAACACACTGCGCGCATCGGATTTGACGAGCCGTAAAGCGGTATACAGCGTCGTGGTTTTGCCGCTACCGGTAGGACCCGTGACCAGCACCATGCCGTAAGGCATATCAACCAGCCGATCAACCTGGTGTTTTGCTTCGGTGGCAAAGCCCAGGTCTTCCATCGACATGCGCGTTGTACTGCTATCCAGAACGCGCAGGACAATGCTCTCACCGGCATTGGTTGGCAAAGTAGATACTCGCAGGTCGATATAGTTTTGGCCGTAGTCGAAACGAATTCGTCCATCTTGTGGGATTCGCTTCTCGGTTATATTCAGGTTTGCGATGAGTTTTATTCGTGCTGCGAGCGCCGGCTGGATCAGTTTTGGAATCAACACTTCCTGACGCATCACGCCGTCGACACGCATGCGCACTCGCACCACCTTTTCGGCGGGTTCGATGTGAATATCCGTGGCGCCTTTCTTAATGCCAAGCGAGAGTATTTGGTCGACCAAACGGACCAATGGCGACTCACTGGCAGCATCGCCCTCATCGGGCAACGTACCATCGCTCATAATCTGATCGATGGTGTCGGCGATCGACCTTCCCTGAGCGTAGTGGCGTGCGATGGCGTCGAGGATCTGACCCTCAGGCGCCGTGACAACATTAATGGTCAGACCGGTTTCGCGCTCAATATGATCTATTGCGACTACGTTGAACGCGTCAGCAAACACCGTTGTTAGCATGCCATCGCGCATATCCAACGGAATGATCTTGAACCGCTTCGCGGTTTCGTACTCGATCAGATTGAGGATGTCCTCATCGATATGACGTGAGCGCAAATCGACGACCTCGGTTTGCGCATCGTTCGCCAGCGTCTGGGTCAGCACTTCGGCGGTGATGAATCCAAGCTCGACCAAGACCTCGCCCAGCAGATTGCCGCTGCGTTTTTGTTCGCGCAGCGCCAGATCCAGCTGGGCATCGGTGATATACCCGCCGGCTTTCAACCGACTGCCTAGCGACATCTTGGCGCGACTGGAGGTCGCGATTTTTTCGGTCAGCGCACTCCAGTAGGCCGCTGACCGGTCCGGTTTTGCACTCATTGCAATTTACTCACCATTCAGTTGGCAGCTCCCAGATAAATAATGAACCAGGTCGGATTGGACGAGCCGGCACCCTGCCGCTTGACTCGCCCGGCCGCGTCCCAACGCCCCGCGCCGGATGTGATCTCGCCGTCATCATCAAACTGGTTATTTAGTGCCAGGCCCTGGGCAGTCGACAGACTCTGGACGCTGACATAAATGACGTTGGTCGTATCGACGCTGCCATCGCCATCCAGATCGAACTGGTAATTAATGTCGGTAAGCTGATTTACAGCGACGTAACCGTTTGGTACGAACGGGTGCTTAAACTCGGTCTCTATATACGGACCATCCCAACCGGGAATGCCGGCGTTGGTATCACGGGTTAACTGGCGCCGATCAGTACCGTTATCGGAAGGTACGTGTAGGGGGAATCGGCCGGTATCTTCGTAGAACTGGAAGACTGCCGTGCGGATCGTGTTGATATTTTGCGCGAACGCAGCAACACGAGACTTTTCAATGGCATCGAAAATCATCGGCGTCGCCATGGCCGCCAAAATGGCGATCACCGCAACCACTCCGATCATTTCCATCAGCGTAAAGCCGTTCTGCTGTACCTTCATTGCTACGCCTCAAACGGATCAAACGAATTCCTTCGTCGTCCTTAGCGGCGGCAATTAGCAGAACATTAGCGGTTTTGAAGCTGTTATGGAGACGCTTCAGGGCTCAGAGAGTGACAACGCACCCAGATTCATCGTTGCCGCATCGAAGTTTGTCTCGGCGAGCCGTTGATCCAGCATCGCCCTGATTTGGCGGATGCGCGCGTTGGCGAGTGCCGTTTCACGCACATTGACCAGAAAAAAATCGCTGGCGCCATTGCGAAAACGCACTTTTTCCGCCTCCCACAAATCATCAGATTGCTGCACGTCAACGCCCGCCAATGTCGCCAGACGCTCGGCATAACGCAGTGACAGCACCAGTGCCTGCAATTCGCGGTCGATGTTTTCGTCCAATCGTTGCAACTCATATTCGAGGGCTTTCAACTTGGAGCGTGAGGCGGCAAGCCGCGCACGCGCCGCCCGGCGCTGAAACGGCACCGAAAAATAGAAACCCACAACCGTATCGGTGCTATCGCGAGACACACCACCTTCCCCGACGCCACCGAGCCCCTCTGACACCTCGAACCTCAGGTCCAAGCGCGGCTTCAGGCGGTTCTCGTCAAGCTTCAGACGCACCGCCGCCCGCGAAATTCTGTTTTGTAGTTTGCCAAGGTCCGGTCTGGCCGCCTTCATCGCCGCCAGTCGCGCCAGTGTTCGCTTGGGCTGGACGCCCTCGCGATTGAGCGTGTCCGGTACCCGCTCCGCGGGTGGCATTGTCGGCAGGCCCGCACTATTTCGCCAGAAGATCGACAAGCGATTCGCGGCCAGCTTGAAATCACGCTCAGCGGCAGTCAGTAGCTCGCGACGTTGCGTGATCGTCTGCTGATTCTCTGTCAGAAAAATGCTGGCACGAGCACCGCTACTGACCTCGCGTTCGAGCCCCTCCGTGCGTTGCTCTGCGATATCGAGCAAGTCTCGATAGACCTCTAGCTGTAGCCCGGCAGCCACCCAACGCCAATAGGACATCGCCGCCATTTGCTGCACATTGATCTGCGCCAGCAAGACATCGAACTGGGCCGCGTCAATCGCCAACACGGCGTCCGTTTCAGCGAAACGACGCTCATCGATCAATCGGTCGCGCAGCAGAGAGAGCATGACACCCGCCTTGGCCTGGCCGCCCAGGTTGGTGAATGACTGATCTTCATAGATCGGAAAATCACCGGAGGACAATCGATATTGCCCGTATACATTCGCACCAAATGCACGTAGCGGTTGCTCAACCTTGCCGCCAACGACCACACCGTCATAAAAACCGCTGGCACGGCTATAGCCATCACCGGTGATTTTGAGATCGAACGCACCCAGCGCCTCGGCAGTCGCCTGTTCTGTGGCACTGCGTTGTTCAACCGCAGCAAGAATGACCGGCGAAAAGATGCGGCTCGTCTGCAGCACCTGCTCCAGGCTCAGTGTTTGTGCACCTGCTACAGCAGACACACACCACAGTAGGCTAGTTGCTGCCCAGCGACGCATCAGCCGGAAAATCAGGTGGGAAACTGTTCAGCTGGCGCCAGACCTCGTAGCCGACGGTCACCTCTTCGAGCAATACCCAGCCGCGCACCTTGGCACCAAAGCGGACAAATTTATCGGAAGGCCAGGGGTTGGCATCCTGAGGATCGGGCACGATTAAGACACGAAACAAGCCATTTGGCATCGCCGACGCGTCAACCGAGGCGACTGTGCCACCAAAGGTGCCAATCGCCACCGATGGCCAACCACTGAACTGCACCGCTGGCCAGCCCTCGAATTGCAGTCGTGCTAGATCGCCACGCTCAAGCAACGCCACATCCATGCCATTGACGAATATCTCGACCGCACGATCGACGTTGTCAGGCACAAAGGTTGCGACCGGCGAACCAGCAGAGATAAAAGTGGACGCATCTCCAGCGTTGACCGAAAGAATCACGCCATCGCGCGGTGCGACGACAGTCTGTACCGACTGACGGGAGATGTTGATGTCAATTCGGCTCAGCTCGGCGGCGGCGTTGGCCACGTCCGCACGCAGGCTTTGCACCTTGATTTGTGCCTGTTCAAATGAACGGCGTGACTCCAGACCATCATTGAGTAAGTCACGCACGCGCCGCAGGTCAATCTCGGCCGTATTCACCGCCGCTTCGGCCGCCTCGTATTTTGCGGTCACCTGCTCGCGCTCTGCCTCGAGGCGCTGCAACAGCAGCGGGTCATTGTCGACAATGCGCACGATCGGATCGCCGGCCTTAACCTGCATACCATCCTGCACATACCATTCCTGGATACGGCCAGACACCAGCGCATTGATCTCTTGCTGTCGATCGTTTGGGTTGATGGCCGTTACGCGACCAATACCGGACGTGGTCTGTTGCCAGGGCACCAGAATCATGAATAGCGCAACCAGCAGAAACAACAACACCATCAATTGCCCAACCACTTTGGAGGTGCTCGGCAAATCGATCGATGCCAGTGTCGTGAACTCGTATTGGTGCGGCATCGACTCAGACATCGCCAGCCTCTCCTCGCTCGGCACGATCACGAGCCTCTACGCGCTTGGCGAAATGTGACTCGAAATCGGTAGCACCTGTGAATACACGCTGCTGACTACGACCCATATACAGATAGTGGGAAAAATCATCCGTCACCTTACGGTTGGAGAAATAGACGACTGAGGTACAGTCTCCCGCTCGAATCGCACTCAAACTGCGCATCAAAATGTCGTAGGGCAGCATGTCGTAAAGCTGATTGAGGATCAGCACACGCGGCTGGGCAATGACCGCCGCAGCGAGTTTCATCTGCATCATCTCCGCCGCCGACAGCGGCCAGCCAGTCGACGAAATAGTACTGTCCAGGCCACCATCGAGCTTGGCGATCACATCCCCCAAACCGACCAGTTGCAGCGAATCAACCAACTTCGCCGCCGCAACATCATCTGCGCTCAGACTGAGGAACTCGCGAATACTCATCTCATTCATGTTCGGACGTTCAAGCACGATCACCTCATGCCGAAACGCATGTGCCCGCAAGGCTAATGTATCCACCCCACCAACGGTCGCATAGCCACTGTGCAAAGAGCCGTGGCGCTTCATCACGTTGGTGAATAGTCGCTGCACTGCATAAGTCGGTGCACGTGCAAAGGTCAGCGATTTGGCGGGTAGTTCGAAATTGAACGTCGACTCAATACCGCGCATCTCGCCACGGACTCGCACAAACGCAAGCTCCGATCCAGGCAGTTGTTCATCACCGCCGTCCGAGTCCTCCTGTTCAATGTCATAGAACAACGACAACTCTTCCACCGCCGCGCACAGATCGTAGAAATACGACAGATACGTGCCGAGCTGCGACAGGCCGAAGAACACCGCCATTAGCACAAGCTCCGCTGCCACAAGCTGACCGATCGTCAGCTCATTCTGGATCACCAACCAGCCACCGAGTCCCAACAGTGTCGAACCGGCCAATGCATAAAGCAGATAAAACGCAATGGCCTGGGAGAAGTAGTGACCAAAGTGCTTGCGATGCTCGCGCATGTAATTGGCGGTAGAGGCATCGGTGCGCTTTAACGCGCGATCGATATGTCGCTGTGTTTTGAACAAGCCGCTGGCACCCGCCAAACCTTCGAGCCACGCCGCCGTTTCGTGTTTTTTATGCGACAGCGACATGGCACTGCGAATTGCCGAGCGACCCCAGATCAGCCAAATGGCCCAAATCGCCAGAATCACCACAATATTGAATGCCAGAAATGCCGGGTGGTACAGCGAGGTCAACGCGAAACCAACCGCAGCCTGTAGCAGGATCGAAAAGCCACCGACCAACAAATAGGGAATGCGTTTCATCACGATGATGATGTCGAAATAGCGGTTGAACAGCGGCGCCTTGCGCGCATCGTCAAAATAGGGATTGACGGCATAAATCGCACGCAAAGCGATCTCGGCAACCATGCGTGCATAGAATCGACGGCCGAAGACATCAACCAGATGCAGCCGCATCGCGTTCAACAGTGCCGATAACGCCAGCAATGCGAACAGCGTGCCCGACAAAACGATCAGTGGCGTGGTTAATCCGATGTTGACGATAGAGTTAATCAACATCTGTACCGAGATCGGCGTTGCCAATGACAACAAGCCAATGCCGATGCCATAGATCAATGCCAACACATAGAACGGCCGCTCGGGCCCGAGGATCTTGGTGAAATACCAAAACAGCTCAGGCAACGTGCGCTGTGTTGTGATCCCGGAAGCGGCCATCCTTACCTCGACAAAAAATAGACGACGTAGAGTATTAGCGCCGTTAATTTATTGTCTAGGTTATCTGGTTCCGGTTTTGGGGTCTATGTCTAGATTAGCGAACAACAAAGACATTATCTGACAACTCATCGCCAATACCTGTGTTTCGGCGAATAATGTCGGCGAGACGAGTGTTGCGCACCGCCGCCAACTCAGATGGCGGCAAGGCGATTTCATACCAGAATCGGTCGCCATCACGCAGCGCTTCAAATTGCCGCACGACGATATGGTGAAACAGCTCGCCCAATGCCGAGTCACCGTAGGTATCCTCCGCCAGACCACCGACCCATAACTCAATGTCATCAACACTGCCATACACACTGGCGAGCTTGGTTGCCAACGTCGCGTCACTGGTAACCTCAGCGAATGATGCGCGCGGCGCCAATCCCATCGCGACCCGGGCACGGTTGTAACCAGGCAGACCGTGATCGCGGCCGCGTTGAATATTGAGCGCCACCAGATCGAACCCGCCGCTGCCAGGCGGTCCAAACAACGTATTGCGCACATCGTCAATCACGAAACTATCAACCGATTCACACACCTGCGCTGCCAGGCCTCGCATGATGGGGTCAATGTCGCCCTCGCTTAACAGTCGGTGTGGCTGAAAGAACGCCTCTTTCAGTGTTAGGTGGCCTGATTCAATCGGATTGAAATCCGCATCCAGTCGCAAAATTGTATCGCTCAACATGCTGTGACCAAGACGATAGGCCGCAGTCGAGAACTCATTGGCGATGCTCGCATCCACATAGGCGTCGTAGCCCCGATAAGGCGCCAGTGCGTCCGCACCCAACAGCACCGGCAAAAATTCGTAATAGGTTATCTGCTGCATTTGGGCCCCGACGATGCGTCGAGCCCGTTGATAAATTTCCTCACCATCCAGGTTGGGGTTCGCCGTCGCGATCTCGCCAGCCAAACGGTTATGCTCGCGTACAAACAAGGTGTGCATCGCCGTCAGGCCTAGCTGCTCATTGGCACGCGGGTCACCGGCTAAGAATAGCTCCGCGCCGCTGCCGCCGGCATTGGCCAACCCATCAACGTTGTAAGGCAGGAAATTCCCGGCGGACGTTTTTAGCTGGCCGCTGCCATCAAGGGTGCGCAGCGCGCGTGCACGGGTCAGATCCGAGCCATAAACATTCGACGCATCGATCCAACCGGTAATTTCGTTTATCTGTTGACGCGGGTTCACCGTTGCATCGCCGGTTTCCGGGTCATAGATTGAACGATTAAACGCTAGTGCTACGGTGCCAGTATGGCGCGGATCGAACCACGGATCGCCGACCGGGATCGGTATTTCGAATGACTCAACTGGCACCACCCCTTCGGTCAGGTCCAGATCATGATCGAGAAACTGACCCCACTGCCAAACGAAATCACTACCGCCTTTCGCGTTCGTCAATGGTCCCGGTTGCGCAGCGACCGCGTTGCTGATTTCACGTGCCATGGGCAGCCCTGCGCCAGCGGGGGTATGCATCAAATCAGCGTAGTTCGGCGCCATCATTCTGCCCAGCTGGCTGTGCGACTTGTTCATGTCCGGCAACAGCAGATTATTCTGACTGCCATCCAGAGACCGATAGGCCGTCAGATCGGTCGCGGTGTCCGGCGCACGATCATCGCTACGCTGGATATTAAACACCGGTGATGTGTCGACTACTGGTTGGGCCGCGACCGGATTGCCAGATACAACGTCATCGGTTGAATCGCATCCCACCAACGTGGCGAAAGCCAGAATGGCAACGACGGTCTGCCTCATGGTTACTCCCTAGAAATACTGTCGTGGTGTGCGCTCGCTCACCGCCACGACTTTGCCCGCATAAAGACTGACAGATCGCGACAGGATCGACGCTCGGCCGCATAGCCGTGGGACGTCACATTTCGTGATCGAAATCTCATAATCAACGTGTTCAATCAAACGAACCGGTGCCGGGTCAGTCGGCATCATCACGATAGTCAGCAAATGTGCAGAAACCGTGCACTGGCGGCGCAGCTTTAAAGGAAGTGTCAGTCGGACGGTGTGATGTGTGCAGACAGCTCGTTATAGTGCGCGCATGATTTTCGGTATTCGCGCACGACTGGCCGCTGCTTTTGCGTTGCTCGCAGGTGCACTGCTGGTATGCGCATTGCTCTTGTCACAGTGGAGCTTCGAACGCGGCCTGTTGTCCTATGTCGCGACGCAGGAAGCAGAACGACTGCAATACATCGCCGATTCGCTGGCACGCGAGTTTGATGCAGAGTCTATCTGGCGCGAGATGACCGATGAACACTTCGAACGTCTGGTGGATGCACGATCTGCCGGTATGCCACCGCGCTCGGGGCGCGGGCGGCCACCGCCACCACACGCACGACCGGGTTCACCGGGCCGAAGACCACCAGGACCTGGCACGCAACCTCCGAAACGTCCGACGGCGCTGCTGGACACGAGCGGCACACTGCGTTTTGGTGATGAGCTGGATGCGCTGGATGCACTCATTCGTATTGACCTAATTATCGGTGGCGAGACTGTTGGTAGCCTGGCCAGTCCGCCACCTGCACGGGTACTATCAGTATCGGGTGCCGCCTTCGCCGCGCAGCAGCGGCAGGCGCTGAGCATGATCGGTATTGTCGGGCTAGGCACCGCAATTGTGTTGGCCATCATCGCCGCAGGCTGGGTGACGCGACCACTACGCCAGACGATCAAAGCTGTCGATCAACTCTCTTCTGGTGACTACGATATCAGCCTGCCACCAGCGCGTCATGATGAACTGGGAGACCTGATGCGAAACGTCAATACGCTTTCCCAGACCTTGGATGCGAATCGCCACCATCGTCAGCAGTGGTTTGCCAACGCATCGCATGAATTACGCACACCCATCGCGGTCCTCCGGGGCGAAATCGAGGCCATTCGTGACGGCGTGCGAGTCACGGATGCTGACGCACTGCAATCGCTGCTGGATGAAACCAACAGATTGAGTCGCCTGGTTGATGATCTGTATGAACTGGCACGTTCCGATATTGGCGCCCTGCGGTATGAATTTGCCAGCGAAGACATTGGTGACATCCTCGAGTGCGTCACCAGTATGCGTCGAACCGACGCTGAGCAAGCCGGCTTGCACTTGACGTTGAAAATCGACGATTCACTGCCGCCGATCAAAGCTGACGCAGCACGCTTGCAGCAGGCTTTGCAAAACCTCATCAATAATGCGCTGGCCTATACCGATGCACCGGGACGCATCGAGATCACGGCACAGATGCGCGACGGCAACTGCCGAATCATCGTTGAAGACAGTGCCCCGGGTTTGGCAATTGAGCATTTGCGCAATCTGTTCGAGCCTCTTTGGCGCGCCGACTCGTCGCGCAATCGCAAAGCCGGCGGCGCCGGTCTTGGCCTGGCCATCGTTCGCAACATCGCGCAAGCGCACGGTGGCGACGTGCAAGCTTGCGCATCCAACCTTGGTGGACTGCGAATAGAATTGCACTTGCCTTTGTCGGGTGCCTTATGAGCGCTTCTACACAGACCATCTTAATCGTTGAGGATGAGCAGAAAATTGCATCGGTCTTGAGCGATTATCTGGCCGGTGCCGGTTTTTCGACACAAATTGTGGCGCGTGGCGACGAAGCAGTTGAGCGCATTCGTGAGTCAGCGCCGACACTGATCATTCTCGATCTGATGCTACCGGGCAAAGATGGCCTGACTATCTGCAAGGAGGTTCGGCAGTTCAGCGATGTGCCCATCATTATGCTAACGGCACGTGTCGATGAGATAGACCGATTGCTCGGTCTGGAGCTGGGCGCCGATGATTATGTCTGCAAACCATTCAGCCCGCGTGAAGTGGTGGCTCGGGTCAAAGTCATCCTTCGACGAATTGCCAACAGCAACGCAACAACGGATACCCATGCGTCGTCGGTGTTACGTTATCGTGACCTGCAAATGGATCTCGAGCGTTTCGAGTGTCGTATCAAACAGCATGCTATCGATCTGACGCCAGTCGAATTTCGACTTTTGCATGCGTTGCTGGATAAACCCGGGCGGGTGTACTCACGCGATCAACTGATGGATGCCGCCTATACCGACCGCCGTGTCGTCAGCACCAGAACGATTGACACGCACATCAAAAATCTGCGCGCCAAGCTGGATGCGCACCTGAGCGAACCGATCATCCATTCGATCTATAGCCTGGGATACAAGGCGGAGTAGCGTCTTCTTTATTTCTCCGCATTTGCTGCGCAATCGCTGCACCGCATGGGACGACACTGATGATGTCTTACAGCACAATCGAAGGAGCATCGTTCATGCCACAGCTAGTAACACTGGTCAGTATCGCAACCCTGTTGGCGTTGGGACTATCCGCCAATGCACAGGACAATAAGAAACCCCGGCGCGGGCCACCAGCCGAAGCATTCGAAGTCTGTGAAGGACAGGTTACCGAGGCCGCCTGTGCGTTCGTCGGACGACGTGGTGAGACAGTTGAAGGCGTTTGCGTTCTGCCACCGCGGAAGGAGACTGACAAACTGGTGTGTAAACCGGAAAACAGGCCGGAGCGAGCGCCACGCCGACCGGATGACCATGACGAGGGCAATGACGAGGACAATATCTGATAGCCTAAAGCGACAAGACAACATCAGCAGGAGGGTCTGATATGTCGCTACCTGGCTCCTTGCTGACTGGGTTGCTGGTTGTTTTCGGTGTATTGCTGGCGCCAGCTGCTCAGTCTCAGATCACCATTAATCCAGTCATTGTCAATACGGCACTGGATTCGCTTGTCGATGACGACATCTATCCGTTCGTCTATGCCCGCATCGAAAGTCGTGAAGGACGGGTGTTATACGAACACAGTCGCGTCAATACAGAACTGTTGCCGAACGTGCGTGTTGACGGCCAGACTTGGATGCGTATCTGGTCGATGAGTAAGATCGTCACCATCGTGCTGATGCAGGACTTGATTGAAGAAGGACTAGTGTCACTGGATGAACCCGTCAGCAACTATATTCCTGAGTTTGCCGACCTGACGGTAGCAACGGCGCCGGATGGGAAACCACTCTCCGGCTTGGAAACGGGCGAGGCCGGATGTCCAATTCAAACTACTGCGCAAGACCGCGCCATGACCGTTGGCGATCTGCTGCACCATCGCGCCGGTTTCTTTTATGCGTTGATGCCAGTTCCCTGTATGAACAGAGCATTTGCAGATGCTCGGATTGTCGAGTCACGTAACTCGCGCCAACTCATTCGCAGGCTAGCCGAGCTACCTTTGATTCAACAACCTGGCGCCGATTATCTCTACGGCTTTAACACGACAGTACTCGGTCTGGTACTCGAGCGGGCGTCAGGTCAGTCCTTGAAAGAACTACTGCAAACCCGTATCACCGGTCCGCTGCGCATTCGTGGACTCGGTTGGGGCATTGATGATCCCGATCGACTGATTCCAGCGAGTGTTCGCACACCCGACGGTTTGCGATTGAGCAAAGACGGTGAGCGAAACATTTTCGGCGGGGCGCTGCCTTCCTGGGACGCCGGCAGTAGACTGTATCTGGGTGGCGAAGGCATGCTGGCCACCGCCGATGGATATGCCGATTTCTTGCGTGTATTGCTTGGCTATGGCGAATTACGCGGCAAGCGTTTACTCGACGTACAATCAGTTGAGGCGATGTTGCAACCGCATACATTGATCGATCCGAACACCGGCCACAATGGCTACAACATCTTTGTAACCAATGCCAACAATGATGGTGGCAGTGTCTGGCTGGGTGGTGGCTACGAAGGCACGCAGTACTGGATCGACCCACAGAATGATTTTGTCGTTGTCATCATGACGCAGGTGCATGGCATCGCTAATTACAACGAATTGCGTGAACGTGTGCGCGCGGCGGTTAATGCCGCCGTCACTCGCAACTAACGACGAATCAACGCACGCCGCGACCACGCAAGGCCCAGCGTTGCGATAACACAGTAGGCAGCCATGCCTGACATCTGCTGTGGCAGGGCGATGCCCGCATCGATTAATGTGCCGGTAATCCCGGGCCCCATCGCCGTTGACAACACCATCGCCGCAACAACAATAGACCGGATCGCACCGAGGTGTTGTGTGCCATAGACCTCGGGCCAAAGTGATCCGAGTAAGGTCGATGACACCCCATAACTAACGCCGACAAAACCGATAGCCAGAAATAGCGTCCAAGGCGCACCAGCACCTGACAATACGATGCAGGCAAGCGTCAATGGCACCAGAAACACGGGCAGTAGACGCACGCTACCAAAACGATCAATCAGCGGCCCAAATAGTAAAGCAACGATCACCGTCGTAACGGCCATGACAGCCAGTGATGAGGCAAACAAGGTCGGTGGCCAATCCATTAGCTCCGTCATATAGTCGCTGTGATAGAAAATGGTCGTGCCGATAAACGCCGGTGCGAGCACACCGAGCAGCAGGCAGTAGAAAATCGGATCGCGCAACACCTCAGCGCGTGTCCAGTGGCGCATGTCCTGTGCATCCTCGTTTGTCGGATCGCTGCCAGCTGGATCGCGCTCACTGCCATAGGCCCACGCAGTCAGTGGCACGCCTATACAGATCAGGAACACCGCCGATGCATACCAGCCGACAGAGAAGTGCATCGATGCAGCGATCAAGGCGAACGTCAGTGGCAGCAGTATCTCGCCACCTTGATGCCCTAAAACGACCAACGACATCGCACGACCGCGCTGTGCGGCAAATGATCGTGCGGTGGTGGTAATCGCAATATGCGTCATCATGCCTTGCCCACATAGCCTCAGGGCAAACAATGCCAAAACTAATATGGGCACCGTTGCCGCAACCCCGGCGAGCACCGTTGCCAGCGCCAGCAATGGCATAAAGATCAAGACCGCGCGCCGTGCGCTCATAATGTCCAGCACACGGCCCACAAATGGAAAACAGCAGGCGCTGGCTAACGTGGCCAACATGTACAGACGCCCGAACTGCCCGTGCGACAGGTCAAACTTGTGTTGCCACTCCGCTACCGAACCGGCGATGAAATAGGTTTGCCCAAACGACGAGCAAAAAGTCAGTAAAAAACCACCGGCTATCCAGCGGAAATAACGTCTAAGGAAAGAGAGCATGGCGCGATGGTAACGTGCATTGGCGTTGGCGTATGTACTGCTATGGCACCGACGATGCTCTGTGCTGCGCAATGCCACATCTGCCAATGCTGCGCCGAGCGACCCGGGTTGCGATCGGCAATGACCGAGGCCGGTAGGTCGACGGCAACATCGAACCGATCCAGATGGGCCGTCAAGCCCTCACCGGTTGCCTTGATTACCGCTTCCTTACGGGTCCAGATACGATAAAACATCTCAAGGCGCACCGCGACACTTGACGTTGCGAAATAGGCACGTTGTTCCGAATCGGAAAACGATCGTTGCGCCACCTGATCCGGATGCTTGCGAGGCTTGATCACCTCGACGTCGATGCCAATTGACGCGCTATCACAGACAGCAATCAATGCATGCGCGTCACTGTGAGTCAGGTTGAATTGCAGACTACTGCAATGTGATGAACATAAATAGGGTTTACGGTTGTCGTCCTGTTTGATGCGAACCGCTGCCGGATCGATACCCAACCGCTCGCCAAGAGCCTGTCGCAGTGCCGCACGCGATGCCATCCAGCGACGCCGCAGTGGTTCGGTAACAAACCGATCCGCACGCGCCTGCTCAGCTGTGGTGAGACATTGCGTATCTTCACGCGGCGCATCCAGATCGATACGCCAGACAATAATCGTGTCGTCGTGCAACGATTCAGCGTTGATGTTTGATTTTTGGCAAATCCACAAATTGACCGGCGCGTTTTTGGGCACGCGCGCCAATCGCTTCCATGATTTCATCGGTGCTCATCATGCTGGCATTCCATATGCCAATATAGTCCAGCGCATCCTCTACCGAATGATCGCGTGCGTAATGAATCATCTGCTTGCAACCGCGCATCGCCAGTGGCGCCTTGGCTGCCATCTCAGCAGCAATTGCCATCACCGCTTCAAGCATGGTTTCGTGATCGGCGAATACGTCACTCACCAGACCAAACTGTTGTGCACGCCGAGCAGGCATTGGCCTGGCTAACAAACACATCTCTTTCACAATCGCTTCGGGCATCAAATAGCACAGTCGTGGCAGCGTACCGACATCGGCGGTCATACCGATATTGGTTTCTTCAACCAGAAAATACGCATCCTCGGTTGCAAAACGCAGATCACAGGCACTCGCCATATCTACGCCGCCGCCGATGCAACCACCTTGAATCGCCGCCAATACTGGCTGACGCGCCTGCTCCAGTGCACTGAACGCCGCTTGCAGATACTGAATGTGCTCGTAGAACGCCGCACCCTTTCTGATCGCCTGTGTGCGTTCATCACCGTCATCAGGATTGAGCGTGTTGCCACCGAACGCCGCAAGATCAATACCGGCAGTAAAATGTGGACCGGTTGATGAAATGACAATCACCCGCGCTTTCGCATTCTGATCGATATCACGAACGATCTCAGGCAGCTCCTGCCAGAACGCAATATTCATACTGTTGCGCTTTTCCGGCCGACACATCACCAAATGGGCAACGCCGTCGCGAACATCAACATCAAAACACTCATAGGACATGATTTGTTTCCTGATTAGTCATTACCTGGCTGCGCAGGTTGCATGAAGCAAGCCAGCGCTTCAAGCGGCATCAATACACTATGTCGAACGCTTGACGCCACGCCATGATGGCGCGCGCTTTTCCGTGAATGCAAGTACACCTTCACGGCCTTCATCGCTGGCAAGACACGCGGCAAATTTCGCTGCAGCAACATCGAGCAATTCATCTCGCGCCAGCGCTTGCGATTGCCTTAGCAGAGACTTCGTAGCGGCGTTGGCGTTGGGCGCACAGGTCAACACGTTGTCGATAACCCGATCACAAGATGCCGTCAGTTCTTTGGCATCTGCGACACGCTCATGCACAAGACCCAGTCGGTAGCCGTCACTGGCATCGATCACCGTACCGGTCAACATCAGACGTCGCGCTTCGCTGGGCCCGATCCGATCCGCAACAAATGGTGCAATCTGCGCCGGAACGATACCCAGGCTGGTCTCAGACAACCGAAAGCGAGCATCGTCAGCGGCGATCGTGATGTCGCTGGCACAGGCCAGCCCGACGCCACCGCCATACACCGCGCCATGAACACAGGTTATCGTGACCTGAGGCTGCTCGCTCAACTGTTGCATCAAGGTACCGTACTGCCGATTCATCGCAGCGATATCCGACGCGCTGGCGCCAGCGTCGACGCGCGCCAGAAATCCATTGAGATCACCACCCGCACAAAACGACCTACCATTGCCGGATAACACGATCACGCGCAAGTTACTGTCGGCTGCCGCCGCCTGTAATGCGTTAGTCAAACCGACCACCATATCGTCTGACATGGCATTGGCAGCGTTAGGTCGATTCAGAGACAGACGCAGCACAGCACCGGCTTGCGCCGATGTGATCGTCGGCGGCAATAACTCGGCCCTCACAAGGACCTCTCAACATTCGTCGCAGGCATGTCGCAGACGATAGCACACCGACACCCAATCACTGCGCTACACTGAAGTAGAGCATGCAATCGAGCGGGGGTCAGCAAGATGGTCAGTAATATCCGGCAAACGCAGCCCATTGTTGCGATTCGTAGTGGTGAGGACTACATCGAAAGTCTGCGCGGTCGCGACCTGAACGTCTATTTGATGGGAGAGCGCATCGACGAACCGGTCGATCATCCAGTGCTGCGACCGTCCGTGAATGCCGTCGCGCGAACCTATGATCTGGCATTGGAGGATCCAACCCTTGCCAGCGCGATGTCGCCAATGACCGGAGAGCGCGTCAATCGGTTCGCCCATGTTGCCACCAGCGCTGAGGACCTGGTGCAACAAAACCGGATGCAACGGCGGCTAGGGCAATTGACCGGCACCTGTTTCCAACGCTGTGTCGGTATGGATGCCATTAACGCTCTGCACTCGGTGACTTATGACATTGATGCGGCGCACGGGACGACCTACCACGCGCGCTTTTTGAATTTCGTTGAAATGGTGCAGGCACGCGGCTACGTCGTCGGCGGTGCCATGACTGACGTCAAAGGGGATCGCAGCAAACCGCCGCATGCGCAAGACGATCCGGATTTGTACGTGCACATTAGTCAACGCAGCGATGCGGGTATCTGGCTGACCGGCGCCAAGGCACACCAGACCGGGTGTCTGAACTCGCACTGGTTGCTGGTCATGCCCACGTTGCGGCTGGGCGAAAAAGACGCCGACTACGCGGTAGTTGCCGCGCTGCCCGTCGATGCACCGGGACTGACCTACATTGTCGGCAGACAGCCATCCGACACGCGGGCACTGGAAGCGGGGGATATCGATTCTGGTAATGCAACATTTGGCGGTCAGGAGGCGATGATCATTTTCGATGAGGTATTCGTACCCTGGTCAGATGTTTTCATGCATGGTGAGTATGAATTTGCCGGCACGCTGGTTGAGCGTTTCACCGGCTTTCATCGACGCAGCTACGTCTGCAAGTCTGGCGTTGGTGACGTTTTGATCGGTGCCGCCGCGACGATTGCTGAATACAACGGCGTGGAAAATGCCTCGCATGTGCGCGACAAGATGGTTGAGATGACTCACCTAAACGAGACAATCTACAGCACCGGAATCGCTGCAAGCTTCCATGCCGAGCCTCTCGCGTCCGGCGTGTGGCAGGCGAACGATATGCTCGCCAATGTTTGCAAACATCATGTCACCAAGATGCCGTATGAACTGGGACGCCTGGCGCAGGACCTCGCCGGAGGCCTGGTAGTGACAGCACCATCCGAGGCGGATCTGAAGCACGCGGAGATCGGACCTCTCGTCGATAAATACCTGCAAGGTCGCAGCGATGTGAGCACCGAGGCGCGGCTGCGCATATTACGCTTGATCGAAAACATGACGCTGGGGCGCAATGCCGTGGGGTACCTGACCGAATCCATGCACGGCGCAGGCTCGCCCGAAGCGCAGCGCATTCAGATTCGCCGCCAAATGCAGGTCGACTTCAAGAAAGAACTGGCGCAATCGCTGGCTGGCATCAATGAGGACTGCAGTGCGCAGACGATTGCCGATCTGTCGGATTACATGGCTCGCGTATTCAATCCGACTGACTGACCAGCGCTGCTGAGCCGGTCTGGCACTTGACGGAAAGATATCAAATTGATATCACTTTGATATCTACTCAGGAGGTGCCCATGTCTACAATTATGGAAAAACGCTACCGCGCGGTGAACGGCTGGCTGCCGCTGCTGCTGATCGTCGGGATGTTGGTTGCCGCAGTGTTATTTTTCGCTGCCAAAGTGCCATTGCTCGGTGCCGCATTCATTATGGTGGGCACAATCATGACCCTTGGTTTCATGGCCGTAGCACCAAATGATGCGCGGGTATTACTGCTGTTCGGCAACTACAAAGGCTCGGTCACTGACTCCGGTTTCTATTGGGTCAATCCGTTCTTTTCAAAGAAAAAGATCAGCTGTCGGGTGCGCAACTTCGAAACCGGTTCGGTGAATATGCCGCAAAAGAAAAATTCCAGTGGTGCGGTTGTACAGGAAAAGACCCGTACCGCTGGCAAACCATCGAAAGTCAATGACCGCGACGGCAACCCCATCGAAATCTCTGCTGTTGTCGTGTGGCGTGTCGTCGATACGGCAGAGGCATTGTTCGAAGTTGATGACTTCGAAGATTATGTGGCGGTACAAAGTGAAGCAGCCCTACGAAATCTCGCTAGCCGCTATGCGTATGACAGCGATAACGACGATGAATCTCTGCGCGGCAACACCGAAGGCGTCGGCAATGAACTGACAAAAGACATTCAGGAGCGCCTCGGTAAGGCCGGTGTCAATGTCATCGAAGCGCGTATCAGCCATCTAGCGTATGCACCGGAAATCGCAGCAGCAATGTTGCAGCGCCAACAGGCACAAGCTGTGGTGGCAGCGCGCACGAAGATCGTCGAAGGTGCAGTGGGCATGGTCGAGATGGCGTTGGAGCAGTTGAAAGCGGACAACATTGTTGAGCTCGATGACGAGCGCAAGGCATCGATGGTGTCGAATTTGCTGGTCGTGTTGTGCAGTGATCGCCACACACAACCGGTTGTTAACGCAGGCTCGCTGTACAACTAAACGTCATGCAAAACCGTCGACTCAACGGTGCGCCTGGCCTGGCCTGCGAGGGCTAGGTCATGGCGCGCACGTCATTTCTGTATCGCACAGACCCAGAAACACTCGAAGCACTGCGTCGCTGGGCGGATGATGATTTACGCAGCGTGAACGCGCAATTGGATTTTATTGTTCGCAAAGCACTGCGCGACGCTGGCCGAAGCAAATCGAACCGGACCATGCCCAAACCTGAATGAACCACGCTAGCGCAACAAGCGCTGTAACATATCCCAATGGTCTTCGAACATCTGCGCAGGCTGTAGCGCATCGATATCCACCCAAAACGCATCCTGCGCATCATCGCCACCACGTACGAGCGGTTGTGCCTCATCATCAGGCCAGCGCACCAAATAAGCCGTTGAAATAGTGCGACCGCGAAGTGACCGATAGGGTGCATCGAAAACAACCTCGCGCGAAATACAGGCTCGCACTCGCTCCGGTTCGCCCGCGAATTGCGTCTCCTCCTGCAACTCGCGCAGCATGGCGTGCTCGCGAGTCTCACCCGCATCAATAAACCCACCAGGTAATGCCCAAAGCCCCTTACCAGGGCGTCTGCCACGCTGTACAAGTAACACCTGTTTGCGATGCACAAGCGCTGCGTCGACTGTGACCATCACCGGTGGATAGGGCGCCGCCGACCAGGCCAGTGTGAATGCCCGAAAATATTCGGCCTCCGCAATCAGATTCTCTCCGTCCTTGCTTGCGACAAACGCCGCCAGATCGTTGTGTAAGACCGACGGTACATCGTCCTGCCAATGGCCGCGTCGGAACATCGCATCGCGAATCACAGTACCGCTGGCGACAGTGAGGGTGTCGTTGATGATCCAGCCTGTAGCGTCCAGACCATCAAACAACCCTGACTCTGCATGCGGATCGCGTTGCAAGATTCGAATGCGACGCCCGCGAGCCGCGTCTTGAATCAGCGCGCGCCATTGCGACAACCAGTGTGTTGAGTCGTAGAGCCAGTCAGGCAAAGTGCGTACCAGCAAACGATCTGTATCGAATTCACTGAATGCTATGCGCAACTGTTCACAGCGCTCGTCGGCCAGCCATGGATCACGCACACTGCGAGCACGCTCGGCGCTGCCGACAACGACCAATACATGATCGCAGATGGCCAGTGCGGTGCGAATCGTCTCGATATGCCCCTTGTGTAGTGGCTGGAATCTGCCGAGCAATACTGCCAACGTGTCGTTTACCATGCAGATCCTCACGCATGCGTGACAATCCGCACCAAACGATACGCTTCAGCTCGCCCAGCGCATCGTTGCGAGATTGTCCTGGGTCAGTGGTTTGATCAAATAATCACTGACACAACTGTACTGACTCGTACGCTGTTTGTCCTGCGCCTGTTCAGACGATGTCAGAATCACCACGACGGGAATATGTAATCCCCTCTCGCCATACCACGCCGCAAGAAACTCATGCCCGTCCATGCGTGGCATATTGATGTCGAGCAATATCAGGTCCGGTGGTTTCATGCCGGCCTCTTCCAGCACTTCGATGGCGTGCAAACCATCTTTAGCGACGACGATCTGCGCGTGTGGCCATTGCTTTTTGATTACATACCGACCGATGTATTGATCATCTTCGTTGTCTTCGACCAGCAGAACTTTCTGAGGATGATGCATAGCCAATCAGCTCGCATTGAAGACAAATGAAAACTCGGAGCCTTCAGTGACGGCCTTGTAGTTGACCGTGCCGCCAATGGCTTCGGCACATCGACGCACCAGATACAGGCCCAAACCAGAACCACTAGCAGCATGCGGATGGAAACGCTGGAAGCGCTCAAACAACTGCCCTCGATGCGCTGCGGGCACCCCCAAACCGTTGTCGCGCACCCGTATTTCACACAGATCTCCCTGCTTGTCGTAGTCGATATCGACATAGCTCTGTGACGCATTTGGATCCTGGTATTTGATCGCATTGGAAACGAAATTTTCGACGATCTGCTCAACGTAGGAACGCACAATCACAACAGGCTCTTCGTGACGCACATGAGTGCTCACGCGTACATGATCGAAACCTGGCAGATGATCGAGCTTTGCAATCACTGTTTCGAAAAGTTGTTGCATATGGACCGGCTCTGGATCAGGCAGTGACTCTTGAGATTTCAGTGCCGCAATGCTGTCGGAAATCTGTTTATCCAACCGCATCATTGCACCGCTAAGCCGCTCGATACTGTCGCGCGCCATATCGTGATCGCCATTGGCCATCGTTTCTTGTGTAATCGATACCAGACCGATCGCCGACGCCACCGGGGCGCGTAAATTGTGCGACAGGCGATAACTGAACTCACGTAGCGCATTGTTGGCCGACGCATACAAGACCAGCGTCTCGCGGATCATCCGCACCATGGGTGCAAATACAAACAGCGCTTCCAGTATCAACACTGCCAGACCCGCGATGAAGCAGGTCTTTTTCAAGTCAATTGACTTCTGCACCCGAACGGCAATTTCTTGCTCCAACGCTGATACAACAGCGTCCAGCTTTGGAAGCAAGCCTTCCGACTGTACGCGTTCCAACTCCGTCAATTCGACATCGACCTCGAGGGCGCCAGCCGGATTACTGGAGATTTTCGACTGCGCAGTGCGAGCCGCCGCCAAAAATTGTGTCGTCAGTTCATCGACGCCATCCTGTTCGAAATAACGTGCCTGGATGTCTTGAGTCAGAAAAGCAACGCCCGCTCCCTCTGTGAGCTCGCGATGATTGTCCTGCATCCGCTCGATGGCAGCGCCAAGGCTATACACCTTGATCGCCGCATCCGTGTCGCCCGGTCGCACATGCAATTGTTCGATCAGCAGGTGGATCCGTTGCGACAGCATGCGCTGCATCCCGGCAATGTTGATCACATAGCCGGCGTCGCGCTGCTGTCTGTCTTGCTGCACAATTAAGACGTACGTCACCACCAGCACGGCAGCAACCAGCCCCAGCGCAAACAAATATCTCCCGGTCAGACGTCGCTCCATGAAAGAGATAGCGGCAACGCCGGTTGGAGCTTAAACTCGATAAAATGACGACATCAGGCAACAATCAGACCGAACCCACACTGGATCCCGACGATTGGGCGGCCACACGTGAGGTTGCGCATCAGATGGTCGACGACATGCTCGATTACCTGCAAAGCGTGCGTGAGCGCCCGGCCTGGCGAACCGTGCCTGCGAACTCGAAGGACACTTTGCTGACTCCAATTCCGCATAAGGGCCAGCCACTGGCTGATGTCTACGCGACCTTTAAGGAACACATTCTGCCGTTCCCCACCGGCAACCTGCATCCGGCTTTTTTTGGCTGGGTCATGGGGAATGGCACGCCAACCGGCATGCTGGCCGACATGTTGGCTGCGGGCATGAATGCCCATCTGGCCGGCTATGATCAATCGGCATCATTGATTGAGAAACAGGTGATTCGTTGGCTCGCGGAGCTCGTCGGTTATCCAGCAGACGCCTCAGGTCTGCTCGTCAGCGGTGGCACCATGGCTAACCTCAATGCACTGGTGGTTGCGCGTCACCATAAAGCTGGATTCGACGTACGCACCCAGGGACTGCAAATCAACGACACACCGATGCTGCGGGTCTACGGCAGCAGTGAAACCCACAGTTGGATATACAAGGCTTGTGAAGTCATGGGTCTTGGCCGAAACGCATTTCGTTCGATTCAGGTCAACAACCAGTTCGAAATCGACGTCGATGCCTGTCGCCAACAAATTCAAGCGGACATCACCGCCGGTGAGCGACCCTTTTGCATTAACGGCAACGCGGGCACCGTCAATACTGGTGCCGTTGATGACCTGCATGCGCTGCGTGAGCTTGCTGACGAATTCGATCTGTGGTTTCACGTCGATGGTGCGTTTGGTTCGCTGGCTGCCTGGAGTGATGACACGCGCGATCTGGTGGCAGGACAAGAGCGCGCCGATTCGATGGCATTCGATCTGCACAAGTGGGGCTACATGCCCTATGACATCGGCTGTGTTGTGACCCGTTTAACCGACGCGCAAAACAACGCCTTCGCAACCCAGGCGTCTTATCTTAGTCCAACCCAACGCGGACTCGCTGTCGACAATACCTATTTTGCCGACAAGGGCATTCAACTGTCGCGTAGTTTTCGGGCACTCAAAGCGTGGATGTGCATGCAGGAACAGGGGGTCGACCGAATCGGTCAACGTATTGCCACAAATATCAAGCAGGCACGGCAGCTTGCTGATCTCATCGAACAACATGAATGTCTGGAGGTGATGGCTCCGGTTGCGATGAATATCGTCTGTTATCGCTACATCGATCCGACGTTGTCGGACGCGCAACTGAATGCCATCAACGAAGAAATCCTGTTACGTATCCACGAAAGCGGCACCGCCGTACCCTCGCAGACATACCTGAATGGCCGCTTTGCCATTCGAGTCTGCAACGCCAATCATCGAACCCAATTGAGCGATCTCAATACGCTGGTCGCGAACACCATTCGTTTTGCAACTCAGATCGTCAACGAGCAGGCAATAGACCCTAGGAACGCAGCGCCAGCACCACAAAACTGACAATCAGAATTGCGGTCATCACATCGATTGCAAGACGGTGATCACTGTCGCGCATCCGCATCAGAATTGACTTACCGATCCAGTTACCTGGCACTGTGATCAGACCCGTCACGATGCCCAGTAACAACAACTGCTGGTCGATTAATGCGGTCGCACCGAATACGCCGATCTTGACGATATTCATGACGAATGTGATCACGGCTAACGTACCAACATAGGTCATGCGACCCATGCCGGTTCCCAATAAAAACGGTGCCAGAAAAAAACCTGGACCAATAACATTGCCTGCCAGCATCCCCCAGATGACGCTGGCACCTGCCAGTAGCTTGGGACCGGTTTTCAGATCATTGCGGCGCGCCCAGTATTTGATCGGAAAAGACAATGATAAAAATACAGCGAAGACAATCGCGACGCTGCGGGGGCTAATCAGACCGAAGACCACAGCCCCTGCGATGATCATCGGACCGCCGAAACCCAAAACACGCATAACGATGCGCCAGTCCGCATGTTGGAAGTACAACAAGACTCGACTGAAGTGACTGATGACCAGTGTCACAGTGACCACTGGCACGGCAGCTTTAATACCAATCACGTAAGACAGGATTGCAGCAATTAGCAAGCCACCGGCCATACCTGTTGCGCCGTGCAACACACCCCCGAACAGCGCGGCGACTACCACTAAAGCGAAAATGCTCGGCTCAAGACCGATGATCATAGGTCACACTCTCGCCCGTTTCCGGATGCGTAAATGACAAAAAGACAGACCGTAGTTGTAAATCGACATCGTCTTTGGTTGCACCACCGTACAGTCGATCACCAACAATCGGGAAGCCAATGTGTTGCAAATGGCGACGGATCTGGTGCTTCCTGCCTGTCTCGATAGCGACCTCAACAACTGATTGAGCTTGATCGGCTCGGCATTCGATAAAGCGACACATACTGCGCGCTGGCTTTGCATCAATCGGCAGCTCAATAATCTGCGCCTCACCAATCGCGCTCGCATCACCGCTGACGATGGCACGATAGCGTTTCTCGACAGCACGATTACGGAACTGGCTAGATAGATTCGCAGCCGCTTTCTTAGTATGAGCAATCAGCATCAAACCGGATGCGGCCCGATCGAGCCGATGCACAGTAAACGCATTTCGTTTTGGCTGCAGGTGGGTTTCAGCAAAGCGCATCACCGTGCAGTGATCACCCCACCTGGAGCCTTGTGATCGGAGACCAGAGGGTTTATCCCAAACCGAAAACGCGCCTTCGTCTGCGACCCGTCTCGGCGTTATCGGCTCCTCTGCAAGCACGCTAGGGTTGTAGTACAGATGCAGCTCGTCTCCGACCTGCAATGAACGGGTCGCACGTCGTAACCGTGCCGTACTGCGAGCCCGCGTCAACCAAACCGCGCCACACGCCATCGCATGCTTGATGCGTTGTTTTGGCAGGCCGGTTGCAGCATGCAGCAAAGCGACCGCCTGTGTATCGGCATCAGCGACCCTGACGTGCTGTTCGATTGTGTTCTCGTTCATCTATAAAAAAGGCCGCGAAATACGCGGCCTTTCCGTGAGTCGGGCAGATTCTGCCCGCGTGGTGTCAGGGGACGATCAATGCGTCGTGCCCTCAACCGCACACGCCTGCATACTCTGTTCCAGTTGATACTCACTCGACATGTGATCACCTCCTCAAATAACCGCCATTGGAGGAATGAGAATGCCGGATTCGTTCGACAATAGCTACTGTGAAATCCGCCTACTTCGCCGGGCGGTGAATACCACAGATCTTGTGGCCATCTGGATCACGGAAATAGCACAGGTACATCAGGCCCATAGATCCATCGCGCGGCCCGGGCGGCTCCTCACAGAGACTGCCACCATTGGCTATCGCTGTATCATGAAACAACTGAAGTTGCTCCGGTGAGTCACAGACAAACCCAATCGTCATGCCATTCGCGACACTGGGCGGCTCACCATTGATCGGTTCGCTGACGCTGAACGTCGAGCCGTTGTGACTCCAAAATAGTCGTGTCTGACCGGTGTCATTCGTGTGAACAAAGGCCTCGCGGGCACCGAGCACGGCGAGTACCGTGTCGTAAAACGCCTTGGTTTTTTTGATATCACTGGCGCCAATCATGACGTGGTTCAACATTTCAGCTCTCCTGCCGGGAATCTTCAGTTTTCGAATTTTTAGAATTCTATTTTACAAAAAACACTGCGGAATTGATGCTGGCAGAGGCGCATCATTAGGCCGCGTTTAATTCTATGGGGAGAGAAACCCAATGCGAATCTCAATATTGGGCGCAATTGCGCTCTCAATGCTACTGACCGGTTGCGCCAAAAGCGACGCAGGTCACCACGAGTCGGAGGCCGCCGCGGCAGTTGATCCCGCTGCTGCCACGCTAAAGGTGGCACAGTCATTTTTGATGGCAGCCGGTTCGGGCGACATGGAGACCCTGTCCGGATTGATGACAGACGACTTCGTTTGGCACAACGAAGGTGACAAGAATGTCCCATGGATTGGTACCTGGGAAGGCAAGGAGACGGTTCTGAATGAATTTCTGCCAACATTTGGCGGCGGACTGAAAACTACCAAATGGACAACCGACTTCAGTTTCGCGAATGGTGATCAGGCTGTATTCATGGGCACGATGGCGGCGGATGCCATCAACACCGGTAAAAGCACCGGCGATATGAGCTGGGCCGTTCGTGTGCATGTGGTCGACGGTATGGTGAAGAGCTGGAACTGGTTCGAAGACAGCTACGCGGTCTCGCAAGCCTACACAGACGACTAACGGGGACAGGCCAGGTCACGAAAAGTGATCTGGCCTAATCCGACCGCAGCACAAAATTGCCGTGTGAAGAGCCCATATGTAACTCGCCCGACGGGGCAAACGCTAACGACCACGGGGTGAATGGCATCTGTAGATCGAAAGAAAATGCGCGCCACTGCTCGCCGGCATCTGCCGAACAAAACACGCCGTTGCTGTGTCCGCGATAGGTAATCCACTTACCGATACAGACAAAGTTCGAATCAACCGGCGAAACAGCGATCGCCCGTGTATCCTGGGACCCGAAGAAATCCTGCTGAATTCCGTCAGCAGTATCGCGCTGCTGCCAGACATTGTTGATGAGCTTGTAGACCCCGCATGCACCCGCAGCTATGAGCGCACCTTCCTGCTCATCAAGCTCGGCGACGACCTCTATATTGCAACTCATCGATTGCCCCATAACAGACCATGAATCACCACCATCATCCGACCAACGTAACTGTCGACCGTCGTAGCTATAAACGGATCCACTGAATGCACCGACATGATCGACTGATCGAGTCAGTGTTGACCAGGTCACACCACCGTCATCGCTTCGATAGCGTCCAGCATAAACGCGCTCAGAATCGGTCGGCGAAAACCCGACAAACTCGATCCGGCCACGCCGACCACTATCGCGCCAACTCTCGCCACCGTCATTGCTGATGATCAGCGCCTGTTCGTTGTAGTCACCGGCTGCGGTCACGACAGTCTGACCATTACTGCCCGGCTTCACCGCACCGGAGTAAGTCGTTTGTCGATCGTTGTATCGAGGCACGCCTGATGTACGGAACGACTGTGCGCCGTCGCGACTGACCAGCGCACCAAAATCAACGAGAAATAAATACAGAATATCGTCATCTTCGGCATCAAAACCGCGGCCATGCTGCAACACACGAGCACCGGTAAAACCGGTTGAGGCAAACACCCAGTTCAGGCCGCCATCGAGAGATCGCACGATCACGTTGGCGGCCGCAACTGCGATCGCAACATTGGGATCGGTAGGCGACATGCCGATTGGCGTACCGAAAAAGAACCCGCCGGAATTCTGATTCACTTCGGGCATAGAGAATAACGATTGATTACGCTGCCAGGATGCACCGCCGTTATCACTAATCCACAGAGTGTTGCCGCCAGTGTTGTACATTGATGCAATCAGCCGGTTCGGATCTGCGGGGCTGGAGGATAACCAATTGACTTGTCGATAACCCATACCGGTCGAACGCGCGGTTAACGTTAGCCCACCATCCTCGGACCAATATACGCCGTTGTTTTCCACCGTGACCCAAAGTCGACGACCATTGGTCGCATCCGTTTCGACGTTGATTGGCCTGGCGGGTAACGTATCCAGCGTCTGCAGTCCGTTAGCTCGATCGTAGCGGTATAAGCCACTGTTCGCGGCAAGATAGAAAACGCCACTAAACGACTGATGCGCGACGACGTCCGTTATGGGATCGCCCACCAGTAAGTTCAGTGACTGCCAGGTTACACCGCGATCGTTGGACCAAAACAGACCTTCGGCATGAGTGCCTGCCAGTACCTGGTTTGTTAACGGATCAAATGCGATTGCATCGCCACCACGTTGTTCACGTAAATAGGTCGCCGCCTGTGATCGAGACCAGCTGGCACCACCGTCCTCAGTGATCCAAATACCATCCGCGCTAGGCTCCGAACGCCCGTTGAGATGGACTGATGCGGCAACTAAGACACGCAGGGGATCTTGGGGGTCGATCGCTAGCGATAGACCGCCATTTGCAACAAACCCACCGGCTGCGCGGCGCCACGATATCCCGGCATCGTCGGAACGCCATACCTGTGACGTGTCCGTTAGCAAATAGGCGATTTGATCGTTGCTCGGCGCAATATCGACATCAAACGGAAACTGCATGCCTTCGCCGCCGCCAACGCCGTCGATTTTTTGTTGCTCAGTGCGCAGCGCCAAGGACTCCCAACGATAATCACCATTAATGTCGTAACGAATGCTACCTGTCGGCGGTGGATCAGCGGGCGGATCACTAGGTGGGTCACTAGGTGAGTCACCGGGCGGATCACTAGGTGGATCGGCAGGTGGATCCCCCGCAACAACGGGCTCATCGTTTCCACCACCACTGGAACACGATGACAAGCTTAGAAGAAACAGCGCACTAAGCGATAACGCGCCTGTAACACTGCGCGTAAAGACTCGCATCACACGATCGCAACCGGCTTCGCAGGCTCGAGGCCCGCTTGCGCATACACCGCGACACCGGCATGTGCCTCGGCGGAATGCGCCCCGCCACACGTCGGGCATATGGTGGCCTGATTGATTTCCTGCCGCGCCTCTGCTGCCATCTGCGTCATTTGTGCGGCCACAGCGCGATCTTGTTGCGAGGGCTCTGCTGGTGCCAATGCCGCACGACGCAAAACGATCGCCTTGGCGAGTGTCGCTTCCGGGTCGTTTGGCACCTCGGATGTGTCAACTGACACCTCACCGCCTACCGCATAAAAACGACCATCCGGTCCACGCTTGTAGGTGTACTGAATGCCGCCAGTTGCGTATTGCCCAGCCGCTGCCAAATGCGCCTGTTCATGCGCACGTACCTCACGATCGCGCGCCTTAAGCGCATCGACCTCCTGCTGCATGAGCGCTTTATCACGCGCCTGGGCAATCTGCTCTTCAGTCGCCTGCGACTCGTCAGTTCGTGCGACAGATACGACACGATTGCTGATCGAAGCAACAGGATTGACTGTGACAGCACCGATCACCGGGGGCCTCTAGGCGGTGTCGACCAATCGGATCGACGCTGTCTCGGGGGTATACACCCGCACGAGATTTCGTCCATCGAGCTTGGCCTGGTACATCGCATCGTCTGCCTTGGCCAGTAATGCGGCCATCGACTCGGCCTTGGCATCGCCGAACGCGACACCAAAGCTCGCAGTAATCGATACTGTCGACTCGCGTGTTGGAATCTCGAGCGCAGCAAGCTCTTTGCGGGCACGCTCGGCAATGTCACGGCCTGTGTCCTCCGACTCGGTCGCGATCAACATCACAAACTCCTCGCCACCCCAGCGCCCAACGATATCTTTCTCTCTGGCCGCACCGGCTAAAACCGTTGCCGCCGCTTGCAGTACCAGGTCGCCCGCTTCGTGACCCAACGAATCGTTGACCTCTTTAAATCGATCGAGATCCACAATAATCGCGCACAACGTCGTGCCGCTTCTCTTTAACTGATTGAAGTACCGTTGTACGTAAGTCCGATTTGGCAGCCCGGTCAACAGATCAATTTGTGCCTGGTTCTCCAGATTTCGCTTGTACAGCATCATCAGTGCCGCCACGCCACCTGCGAAGAACAACACAATCAACAACGCAGCGAGTGCATTGCTTAGAAACGCGCGGGTTGTTTGTGACTGGCGCGCCTCAAGCGGACTGAGCAATAACAAACGCCAACCAAGCTCCTTGATACCAAACTCGGATACCAGCAAATCCTGGTCATTGACCTGAATAATTTCACTGTCATGACTAGCGCTGGAATCGTCGCCGTGCTGAAACCAATCCAGCGCATCCAACGTCGGGATGTACGCGTCGGTCACAACCAGCTCAGGCAGCGATGAGAGCATGATCTCGTCGTTATCGTTGACGAACAGAAAATCATAGCCGTACATCGCCTTGTAGCGATCAAACGACTCCAGAAATTGCTGGACGCGCTTACCGACGCCGACATATCCCAGAAATTCGTCGTTGTCGCCGCGCATTTTCACATCGAAAAACAAGTGCACATCACCGACCTGACCCAAATCGGCCATAAAGTCACGATCACGCGCTTTAGCCTGGAAATACCAGGCGACATTACCTTCGACGAGGTCGAGCGTGTTGCCGTTGGAGAAATACTGTTTGCGGGTACGTTCGCTAGCCACGAAAAAACTCAGGCCAAGCTTTTGCTCCATCGCCTGCAACCTTGACAGCAACGTTGCCTCGTCAAAATCTTCGGCTTCCATCGTGGCAACAAAATCGACGGTGTTCGCAAACGTCTCGGCAATGTAAAAGGGCCGCAGCAGCTCGTCACGGACCAAATCGAAGACAGGAGACACCGATTGTTGCTGCACCCGACTCTGCTCGGCGACGACGCTACCGATGCCGATGTAGGTAGCGTAGAAAAATGCCACGCCGAGCGCGAGCATCAAGACGATCGTCAGTCTTTGGGTGTTGGTCGGTGACTTCAATGTAACCCTCTGGAGCGCCTCTGTGCACTACAAACCCGCAACGGATGGACGAATATTACAGAATCACCCTCGGTGGCAGGCGCAGTTCAACGCATTTTTTGATCAAACTGTGATGCACTCGACATATGTTCTATCGTTTGGAGACGCTATGCCCGGATTCGCCGTTGATCCACGCCAACCGGTGCTGGCTAGACGCTCGATCAAGCGTAGGCTTCGTCAATATATGCCTGCATCGCAGCCAAGCCTTCGGGCACCTGACGACGACCGAAACCGATGCGAAACCGATCGACCGGTGTTTGCCCGAGTGCCGATGCGTAGATGCTGCTGGGCAACAACAACACACCAGCCTCTTCGATCAGGCGTTTACAAAACACCTCAACCCCATCACTACCGGTATAACGGGGAAACGCCATGCACGAACCATCTGACGGTTGCCAGTCGAACAGGTCCTGATGCTGTGCAAAAAACTGATTCAGCGATTCAACATTACGGTCAATGATCTGACAGTTACGACGCAGGATATCGTTGCGATAAGTCATCGCAATTTTGGTCAAGCGTTCACTTGGCCCGGCATTACAAATTGACAGATAGTGTTTTAGTCGCTCCATACGACTCAAAAGGTCACGATCCGCACAGGCAATCCACCCAACCCGCAAACCCGGTAATCCGTAGGCCTTTGAGGTCACGTTCAATGACAGGCCACGCTCGTAGACATCGGTCACAAACGGTAGATGCTCGGTACCGGTGCGTCCCAGCCCGTTGAAAATCTCGTCACTGAGAATGTAAATACCATGCTTACGACACAGCGCAATCAACGCATCAAAGCGATCGCGCTCCAGAATTTTGCCGGTCGGATTATGCGGAAAATTGATCGTCAACAGGCGCGTATTCGTGCGGATCGCATCGGCAACCCGATCAATATTCAAAGACCAGCTATCATCAGGATCCAGGGGCACACCGGTGGTCGCACAAACTGCATTAGGCAGCGATTCATGCGACTGGTAATTTGGCGTGATCGCAATGGCATGACTGTCCTGATCCAGCAGTATCTGATGCGCAGCAAAAATCCCCTCACTGGCGCCAGCAAAACACAGTACCTCGTCTGCGCTGCGCTCGGCATACATACCTGAGACAATCTGGCGAACATCAGGCGCGCCCCAGGTCTCGGTGTATCCCAACCACATATCTTCAAACTCCGCACGTTCTGCATCAGTGGCCATCGACAGCAGATCCTTCAAAGACAAGCTCTCCGCATCAGATGCGGTCATGTGATGCCGGCAGTTGAACTCCCACTTGGCAAAGTAAGTTTCCAGTTTGAAATCAGGTAGTGCAGTCATAAGCTAAAAGATATTACTGATCCTTTGAATGTATAGTTACGGTCATGATCAAAAACATATCCGTCATGCACCGCCTGATCAATACACCTTCGCTGATAGCTGTTTGGTTTTGTGTCAGCGCATCGAGCGCGCTTGCACAATGGCCGCAGCAAAGCTGCAGCCTGCGTCATCGCATTCCCGTAACCGTATCTGCAGTTTCCGGTACACACAACGCCGAGACTCGCATCGATCTGACAAGCACCGATTTTCCAATTGAGTACACCTTCTCAAGCAGTGCCGAAGACGTGCGGGTGTTTCGAGCAGACGACCTGACACCAGTGGATTTTGTGGTGGCAGGCTGGGATCCAGTGGCACGAAGTGCCACGATCTACACGCGTTTACCCCCGATTGGCAGTGGCGCGTCTGAACTGATTTACGTGTATTTTGGAGACGAGTCGCTCAGTGCCGCCGATAACGCGTTGGCTGTATTCCCTGATGCCGGTGTTCGCCTCAGAAGCCGCGTGTCGAGTGCAGATCCGACCAGTGCGGCAACGGGTCTGGCCGCATTCGCTGCCGCCACTACCGATGTTGACGATCGCGTGCGGACCAGTGTCACGGGCCTTAACAATCGCGATATAGGCGGCAGCAACGGCAATTTTGGCTGGTGCATCAGTGCTGTACTCAACGTCACGGCAGCCAATGCAGGCAGCTGGAGTTTTCGTTACGGGGCTGACTTCGGTCGAGGGGGTCATTTGTATGTCAGCGGCCAGGCCTTGGAAGAAGACTGGAACGATGATCTATGGTGGGCCGGCAACTACAACCGGACGGGAGAAACACTGGAGGGCACCATCACACTCACGCCCGGTTGGCACCGATATGAAGCACTCGGTTACGAAGGTTGTTGCGACGGTCGGGTCGGCTTTCAGGCGCGTGCACCGGGTGGCCCCTGGCAGGATCTGAGCAGTAACAACTTTGATATCCGTGGCGCACAGTGCGTGAACACTACGGCGTCTATATCCGTCGCACCACCTGAAAGCTGCGTCACCAATCTGACCGTCGCGAAAACCGTGACTGTTGATGGCAGTAGCAGTTCAGAGTTTTACATTCCGGGCAGTCTTGTCCGGTATGACATTGCAGTTGAAAACCCAGGCCAACGCGTCGACCCAACGACACTGGTACTAACCGACGCGTTTCCCGATGACGTGGCATTGGTCACCAGCGGCGCCGGCGCCTTTGCCTTCACCGACGGCGCCACCCCGTCCGGCTTGACCTTCACCTACGGCGGTCCGGCCGATGGCGGCGATAGCGTCGAGTTTTCAACCGATGGCGTGAATTTCAATTACACGCCGACCTCGCCGTCTGACGCGACTGTCACACACATTCGCTTCCGGCCATCAGGCGCATTGAATCCAAGCTCAGGCAGTGCCGTGCCCAGCTTTACGATCAGCGTGCTAGGGGTCGTCGAATAGTCAGCATTTCGTTGACATATTTGCACAAATAAGCAAATATAGGGCCATGGAGCTGGACGATACCGAATCACTGGCGAACTTGCTCAAAGCGCTGGGCGAGTACAACAGACTGTCTTTGGTGTATGAACTATGCCAGTGCAAAGGACCACAGAATGCGATGTGTCTGTGCGAATGCTGCAGTGTCGATTCTTCTGTCGTTTCGCGCCATTTGAAGATCCTTGCCCAAGAGGGCGTGGTTCAAATTGAGAAAAAAGGCCGTGAGCGAATTTATTCGTTGAATCGGTCTGATGTTGCCGACAAGTTGCGAGCGCTGGCTGACCAAATCGAATCCGCGCCCGCCTGAAGAACAAACCTGAGGAGTCCCCCATGTCAGACAAATGCTGCGAATGCCCGTGCGAAACAAAAGACCAGTGCGAAACGAATGATTGCAACTGCTGCGAGCAAGACTGCTGCTGCTAAGCCATCTGGGTTCTTAGTCACGACTCTGTTTCGGGAGTCGTAGCGGGATATAATGTATCATTATCGGTCTCGCCCGATGTCATCGACATATCGGGCAGCGTACTTTCAAGGCATTGATAATGAACATAAAATCTTCGCTGATGAGCGATGACCAAGACGCGCGCTCTGTAGACATCTACGCTGCCGGCATGGCGGGGCTTTGCTTGTTGCATTGTATTGCCTTGCCAGTGCTGGTGTCGTCGATGTCATTGTCCTTGCCACTCATTGACAACGAATGGGTCCACAAAATTTTGGTATTGCTCGCCGCACCGGCGACGATCTATATACTGATGAGCGATCGCAGCAATTCAGGGCGACCTGTGTTTGTCGGTGCTGCGCTGTCAGGTCTGGCATTGTTGATCGCGGGAGCATTTGTGCCGCAGCTCGAGCCACTGGAACAGTCATTGACTATTGCCGGGTCTATTTTGTTGGCCTCTGCTCATTTGTGGCGCGCTAGGAGTATTCGAAGCGGACAATGAACGCGATAGAAGTCAGTCAGCTACAATTCGGGTTTGATGACCAGCTCGTCATCGATATTGACTCGTTCTCGCTCGCGCAGGGTAAGAGCGTCTCGGTCATCGGCCCTTCCGGATGCGGCAAGACAAGCTTCCTGCATCTGCTGGCCGGATTACTCCAACCCAACCAAGGCTCGATTCACATCCTCGAGCAGGATCTCTCAACCCTGCAGGGCCCTGCGATGGACCGATTTCGAGGTCACAATATTGGCCTGGTGCTGCAGCGCTTTCACCTAATAAAGTCGCTGTCTGTTCGCGAGAATATTCTCCTGGCCAAACGCTTATCACGCAATGGCGCTGACAGTGACAATGTCGATGCACTGCTGACTCGGTTGGGCGTTGCAGACGTCGCGCATCACAAGCCATCAATGCTCAGCCAAGGTCAGGCACAACGCGCCGCGATTGCCCGAGCTTTGATCCATCGGCCCCGCATTGTCATGGCGGATGAGCCGACATCGGCATTGGATGATAACAACGCCATGCAAGCGATTGGCATGCTGCGAGATGCAGTCGCCGAGACTGGTGCAACGCTGCTGGTCGTCACCCATGATCAACGAATCCGCGGCAGTCTGGATCAGGACTTTGATCTGAGGCGCCCGTCATGAGCTGGTTCCGACTCGCACTCGCCAATCTCGGTTTGTCGAAGCTGACATCCGCTGTCAACGTGCTGCTGATGGCATTGGGCACTGCCAGCATCGTGATTCTGTTGTTGGTGGGCGCACAGGTGTCCGACACAATGTCACGCGACGCAGAAGGTGTCGATCTTGTTATCGGTGCGAAAGGCAGCCCAGTCCAGTTGGTCCTCTCCGCGGTCTATCACGCCGATGTGCCGACCGGAAACATTGCGTTGGCTGACGCCAATATCTGGGCCAACGACACACGCATCGCCGAGGCTATCCCGCTGTCTTTGGGCGATAGCTATAGAGGCTTTCGTATTGTCGGCACCACACCGGACTATGCAGCGCTTTACGATGCCAGCATAGCCGAAGGCGAATGGTGGCAACGACGCATGCAGGCCGTTGTCGGTGCTGCCGTGGCCGCCCGTGCCAACCTCAGCGTTGGCTCAACATTTGTTGGTGCACACGGCTTCTCCGACGCTGGCCACAGCCATGATGAGGACCAATAT
Source organism: Pseudomonadota bacterium (assembly GCA_039187375.1). GTDB lineage: Bacteria > Pseudomonadota > Gammaproteobacteria > Steroidobacterales > Woeseiaceae > CALBPI01. Next base: position 42,864 of record JBCCZN010000002.1, read on the forward strand.
CGCGTCGTCGGTATTCTCGAACGCACGGGCTCTGTGCTGGATCGCCTGGTGTTAACGTCGCTCGACAGTGTTTGGGCAATACACGAACCTGGTGGCACTAGCGATAACGAAGACGCACACGAGCACGGCGACGAAGATCATGACGATGAACATGATCACGAGGCGCACGAGCACGACGAAGAAGATCATGACGATGAACATGATCACGAGGCGCACGAGCACGACGAGGAAGATCATGACGATGAGCATGATCTTCGTCGCCGTGCTCATGTGCGTCTTGGTTGTCCGAAGTGCCGGCAGGTTCATGTATCGCCCACACACTGTCGAGCGACGTCAATACCAGGCGATCCAGCACGGTGCCCGTACGTTCAAGAACACCGACGAC
>JBCCZN010000003.1:0-36630 GCA_039187375.1 Pseudomonadota bacterium
CAAAAGCACGTTAACTCAGGCAGTCCGTAAGGTTGCGGGTCGCCGTGGCCCACGTTTGTTGACGGTCAAGAAGGCCTGGCACCCGACCCCCAACATGATACGAGTCACCTTTGCCGGCCCGGAGCTGACCGGTTTTCCGGTCGGTAGCGAGGGTGGTAACTGCAAGCTCTTGCTGCCAGAGGCCGAAGAGGCAAAGGCGGATTTCGAAAAACGTATCGTCGAGGGCAAGCCTGTGCGGCGTACCTTCACCGTGCGGCATTTTCGCCCTGACAGCCTCGAGCTGGATATTGACTTCGTTGATCATGGTGACAATGGTCCGGCATCCAGTTGGGCAAATCGGGCGACTGCAGGCTCTTTTCTCGGCTTTATGGGGCCCAGTTCACCGAAGGTGAGCCACTTCGAGGCCGATTGGTATCTGATAGCGGCGGATGCGTCTGCAATTCCGGTGGCTGCCGCAGCACTGGAAGCGATGCCTCGGGATGCAAAAGGGCTCGCACTCTTCGAGGTCGCGTCCAACGAAGATCGACAGGATATCAATGCACCGACCGGGGTCGAGATTCGCTGGCTGGTCCAGCCTGAAAAACATGTCCCTTGTGATGTTCAGCCGGAGACATTGATGGCGACCGAGTTGCCGCAAGGTCGGATTCAGACCTGTATTGCGGGTGAGTCAGGGGTCATCAAACGGATTCGCGACTACCTGCGTGAACACGCGGATTTACGCAAGCAGGACACCTACATATCCGGCTATTGGAAACATGGCCTGGTTGAGGACGAGCACCAGAAGGTGAAGCGCCAGCTGGCGTAAGCGTGCAGCGGCGGCTACTGCTTCAGGGCCGCCGCCAGATCCTGCCACTCCGTGATAGGCAAACGACAGGTGGTTCCGTCACAGAGATAGGCGACCACACCGGTTTCGACCGCGGTATGGACCGCCAGGGCTTCAGGCAAGCCTTGTGCGTCGGACGGTATCGCCAGCGTCCAACGGTGGGGTGCATAGACGGTGTTACTGGCGCGTTGCCAGACGCTCAGAGCATCGGCTTCGCCGCGTAACACCAGTGTTTGCATCGGCGCCAACCAGTCTTGCGTTGCTTCAATCAAGCTCACGTGTGCTTGTGCAAACTCGGTCACGGCGCTGCGTGAAAACAGCAAGATGCGCTCGGCGGCTTCCAGATAACGCGATTCGGCGAGTGCAAAGCCCAGGCGAATCAGCACACGCGCCGCAATCGCGTTGCCCCGCCGGCGTGGCGTCATCGGCGATCGGGCGTGTGCGGTAAATCAGTGATTCGGCGTTATCAGCGGTGAAGAACAAGGCGCCGGTGTCGCGATCACCAAAGCGCTCGAGTAGCGTATCGGTCAACTCGATCGCCCAGTGCAACCAGCTGACCTCAAAGCGAACCTCGAGCAGCGACAACAAGGCATCAGCCATGAACGCATAGTCATCCAGATAGCCATCTCCGAACGTTTCATCACCTTGGCAACCGCTAGCGAGCACCCCATCACGCCACAGGTGCGTATGGATGAACTGCGTGGCGGCGAGCGCGGCATCGGCATAGACCGGTGTTCCCGTCGCCCGTGCCGCATTGGCCAGGCCCTTGATCGCCAGTGCATTCCAGCTGGTCAGGATTTTTTCATCACGCCCCGGCGCGCAACGTGATTGTCTGGCCTCGCTCAGGGTCTGGCGAATGCGATCCAATTGTTCGCGTAGCGCCGTGACGGCCATGCCGCGGGTTTGCGCCAGATCTTCCAATGGTTCGCGTTGGGTCAGGTGCCATTTACCCTCGAAATTGGCTGGCTCACTCAGTCCGAATAACGGCACAAACAACTCGGCATCCTGTTCATCCAGTAATGCGGCCACCTCATCGGGCGTCCACACGTAGTAGGCCCCTTCGCCGCCTTCGGAGTCGGCATCGAGCGTGGCGAAAAACGCACCATCAGGATGCCGCATATCACGCAAGAGCCAATCGGCTGTGGCACTCAGTGCGTGCGAAAATACTGCATCACCGGTCGCTAGCGCCGACGCTGCCAACAGGCTCATGAGCTGACCGTTGTCGTACAGCATTTTCTCGAAATGCGGGATCTGCCAATCCGCATCGACGCAATATCGAAAGAAGCCGCCGCCGACCTGATCGAACAAACCGCCTGCGATCATCCGCGTCTGACTCAAGGCACTGATTAGCAGTGCGTGCAAATCGGGCTCCGCTGACTCGGCCGTGCCTCGCCAATGATTGAGCATGCGCAGCAGTGCACCGGTTTGCGGGAACTTGGGTGCCCGTCCAAACCCGCCATGTTTACTGTCGAGCTGTTGCTCCAGTAAGTGCCGCAGTTGCATGGCCGGGGCAGCGTCAATCGTCGTGTCGCCTTTTTGTTCCGGCTCCAGTTTGGCGAACACATCCTGGACGGCGGCACCCTGACGGGCTGCTTCATCGGGATTGTCAGCATGGAACCCAGCGACCTTTTCCAGCACCTCGGCAAAGCTTGGTAGTCCATGTCGTGCTTCGGGTGGGAAATAGGTGCCCCCAAAAAACGGCAGCTGTTCGTCGGGTGTCAGGAACATCGTCAATGGCCAACCGCCAGGGCGCTGTGCCATCAGTTGGTGTGCCGTTTGGTAGACCTTGTCGATGTCTGGTCTTTGTTCCCGATCGACCTTGATGTTGACGAACAGGCGATTCATCAAATCAGCCACCTTCGCATTTTCAAACGACTCATGCGCCATGACATGGCACCAGTGACAGGCCGAATACCCAATGGACAACAAAATCGGTTTCTTTGATGCGCGGGCTTCGGCGAGTGCTTCATCGCACCACGGCCACCAGTCGACAGGATTGTCCTTGTGTTGCTGTAGATAGAGGCTGGTTTCGTCGGTGAGTCGGTTCATGCGGGGGACTATAGCGCAAACCATTGGTACACTCGCGCGCATGATTATTTATCCGGATATTGACCGCGTTGCCTTCAGTCTTGGGCCATTGAAGGTGCATTGGTACGGCCTGACGTATCTCGCCGGATTCGTCTTGTCGTTCTTCTTTGCGCGCCACCGTGCCAAGCGCGCTGATGCACCTATCGAGCCCAAGGATGTTGAAGATCTTATCTTCTACGGTGCGTTAGGCGTCATTCTCGGCGGTCGGCTTGGTTATCTGATTTTCTACGGCTGGACCGAGGTGCTCAAAGACCCAACCTATATTTTCAAGTTCTGGGAGGGTGGCATGTCCTTCCATGGCGGTCTACTGGGCGTATTGGTCGCGATGGCCTTGTTTGCCCGCAAACACGATCGCGGATTTTTCGAGATTACCGACTTCGTTGCCGTGTTCACGCCATTAGGCTTGTTTTGTGGGCGCATCGGCAATTTTATCAATGGCGAGCTGTGGGGTGGTCCAACTGACTTGCCGTGGGGTTTTCTGCACGAAGGCGTCGTCAAGCATCCATCGATGTTGTACGAGGCGTTATTTGAAGGCGTCATTCTGTTCGTGTTGCTGGCGTGGTTCAGCCGCAAACCGCGGCCGACGCGCGCAGTGTCCGGCTTGTTTCTGCTCGGTTACGGTGTCTTCCGAAGTGGCATTGAATTCGTTCGACTGCCGGACGGTCATATCGGCTACCTTGCCGACGGTTGGTTCACCATGGGGCAACTGCTCTGCCTGCCGATGATCGCCTATGGTCTGTATCTTATATGGTGTGCCTATCGTACGCCGCAAACTGCTGTAGCAAGCTGATGCAACAATATCTTGATCTGATGCGCCGGGTGCGCGAGAGCGGCGTGGAGAAATCCGATCGCACGGGGACTGGGACCCTGAGTGTGTTTGGTCACCAGATGCGATTTGATCTGCGCGAGGGGTTTCCGCTGGTGACGACCAAGAAGCTGCATCTGAAGTCGATTATCGGCGAGTTGCTGTGGTTCTTGTCGGGTGACAGCAACATCAGTTGGTTGAAAGACAACGGTATTTCGATCTGGGATGAATGGGCCGACGAGGGCGGTGACCTTGGGCCGGTGTACGGTGTGCAGTGGCGCTCCTGGCCCGCTCCGGATGGTCAGAGCATTGATCAGATCAAGGCGATTGTTGAGCAGCTAAAAAATACCCCGGACTCTCGCCGCATTATTGTCTCAGCTTGGAATGTAGGACAGCTCGATGAGATGGCATTGATGCCCTGTCATTGCCTGTTTCAATTCTATGTCGCCGATGGCGCGTTGTCGTGCCAGCTGTATCAACGCAGTGCCGATATTTTTCTTGGCGTGCCGTTCAACATCGCCTCATATGCGCTGCTAACCCATCTGGTCGCACGTGAGTGCGGACTCGCTGTTGGTGATTTCATCTGGACCGGTGGTGATTGCCACTTGTATTTGAACCATCTGGAGCAGGCCGATCTTCAGTTATCGCGCACGCCGCGCGCGCTGCCGCAGTTGGAAATTTTGCGTGAGGATGTCGGATTGTTCGACTACCGCATCGAGGACTTTGTGTTCGAGGGCTATGACCCGCATCCGTTGATTCGTGCGGCGGTGTCCGTTTGATCGTTTCGCTGATCGTTGCCGTTTCGGACAACGGCGTGATCGGCAAGGACAATGCATTGCCTTGGCGATTACCCGCTGACTTGAAGTACTTCAAGCGTGTGACGATGGGGAAGCCGATCGTTATGGGCCGCAAGACCTGGGAATCGATCGGTAAGCCTCTGCCATGCAGACGCAATATCGTTGTGACGCGTAATGTGGATTTCGCGGCCGACGGTGCTGAGGTCGTGAACAGTCTCGAGGCGGCGCTTGCGTCACTCAATGAGATGACCGAGGTGATGATTATCGGTGGGGCGCAAATCTATGCAGCCGCGATGACACATGTGGATCGTGTCTATCTCACCCGGGTGCACGTCGATATCGAGGCCGGGGATGCCTTTTTTCCGACGTTGGATGAATCTCAGTGGTTTGCCGTGTCAGAGCAATTCGTGCGCGGCGCCGACGGTGCGCCCGATTGCACATTCTGTGTTTTTGAGCCGCGTCTTTAGCGTCAAATTTTTTAGCGTGTGATCGCCAGCGTCACAGGTAGTGTTGCCTGCACATCATCTCTGACGCGCTGTACATCGGCTTGTAATGCCGCCCACTCCTGCTCTAGTGCTTTGGCTTCCGAGACCTCGAGCAATGGACGCAGGGCATCGTCAACGTTTGTTTGTGTGCGCAACAAGCCAGCTTCGTCCGGTTGCTCGATGGAAGTATCCGATTGCTGTGTCCAGAGCAGTGCCATCAATACGCTCGCCGCAATTAATCCACCCGGCAACCATAGTTGGGCACGCGAACGGGTAGGCATGTCTTGCGGTGTTACACGCAAGCGTTGTTGCAACGCGTGAGCATCCGTGTCCGAATGCACTGGCTGAATATTCTGCGCATCGTTGCGCAGCCGTTGATCAATGTTCATACCGTTACTCCCGGACCGACTCGGCCAATTGATTGCGCGCGCGCATCAAATTGACCTTGACCCAAGATTGCGTGCGCCCCATCACACCGGCAATCTCTCTAATAGAACAGTCTTCCCCGTACTTTAGCCAAAGTGCAGTGCATACGTCACGTGAAAGATGCTGCTGCGCCAATCGCCACAGGTTATGTCGTTCGATGCTATCGAGTTGATGTGCCGGTGCAGCCAGTGGTTCGGCATCATGCAGCGCCACTACGTTGGTATTGCGCCGTGTTTGTTTTCGAAGCGCAATCCGATACAGCCAGGTGCTAAAGCGCCAGCGCGAGTCGTAGCTGGGAAGATACCGCCAGGCGTTAACCAGGGCATCCTGAGCGGCGTCTTCGGCATCGGCTCTGGACTGGCCGCGAACCATCAAGAATCGCAGTAAACGATCGCGGTAGTGCAGAGCAATCTGCGTAAATGCCGACTCTGATCCAGCCTTAGCCGCATCGATCAGAGCCGGCTCATCGGTGAGCATAATGTGAGACGCGTCAGCGTATCATTGCGTCGCCTGCATCAAGTCGTCAGGGCTCACCACGAGTCTCACATTTAAACCGCGGCTGTCGTTTTCGATTTTAAGATTGGATAACAGCGTACGCAGTGAGTCGTTGCCATCGCCCGACAGGGCTTGCAAACCAACCAGTCCGCGGATCACGTTGGCGATTGAATCGGTCGTCGCCGGATCGTTCGCGGTCATGTTCAGGTGCAAATCGACATCACCCTGATTATCACTGATCACGAGGGCCAGTTCGCGCGTCTGCCGCAGCAAACCGGACTGCCATGGACCACCCTCAGTGCGTGCCAGCGCATCGGCGTTAACACCGATTTGCACGAACGCTTTGGGCGCCGCCATGATCTTCAGCGAGCGACCTACATCACGACGATCTGACAATGCAAAATCAAAATACTGTTGATCGGTACCGACAACAATGGTGTTTTTGCGTGCCAGACTCATCATCACCTCCGAGGTCTTGATGTTGACGTCTTTGTCTTTGATCTGATCAGTATCCATGCGATACACATCGCCGCGCGCCGTCTTCTCCAGTGTCACCGCGTCATAGTCAGCCAGCGCATCGATCAGTGCGGACTTTCTTTCTTCATCAATCGGTCCCTTGAGGACCGCAGCCGCCTTGCCATCGGTATCTCCGTAGACCGTGAATGACGTGAACTCGGTATCAAGCACAACACCAAGCTCTTCGGATACTTCCTCACGAACCTCACCCAGCGCGTCGGCTTCGATTTTTTCGAACAGCGGTGCGGCGGCCTTGGATGTTCTCATCTGCTCAAAATCCAGATGCACGTACCAATCGGCGTTGCCCGGCAATTGACCAGAGTCCAGTTGCGCGTGCGCTGACAGACTAAACAGACCGATGCACAGCAGAACAAAATGTCTCATTGATTCTCTCCGAATGATGTTTGAGCGGTTATAGCGCCGATACCAGCAAAAGGTTACACGCGGTGAATCGAATTACATGACAGGCTGATCGGCTGTCGATGTTCATCATCCAGTCGTATCGCGGTCAGCGACCGCCCCCAGACGCAGCCCGTGTCCAGCCCGATCAGTCCAGGCCGATTGATCAATCCCATCGCAGACCAGTGGCCAAAGACAACCGTGGTATCGCCGCGCTGGTGCGGTGTCTCAAACCAGGCGACGCTACCCGCCGGTGCACTGGACGGGTGGCCCTTTATCTTCATATTCAAGCCACCATTTCGTGTGAGCATACGCATGCGGGTGAAGGCATTGACGATGAAGCGCAGTCGTGGAATACCAGACAGGTCGCCGCGCCATAGCGAAGGCTGGTTGCCATACAGGCCTGTCAATAGTCGCCCACGCTTTTGACTACGCAATACTCGTTCTACCTCGCCTGCGCGTTTTTTCGCCTTGGAGATGGACCAGCGCGGCAATATACCGGCGTGCACCATGGCGATATTGAGCGACTTATCGACGTGCATCAGTGGTCTGTGCGCTAACCACTTAAGTAGTTCATCTGCATCATGCGCAGTCAGTATGCTGTTCAATGGGTGCTCGGCGCGTTCGGTTTCGGGTTGATTGGCGAGTGCGAGCAAATGCAGATCGTGATTGCCGAGTACGGTGACGGCGTGCTTACCGAGCGACTTGACGAACCGAAGGCTTGCCAATGAATGCGGTCCACGGTTGATCAAATCACCAGTCAGCCACAACGTGTCGCGGCCCGGATCAAATTTCAGCTTGTCCAGCAGACGCATCAGTGGCTCATAACAACCCTGCAGGTCGCCAACTGCGTAAATCGCCATTGTTTATTGCAGGATGCCTGGCACCGCGAGTGTAAACGGTTGTATCGTCGCCTGAAATTCGGTGCCATCCTCGGCGGTCATGTCGTATTCGCCTTGCATCGCACCCACCGGTGTTTCGATCACCGCGCCCGAGCTGTATTCAAACGCGGTGCCGGGTTTGAGGGTCGGTTGTTCACCGACGACACCGTCCCCGCGCACCTCTTGCACCTTGCCGTTGCTATCGGTGATGACCCAATGCCGCCGTCGCAATTGCGCGGTCGCCTCACCGAGATTGGCGATACGGATCGTATAGGCGAAGACGTAGCGACCGGCATCCGGTTCGCTCTGTTCGTCGAGGAACTGGGTCGAGACGTTGATTTCGATGTCGGTCGCAGTGCTCATGCCACCATTCAAGCAAAGCGCTTCGGTTGGCGCAAACCCTTTAGTTGGTTTCGGCCACCGCGCCCGCCAGTGTCGCAAATTCGTCGATGGCCAATGCCTCCGGGCGTTTGCCAGGATCGATACCCAGTGACTCAATGGTCGCTGTGTCGATCAACCCTCGAAGTGAGTTGCGAATGGTCTTGCGTCGCTGCGAGAAAGCTTGCGTGACGAGCTGCGCGAATACCTCGGAATCGGTACGCGGATCGGTTGTGTGCAATGGTTCGAGATACACCACAGCCGAATCGACTTTCGGCGGCGGATCAAAGCACTCGGGCGGCACATCGAACAGATGTTCCAGCGAAAAGCGTGCCTGCAACATGACAGACAATCGGCCATACGTGCGAGAGCCTGGCGCTGCGACCATCCGGTCCACCACTTCTTTTTGCAACATGAACACGGCGCTGTGGATCAACTCACGGACGTCAACGAGTCGAAACAATAACGGTGTTGAGATGTTGTAGGGTAGATTGCCCACGATGCGCGCATCAGGTGAATTCGCCAACAGCGCTTGCCAGTCGACACTCAGTACATCTGCTTCCACCACGCAGACACTAGGTGAGTCCGCATATTGCTCCCGCAATCGGGCAGCCAGATCGCGGTCAATTTCGATTAGGCTCAGCGTTTGACTGCGTCGTGCCAGCGCTTCGGTCAGTGCCCCCAAACCGGGTCCAATTTCGATGACGGCGTGATCGCGGCTATCGGCCACGGCATCGAGAATTCGACGAATGACACTGACGTCGGTCAGAAAGTGCTGTCCGAAGCGTTTACGAGCGCGATGGGTTCCCCGGCTCATATAGATTTGGGGCGATGTTGTGCAAAGCGATCTGCCAGTTGCACCGCTTGCATCAGGCTGGAGACATCGGCTTTACCGGTACCGGCAATGTCCAGCGCACTGCCGTGATCGACCGAGGTGCGGATGATGTTCAGACCGAGGGTGATGTTGACGATGCTGCCAAAACCGCGATCCTTAATCACCGGCAAGCCTTGATCGTGGTACATCGCCACAATAGCGTCAGCATCACGCCCCTGATGCGCGAAAATGCTGTCAGCAGGATAGGGGCCGTGCACCTGACGACCCAGTTGTCGTTGCGCGTTGATTGCAGGTTGTATTTCCGCGGCATCCTCGTGCCCAAGGTGACCGCCTTCACCGGCGTGGGGATTGAGCCCGCACACCGCAATGTTCGGTTGCTGAATGTTGTAGAGGCGATGCAAATCTTGCCATACGACGTCCAGGACTGCGCCGACGCGCGCGCTGGTGATGGCGTCAGCCACATTTCGCAAAGGCAAGTGCGTGGTGACCAGTGCGACGCGCAGCGATTCGTTGGCCAACAGCATGACCGGCAACGGGCTGTCGGTGCGTTGTGCGACGTATTCGGTGTGACCGCTGAAAGCAAAGCCGCCATCGAGAATCGTGCTCTTCTGTAATGGTCCGGTCACCATCGCAGCAAACTGCCGGTCGCGACAGCCATCGATGGCCACGTTAAGCATGTTCAGCAATGCGCCAGCGTTGCCGGCGTCCGGCTTGCCCAGACAATCGCGATTGACTAACGGTACATCGAGTACCGGTAAACGGCCAGGCTGATGCACAGACTGTCGTGGTGATGGAGGAACGAGCTCAATGTCCAAACCGATCAGCGCTGCACGTGCCTGGATCAGTTGACGATCGCCGATTGCGACAACCGCGCGTGGCAGCTGTCGATGCGCAAGCTTGACCAGCAACTCCGGACCGATACCCGCCGGTTCACCGGCGGTGATCGCCAGCGGCAGAGTCATTCGAGACGCCTAGATGCGTTTGTCGACAAATGCCTCATCGCGCAGCCGGCGTAACCACAATTCGGTTTCCTCGCCCAGGCGCGCATTGCGCAGACTGTAGTTGCACTGTGCGCGTTTGACCTCATCGGTGTTGTCATAAATGCGTCGACCGGTCACCTCGAGAATGTGATAACCGAAGCGACTTTTGAACACTTCAGAGAGTTGATTGATTTCCAGGCCATTGGCAACTTCATCAAACTCGGGTACGAACGTGCCCGGTTGTGTCCAGCCCAGATCGCCGCCAAGGTTGCCTGAGCCTGGGTCGTCAGAGTTCAGTTTGGCCAAATCACCGAAGTCCTCACCGGCGAGGATTCGCGCACGAATATCCTCAAGCTTCTGGCGCGCCGCGGCGTCATCAAGAATCTCATTTGGTTGGACCAGAATATGGCGCGCTTGGGTTTGTTCGACCTCACTGCGCCCGGTGATGCCGCGCGTTTCATTGAGGCGAATCAGGTGAAAGCCGCTGCCTGAACGAATGGGCTCGGAAACGTCGCCATCCTTCATGTTCGCCAGCGTTTCGGTAAAGAGTGTCGGTACCTGATCCCCTGCACGCCAGCCAAGCTCGCCACCTTCCAGTGCCGTTTCGCTGCTGGAGTTGGTGACGGCCAGAGACGCAAAATCAGCACCTTGTTGCAATTGTTCATAGAGATCACGCGCTTTCGCTTCCGCCTGGCGGAAGCCGTCCGCGGTTGCGTTAGCCGGTACGCCGATCAGGATGTGCGACAGATTGAACTCTGCATCGGCACCAAAGCTCTCCGAGGCACGCACCATGCATTGTTCGACTTCACGCTCTGTTACCGGGATCCGCCGAAACACCGCGACCTGACGCAACTGCTCAAGCACCATTTGTTGACGCATATCCTCTCGATAGACTCGATAGGCGATGCCCTCCTGCGCCATGACCGCCGGCAGCTGCTCGAATTCGACGCCATTACGACGGGCGACCTCCGCAAGCGCATTGTTCAACATCTCATCGGAGATGCGAATGCCCATGCGATCGGCGCGTTGCAGCTGCAGTCGATCAACAATCAGGCGCTCAAGGATCTGGTCGATCAGCTCACCCTCCGGCGGCAGCGGTTGACCGGCTTCGGTAAAGCGCTGACGTACCGTCTGAACCTGCACATCCAACTCGCTTTGTAATACGACGCCGTCATTGACGATAGCGATGATTCGATCCAGCGGTTCGCTGGTCGGCAGTGACTGAGCCTCTAGTTGCCCATTCAATGCAGCCAGCAATACGGCAGCCAGAAGATAGCCTGTTTTGTTCATAGGACAGTTCCCATCAATCTATACGCGAACGATAGCCAAGAATGCCGCGCTCGAGAAGTCGGTCTGCAGGGTCTCCGACACTGCTGAGGCCCTTGAGTTCAAGCTGGATGGCAATAGCCGTATCGGCTGTGCCGTCGCGGCGGCTGATGTAGCGCCGAGATACAACTCGGATACCCCAACAGCAACTCTCGTACTCCAACCCGAAGAAACGCTCCAGCGACGTGTCTTCCCGGAAAGAGTAATTGTAGCGGCCAACGACGTTCCAACGCGAGGCGATCGGCCAGCTGAAACTGATATCGCCCTGGTCGATCGCATCCTGGCGGTACCGATACGCGAGGTTAACCACGCGATTATTGCCCGGCAGATACTGCAGTCGGATTTCCGACTTGCTGATTTCACTGTCCTCAGTATTCCACTGTTGCGCGATATCGATGTTCCAGTTGCCCCAGACGTTAACCGCCAGCTCGGCGATGTAGTCCGAGGTATCGCCCTGCAGTGCGTCGCGATCAGGCAGCGATACGGCGCGTGTCGACAGAAAGCGCGTTTGACCGATGGTCGCGGTGACCAGTGCACGTCCGGTACTGCGCTCCAGCAGCCGCGATGTAATGCCCAGCGTCACCTGGTCGGTGTCGCCAATGCGGTCAATGCCGATGAAGCGATTGTCGCGATACAGCTGTTCAAGGCTGGCCACCGGCTCGATCGTATCAAACACCGGCAAGTCGCTTTGGTCACGAAACGGGATGTGTACATAACGGATACGTGGCTCAAGTGTCATCAGGAATCGTTGCTGATCTCCCGACTCGCGTTCCAGTTTTAGACCGCTATCGAGGCTGAAAATAGGCAAGCTGCGGGTCTGGTCGCGATCCTCGATCGTGTTGCTGTCATCCAGGCGGTAGTTGGTAAACGCCCAGGTCAACGCCGGTTCGACATACAGGCTGTTAGCGCGCAGTGGGAGGCTGATCTGCGGTGCAATGTGCAGTCGATTACCAGTTGTACCCAGTTGACGCTCAAATCGCTCATAAGATGCATCAATTCTTGCTGCGATTCCCAACGGCAGTTGTTGCGATTGCCCCTGTACGGTTAACCCCGGCAGGATGCGATAGGGTAGAAAATCCTGACCGATTGCCTCGTCAATGGTCTGATAGTTGGTTGCGCGCAGCTGCGCCTGCCAATAGGGCCCGACGTAACGCAGTCCGACGGTGCGATCCAGATGGGTCACGCTGGCACTGGATAAACTGCCGCCGAGATCTTCGAGGTATTCACCGTCAGAGATATCGGTGAAATCGACAAACGCGCGCCAGCGATCGGCGATATTGGTGCTGTTATTCCAACTGAGCAGTGTGCGATCGCGATTCACCTCGTCATCATTGGGCAAGTAGGCGATCTGCATGTCACCGCGACTATTCCCGGTTAGATAACGAAACTGTGTGGTTAGTTGAACGCCGCGATTGGATAAAATACGAGGTGTAATCGTGGCATCGTAGGCTGGTGCGATATTCCAGTACCACGGTACGCTGATGTCTAGGCCGTTACGTGCAGATTGACCAATATTCGGCAACAGGAAACCGGTCTTGCGTTGATCGGAAATTGGAAAACTCAAGTAAGGCGAATACAGAATTGGGACGCCTTTGAAGCGCAACTTGAGACCTTTGGCGGTACCAAATCCCGATTGCGTGTCCAGTCGAATGACGTCGGCACTGACCAACCAGTCATCGGAGTCGGGTGGACAGGTGGTGTAGTTGACACCACCCAGATCAATCACACCATTGCGGTTGACGCGCATCAGGCTGGCAGCGCCGCGTGCAGCACCGTAGCCCAGACTGAACTCAGCATCTTGAAATTCGACTTCGCCGGCGGCGTAGCTCAATTCGGCCTGTTGACTCAATACGTTGGCACCGGCGCCCTGGTAGGTGATATCGCCGTTGAGAACCAGGCTGTTCGACTGGCGTTTGAAAACGCCGTTGTCGGCGGACACACTGAAATCGCCGCGTGACGCACTGACGCCATCGGCCAACACCACGTCGCCAGCCAGCGTCATGCTGCCACTACCGCTCTCCAGCGACAGTTCTACATCATCCGCCTGTTCGACCACGGGTTCGGCATCGGCCTGGAACGTGACATTCCGACAAACGGCATTGGCACTGGATTCAGCAAAAGCAGGAGTGATCAGTGGCAGCATCGCCAGTGCGAGATAAAGAATGCGCGCGAGCATGCCTGCAAGTGTAATTCAACAATGCGCTTGCGTCTTGGCATGCGCTAGTATCGCCAGCATGGCAAAGCAGCTCGAACATGATCCGCGCCTTGAGCACGCCAGACACTGGCTTGCCGAGATGGGGTGTCCAATCCATGAGATAAGGCCCGCCTCAGCGGATGCAAGTTTTCGCCGCTATTGGCGCATTGCGTTGGCCGCGCCCTGGCAGTTTGGCGATATTGAGCTTGGCGATGGTGACACGATGATTCTGATGGATGCACCACCGGAACATGAAAATACCGCGCAGTTCGTCAAGATAGCCAATGCCTGTGCGCAGGCTGAATTGTTGGCGCCGCGCGTGCTGGCGCTGAGAGAGACTGATGGGTTTGCCATCCTCGATGATCTGGGTGACACCACGGTATTGCCCGTGTTGCAACAAACGCCAGCACTGGCCGAGACGCTCTACGCGCAGGCCGGTGCGTTGCTACACCGATGGCAGGCGCGCATCGATCCAATTGCACTGGAACTACCGGCCTACGACGCGGCATTTCTGCAAACAGAGATGGACCTGTTTCGCGACTGGTTATGCGCGCAACACATGGACGCTGCATTCAGCACGGCAGACAAAGTCGAATGGCAGCGCTTGTCCGAAGTATTGATCCGCAATGCACAGCAACAACCGCAAGTGGCGGTGCATCGTGATTTCCACAGTCGCAATCTGATGTTGCACAACGATACGTTGGCGATGATCGATTTCCAGGATGCGATGCATGGGCCAATCACCTACGACCTGATTTCGCTGTTGCGCGATGCGTATATCGAATGGCCGTTAGCACAGGTGTGTGAGTGGGCGATGCATTGGTTTGATGATTGCGAATCGCTGCAGGACGTGTCGCCCGAACAACAGCTGCGCTGGCTGTTATTGATGGGTGTTCAACGTCAACTCAAGGTCGGCGGTATTTTTGCACGACTGTCGATCCGTGATGGCAAGCATCAGTATCTTGCCGATATTCCACGTACGCTGTCGTATATCGTGGCGTTGCGGGGGCGTTTTCCAGAACTGGACTGGATCATTGATTTGATCGAGCGACGCTGTCTGCCGGTGTTGTCTTCATGAGTTGCGCTTTGATTCTAGCGGCAGGTCGTGGTGAGAGACTACGACCGTTAACCGATGCCACACCAAAACCGCTGATCAGCGACGGTCAAGACGCGCTGATTGATCGTCATCTACGCGCATTGGCTGCAGCCGGCGTCACCCAAATTGTGATTAACCTTGGCTGGCTTGGTGAGCGCATCACAGCACATGTAGGTGATGGCGCCCGGTTCGGGGTGAGCGTGCAATACAGCAACGAGGGGTATCCGACATTGGACACCGGCGGTGCGATCGTTCGGGCATTGCCGCTGCTCGGCACGGCACCGTTCTGGGTCGTCAACGCTGACATCCACACTGATTTTGCTTTTGACCGGTCGGCGCAAGCGCTCCTCGGCGAGTATGACGCGGCAATCGGCCTAATCGATAACCCAGGCTATCGCGAACGTGGGGATTTTAATGTGGTTGACGGAATGGCGACCAATGAACCCTTGATGACATTTGCTGGTGTTGCCCTGTATCGTCCGGCGTTCTTTGAGTCTTGTGAAGCGGGTCGGTTTTCAGTTGTACCTTTACTGCGCGATGCCGCCAACCTCGGCGTACTCAGAGCGTTTGAACTCAATGCCGTGTGGGCAGATGTGGGCACGCCCGACCGACTTGCGGATATTCGTCGGCAGGTTACAGGCTGATTGTCACGCCGAGATGCTGCGCCAGTTTTGGCAAGAGCCGGTCGGCCGCGGCATCGACGCTCAGATCAACCCCTAAGCGCTTGAAGTCAGTGACCGCCAACCCGGTCATGCCGCAGGGATTAATGCGCGTAAATGGCTCAAGGTCCATATCGATGTTCACCGCCATACCGTGGTAGCTGGCACCACGCCGAATGCGAAGACCAATGCTGGCCACCTTGACGTTATCGACGTAGACGCCCGGCGCATCACGCCGGGCGTGTGCTTGGATATCGAATTCGGCGAGCACATCGATGACCGACGATTCGAGTGCCATGACAAATGCCCGCACGCCGGTAGGGTGGCGGCGCACATCGATTAGTGGATACACCATCAGTTGGCCAGGACCGTGGTAGGTGACCTGACCACCGCGATCGATCTGAATTAGTGGAATGGCACCCGGTGCCAGCACATGTTCACGGCTGGCGGCCATGCCCAGCGTGAATACCGGCGGGTGCTCACACAGCCATAACTCGTCCTCGGTGCTCGCGTCCCGCTTGTCGGTGAATGTCTGCATGTTACGCCAGACCGGTTCGTAATCGGCATGGCCCAGTCGCTTCACACGACAAGACGGTATCGTCGAATCTGTCGCAGACTCAGTGGCGCTCATGATGTTGCGGGCACCTTCAGTTGTTGATAAGCATCGAACAATGCAGACCAGACCGGTCCCGGCGTGCCTGAACCGATGCTGACGTCATCGACAGCGATGACCGGCGCGACTTCCCGATTGCTCGACATCAACAGCATTTCATCAGCGCTCAGCGCGGCGTCCAACATCAATGGCTGTTCCACAATTCGATAACCCAACTGTTGCGCAGAGGTGAATACCAATTCGCGAGTCACGCTTGGCAGCAGGTATTGGTCGAGTGGCGGTGCAACGATATCGCCATCAATGACGCAGGCGATGGCACTGGCGCTGGCCTCGGTGACGTGACCGTCACGTACCAGAAGCGCCTCCGTGGCGCCGGCCTCGTCGGCGAACTGACGTGCCATGACATTGGCTAGCAATGAGGTCGATTTGATGTCACAGCGATGCCAGCGAACGTCCGGATGTTGCGCTAGTCGGACACCGCGCGCGTAGTGTGCCTTCTCTGGTGGTGTCAAAGTGCAAGCCATCAGAAAGACATTGCAACCACCGGCTTCGGGATAGCGATGATCACGTCCACTGTCGCCCGCCCGCGATATTTGTAAGTACAACGACATCGTGCCACCGCCGTTGGCGTCAATCACCTCATCGAAGCGTTGAACAAGATCGGTATCGTCGAGTGAGCAGGGTAGTGCGATGGCGGCAAGGCTGCGCCGCAATCGTTGCAAGTGCAGTGTCAAACCGGTTGCGAAACCTGCGTACACCGGAATGACCTCATAAACGCCGTCACCGAACAGATAACCGCGGTCCAGTGGCGAGATCGTGATGTCGCGCAGGGGCTGCAATCGGCCATTAAACCAGGCGATTTCAAATGCATCAGCCATCGGTTACTCGAACCACAAACTGATGCTGTCGGTCATGCGTTTCCACAAGCCGCCTGCTGGAACGTCTTCCAGTGCGACCAGGGTTGCCTCGGCTACCGGCTCGCCATCCAGAACGATCGACAAGCGGCCGACACGCGATTGCACGTTCAGTGGTGCCTGCAGTGTTGAGGGTAGGGTCACACTCGCTTGCAGATCATTGGCGCGGCCACGCGGAATGGTGACCACCACATCATCTGCAACTCCAAGCGAGGTCATGTCGACAGTGCCTTTCCAGACTCGGGCGCGCTCGACTGTATCACCGCCTGCGTAAAGCGTACGCGTTTCAAAAAACCGGAACCCGTAGTTCAGTAAAGACTGACTGGCACTAAAACGGCCGTTTTCATTAGGGGCGCCGGTCACGACTGTGATTAGCCGCATGTCGTTGCGCTCGGCCGACGACACCAGGCAATAACCGGCTGCCTGCGTATAGCCGGTTTTCATGCCATCGACACTGCTATCGCGCCACAGTAACTTGTTGCGGTTGTCTTGTTCGATCGGGTCGCCGGTTGCAGGGTCTCGGCCCCAGGCGAAACTTTTTTGGCCGTACCAGCGATAGTATTCGGGAAATTCGTCGATAATCGCACGCGCGAGGATTGCAAGATCGCGTGCGCTGGCAATATGCCGGGTGCCGGGCAGGCCAGTTGCATTCTCAAAATGGCTCGAGACCATGCCAAGCTCTTGAGCATAGGCATTCATCAAGCCTGCAAATACCTCTTCGCTGCCTGCGATATGCTCCGCCAGTGCGACGCTTGCGTCATTACCCGATTGCACAATCATGCCCTGCAACAGGTTTTCGACACTGACTTGGCTGCCCTGTTCGACGAACATCCGCGAGCCTTCTGTCTGGCGCGCCTTCCTGCTGATGGTGACCAGGTCAGCGAGTTGAATTTGTTCTGCGCGCAACGCTTGAAACACCACAAAAGCGGTCATCAGTTTGGTCAGACTCGCCGGTTCGACCGGTTTGTCCGGATCCATCGCCGCAATCACCTTGCCGGTGTTGGCATCGACAACGAAATAACTGGAAACGTTCAAGGTGGGTGGTGCCGGGATCGGTAGAGCGGCCAGTAACGATGAGCAACTGCTGAGCAGGGCGACGGCCACCACGAGACGGGTTTTCAATGCAAGTTTCATACGGTCTTTTGAATCAGTCGGTTATAGGCACAAGGCGCGCGTCGCGAATATCCAGACTGCGCAGTTGCTGCATCAGCACATCGAATGCTGCCGTTGTGCTCAGCGGGCCGATGCGGACGCGATGAATACTATTATCTGGCGCGCTACGAATATAGACCCCATCAACGCCGGCACGTTCCAAACGCTGTTGCAGGGCATTGGCATTGGAGACATCACCGAATGCTCCGACCTGAATCACGATGGGGTCGGCACTCACGGACTCGTCGGTAGCGGCTGTTGTCACCGTCGATGTGGCCGGCGAGGATTGGGTCGGTGGTACATCGCGCTGCGGTGATATGAGCGCCTCGACAATAACCGGTGCCGTACCGTCCGTGATGACATCCAGCGCCTGTGCCGCGGCATACGACAGATCAATGATCCGGTCATCGACGAAGGGTCCGCGGTCATTGACGCGCAATAGAATCTCGCGACCGTTGTTGATGTTTGTCACCCGTACCCAACTGGGCAGCGGCAAGGTCTTGTGCGCGGCGCTGTAGGCGTACATATCGTAGGTCTCGCCTGATGACGTGCGTTTGCCGTGAAATTTCGGGCCATACCAACTGGCGATGCCTTGTTCGCGATAACCAGCTGCGGTTTCGAGAACAAAATAGCGCTTGCCATAGACCTCGTAGAATGGCGGATTGCCATAGCGGCTGCGCGGCTCCTCGGTCGGTATGCCCGAGGTCGATGGCGGCGTCGTCGGCAACCGACCTGGATCAGGCGCACGTGAGATGCAGCCCGTGATCAGCGCGCCGCATCCGGCGACAAGCAGTGCAGCTCGCAGGCGATTGTCGATCATCGCTGGCTGATCAGTGTCCGGCGTTCGGCTGCAACCGCCTGACCTAACTGCCAGACCGCCATGGCATACATCGCACTATGGTTGTACTCAGTGATGACGTAAAAATTCTTTAAGCCGACGTAGTACTCCGGTCCGTCCTCACCAACGAATGCGATTAACCGCGCGGCCTCATCGTTACTCAATTGTGAGTCGATCGAGGCGCCGCCGCTGCGCAATGTGCCAACGGTCGTGTTGGTCTTGCGGGCATTTTTTTTGGGGATGTCGATGGCGTGTTGTGCTGAAAGTGTCGCGGGCACAACAACCGGTTCACCCTGCTGCCAGCGATGTCGAACGAAATAGTTGGCGACACTGCCGATCACGTCAGGCCAACTGTCGAACAGATCGCGTTTGCCATCTCCGTCAGTATCCACCGCATATTCCAAATAACTCGATGCAATGAACTGGGGACGGCCCATCGCACCGGCGTAGGAACCGAGCGCGGTATCCAGATCGATGTCTTCCTCAGCAACCAATTTAAAGAAGGTGCGTAACTCACGCCGGAAAAAATCACTGCGAGGCGGATAGCCAAAACCGAGCGTCGCGAGCGAATCCAGAACACGGTGTTTGCCGGTGATGCGCCCGTAATAGGTTTCGACGCCAATAATTCCGACAAGGATTTCCGGTGGTACGCCGGTTGACTGGCTGACGGCGTCGATAGTCGCCGCATGCTCATTCCAAAACTCGACGCCGGCAACAACCCGTTTGGGTTTGATGAAAATATTGCGGTAGTCGTGCCATTCGAGTCGACGCTCGGCGGGCTTGCTGATGCTCTCGATGATGTCATCGCGCATCCTGGCCCGCGTTAGCGCGTGCTCAACCATGCCACGATCCAGTCCGTCTTCATTGACCAGTGTGTCGATAAATGCGGCGACATCCGTGTTCTTGATGTCGAGTGCCGATGCCGATGCTGCCAAAAACAACATCACTACCCCGGCCAGCCACTGCTTGGTCCTCATGCGCGTGTCTCCCGTTTTGCTCCCGACTATCACGCTCAGCGTGGCAAGAACCGCTTGCGTGTATGAATAGACATGAGAATACCGAAAGCACCCATGAGCGTCACCATGGATGTGCCGCCGTAGCTGATCAGCGGCAACGGTACACCAACAACCGGAATCAGACCGGTCACCATCGCCGTATTGACCAGCACATAAACGAAGAAGGTCAGGCTGATGCTGCCCGCCAACAATCGGGAAAAGGTATCCGGAGCCTGGCTCGCGATATACAGGCCGCGGCCGACGATAAACAGATACACCAACATCAGACCCGCCAGACCAAGCAACCCAAACTCCTCACCGATCACCGCGAAGATAAAATCGGTGCTGCGCTCGGGCAGATACTCTAGTTGGCCCTGACTGCCATTGGTCCAGCCCTTACCAAAAAGCCCACCCGAACCGATCGCAATCTTCGATTGAATGATGTTGTAGCCGGCACCCAAGGGGTCGGACTGTGGATCGATCAATGTCAGTACACGCTGGCGCTGATAGTCACGCATGTTTTGCCACAACAATGGCAGGCTGGCACCGACGACCGCCAATAACGCGAAGATCACGCGCATGCGTAGGCCAGCGAGGAACAGTACGATGGCACCGGACGCTCCAATTAGGATCGCCGTGCCCAGATCCGGTTGGCGCGCGATGAGCGCAACCGGCAAGGCGATGATGATGGCGATGACCGCCGTAGACTGAAAATTGGGCGGCAACGGCCGATGGTGCAGATACGCAGCACAGGCCATCGGTACGGCAATTTTCATGATTTCCGAAGGCTGAAAGCGGATACCCAAATCAAGCCAGCGTTGCGCGCCGCCACCAGAATCGCCAGCAAACAGCACCACGACCAGCAACACCAGACCGACTGCATAACCGGCCGGCGCAAGTTCTCGCAGAACGGAAGGCGGTATCTGTGCGATGATCAACAGCGCGACCAGTGCAACGCCCATGCGTATCGCCTGCGCGGTGACCTGCGCGATTGACTGGCCGCTGGCGCTGTACAGGACCAACAGTCCGAAGCCGGCGACTAACAGCAGTGCGGCTAACAACGGTGGGTCCAGGCGCAATCGCGTTGTGACAAACGGCGGCAACGCCATCTGGGTTTTGCGAAACTCTGCGGTATCGTCGTACATCAGCGCGTTAACCAGGCATCCAGGACGGCGCGTGCCACAGGCGCTGCGACACTACTACCGCTGTCGCCGTTTTCAATAATCACCGCAACAGCAATACGTGGGGCTTCTACCGGTGCGAAGGCCACAAACAGCGCGGGGTCGCGCAGGCGTTCATCGAGTTCCAGCTCGTCGTATTCGTCTTCCTGTGCAACGCTGAACACCTGCGCGGTGCCGCTCTTGCCAGCCAGTGTGAAGGCGGCGTCGCGACCGGCCGCGAATGCTGATCCTGTCGGTGATTGCATCACTGCGGCCATCGCATCCACGGTATGCGACCACGCGTGCTGGTCGCCGCTGGCAACAGGCTCCAGCGAGTCCGGTGTCGCGAGGTCAACGTCACCGCTGATCGGATCCTGTTGGCCCAGCATCAGTCGTGGCCGAAAGCGCTGGCCGCGTGTTGCCACCGCACTGGTGATGTGTGCCAGCTGAAGCGGTGTGGCCAGCATGTAACCCTGGCCGATAGAGGCGATGACCGTCTCGCCGGGAAACCACACTTGATCCGCACGTTTGGAGAAGCGCGTTTTTTTCCAGGCGCGCGAGGGGATCAGGCCACTTTTTTCACCGGCGATACCGATACCCAATTGTTGCCCGAGACCAAACTCGCTTAGATAGTCATGCATCATGTCGATGTCCATGTCCTGAGCGAGTTCATAGAAATAGACATCGCAGGATTGCGCGATTGACTCGGTTAGGTTGACCAGGCCGTGACCTTCTGGTTTCCAGTCACGATAACGATGAGTACTACCAGGCAGGCTGAAAAAACCGTTGCACTGAATCGTACGATTGACACTGGTGCGCCCGCTGTCGAGTGCACCGAACGCCAAGAGTGGTTTGATCGTTGAGCCGGGTGGGTATTGTCCTGTGATCGCTCGATTGAACAGGGGCCGATCCGGGTTGGTGTTCAAGACGTCGAATTCGGCCTGGTTCATACCAATTACAAACTGGTTTGGATCATAGGCTGGCGCACTGGCCATCGCTAGAATATCGCCGTTGTTCGGATCCATCGCGACAACCGCGCCGCGTCGACCTTTGAGCGCTTGCTCAGCAACCCGCTGTAAATTGATATCCAGTGTCAGATGCAAGTGACGACCGGGGGTGGGTTCATCGCGAGGCTCGAAATCGACGGCACGCCCTTCGGCGGTCGTCACAACCGCCGTGTGTCCGACTTCGCCATGCAGGATCGATTCGAAGGCGCGCTCGATACCGGCCTTACCGATATGGTCGGTACCCTGATAGTTCGCCCGGTCAATGCGCTGCAGATCATTGCTCGACAGACCGCCAACGTACCCGAGCACATGCGCGGCCAACTCGCCGTGAGGATAATGGCGTACAAGCCGTGCACGAATATCGATACCCGGAAACCACGGACGCAGGCGGGTGAACTGTTCAATATCGTCTGCGCTCAGGCGTGATCGCAGCGTGACAGGATCAAATTGTGCGGTACTGCGCTGACGGGTGGCGATACGCGTGAGATCGGCCTCGTTCAGTAGTCCCGCATCACGCAATCGCTCCAACGTCTCGCTGACGTTGTCGGTTTGTTCAGCAATCATCACCAACTGGTAGACCGGCAGATTCTCGGCAAGCACATTGCCGTTGCGATCGACTATTAATCCACGTGTGGGTGCGGCCGCTTCGAGCCGCGTCTGGTTGCCAGCGGCGAGTTCGGCGTAGTAGGCGTGATCGACGATCTGCAGCTGGGCAAGTCGGGCAATGACTGCCGCGGCTGCCAGTAGAGCCAACAGCGCGGTCATCAGCGTACGACCGGTGAAGATGCGCTGCTCTGCTGCGGTGTCCTTAATCGCCTGAAGCGTATTCATGCGTAGGGAGTATACGCCGGGCGCTCAGTCGCTGTTGACTCGCTCCAATCGCAGTATGTCAATACCCACCAGCAGCAAAGGCCAGACCAGCGTTCCGGTCACCAGCGGCGCCAAATAGGCCTTCAGTCCCAATTCATTGCCGGTCGCGCCGTTGCACCAGAACAAAGCAAACTGGTAGAGCGCTAGCGCACTCGCTGTGGCCAGCATGCTCTGCCAGATCGGCACCAGCGTCAGGCGTAGATGCAATTTCAACGGTGCATACAGACAGACCATCAGCGCAAGCGGGTGTTGACCGAGTAATGTGCCCTGTAATACGTCTAGCAATAGCCCGGCAACCATTGCCGTGGTCAATACCCATCGCTGTGGAGTGAAGATCGCGATATAGATCATCACCAGTGCGATCCAGTCCGGCCGAAACGGACTGATCATGGCTGGCAGCGGTATCGCCGAAAGCATGAACGCAACGATCAGCGCGAACGGCATCCACCACAGTCTTTGGCGAATCGCACTCATTCGCTCTGACCGTCTGAGGGATTGGTGCGAGGTTGCAGCAGGAGTACTTCACGCATGCGGGTCAGCGCGGCGGACGGTTGCACCATCACGCGCGCGAATGCCTGCTTTGGGCGTGGTTCGAAACGGGTGATCTCGCCTACCGGATAGCCGGCTGGAAAATCACTGCCAAGGCTGGTCGTCACCAACAGGTCGCCGACGACAATATCGGCGTTGTTAGGTAGAAAGCGAATCTCGAGCTGGTCGAATTCGCCAATGCCGAAGACGACAGTCCGAAGACCATTGCGCACGACTTCAACCTGGATCGCATGACCTGGGTCGCTAATCAGCATCGCCTGACTGGTCACTGGCCCAACTTTTAATATTCGGCCGACTACACCACTGGCATCGATGATGGCCTGGCGTTCATAAACGCCATTGGACGTGCCCTTGTTCAACGTGATGCGATGTCGGAACGGATCGCTATCGACGTTAATGAGGCGGGCGACCTCAACGTTGTCACCGGCGCGGGGGCGGGCATCGAGCATCGCGCGCAAGCGATCGTTTTCGGCGCGCACCGCATTGAGTTGTTGGATGCGTGCATTAGCGAGTAATTGCTGGCGGCGCAGACGCATATTCTCGCGCGCCAGTTCCGCGCGACTGCGGCTGGCATCATCGGTCCAGCGAAAAAAAGTACTGGGTAGAGACGCCAGCGTCTGCAACGGGTAGGTGACCGCCATCAGCCAACCGCGAGGCGTGTTGAGTGCATCGGTGCGCTGATCGGCGAACATCAGGATGATGCACAGCACGATGCAGCCGAAAGTGCGAAGGCCGAGCAGCCGGCCATGGTGCGCGCGATGAACGCCTGGCGCGCTCACAGGCATCGCGGTCTAGTTGAGCCCGAACACCGATGGACCATACTCGTCCATCAGCTCCAGCGCGCGACCACCGCCGCGTGCGACACAGGTAAGCGGGTCTTCGGCAATCACGACCGGCAGGCCCGTCTCTTCCATCAACAACTTGTCCAGGTCGCGCAGCATGGCCCCACCGCCGGTCAAGACGATGCCGCGCTCGGCGACATCGGCACCCAGCTCTGGTGGTGTTTGTTCCAACGCTTCTTTAACGGCCCCGACGATGCCCTGCAAAGGCTCCTGTAATGCTTCCAAAATTTCGTTGCTGTTGAGCGTGAAGCTGCGCGGTACGCCTTCAGACAGGTTGCGGCCCTTGACCGATAACTCGCGCACCTCGGCCCCCGGGTAGGCAGAGCCGATTTCGTGTTTGATGCGCTCTGCGGTCGCCTCACCGATCAGGATGCCGTAGTTGCGGCGGACATAGTTGGTAATCGCTTCATCGAATCGATCACCACCAACGCGTACCGACGCCGCATAGACAATGCCATTTAATGAGATTACCGCCACTTCAGATGTGCCGCCGCCGATATCCAATACCATCGAGCCGCGTGCTTCATGTACCGGCATGCCGGCACCGATTGCTGCGGCCATGGGCTCTGCGATCAGAATCACTTTGCTGGCACCGGCACCCTCAGCGGATTCCTGAATCGCGCGCCGCTCAACCTGCGTCGACCCGTAAGGTACGCAGATCAGCACCCGAGAACGGGGTGTGAAAAACCGACCACCATGCACCTTGCGGATGAAGCGCTGCAGCATGACTTCGGTCACGGTGAAATCCGCGATGACACCGTCTTTCAATGGACGAATAGCATCGATGTTGCCCGGCGTGCGGCCGAGCATGTTCTTGGCGTCATGGCCTACCGCTTCGACGTGACGGCCGCCGCTGCCATAATCCTCGCGGATGGCAACAACCGACGGCTCGTCGAGTACGATGCCTTCGCCGCGCATGAAGATGAGCGTATTGGCAGTACCAAGGTCGATGGATAGGTCCTGCGTGAAGTATCCGAGCAGGTTTTTGATCATGGTTCCGGTGGCGGTATCAGCCCGCAAAAAATTCCCGGAACTCTAGCAACGGGTGGCAAAATCAGCAAGGTACTGTGTATTCTACAGCGAAACGGCCCGGGTTCTCCGGCTGCCGAACGCCAAAAATCCAAATGAGGAGACTCTGGTGGCGATCACCAGCGATGATATTGACAAACTGGCCGTGTTGGCACGGCTGGAGTTCGCAAGTAGCGAGCACGAGCAGTTCACCGAAAAGCTGGCCAGTGTGGTGGCGTTTGTGGACCAGCTGGCTGATGTTGAAACGGATGATGTGACGCCGATGGCGCACCCGCTCGATATGCATCAGCGATTACGACCTGACACCGAGGACGCGGATATTGACCGCGAAGCACTGCAGTCAACCACAGAACACACTGCCGATGGCCTGTATGTGGTGCCCAGGGTGATCGAATGAAGCGCCTCCACAGTCTGTCGTTATCGCGCATGCTCGATGGTCTGAAGCGGCGCCAGTTCTCCGTAAAGGATCTCGTCACACATCATCTGATGCGTATCGAGCAGCATGATCCATCGCTGAACAGCTTTGTCACCGTCCTTGCAGAACCTGCATTAGCCGCTGCAGATGCAGCGGACGCGCGTTACGCCAATGGCTCGGCAAGGGCGCTGGAGGGCTTGCCGATTGCGCACAAGGACATATTTTGTACCGCCGGTGTGCGCACCACTTGCGGCTCCAAGATGCTGCACGATTTCGTGCCACCGTATGACGCCACCGTTGTGCGCAATTTGCATGACGCCGGTGTGATCATGATCGGCAAAACCAACATGGATGAGTTTGCGATGGGTTCGTCGAACGAGACGAGCTACTTTGGCGACGTGCACAACCCGTGGCAGCGCGGTTTATCGCCGGGTGGTTCGTCCGGCGGTTCAGCAGCTGCCGTCGCGGCACGACTGGTAGGGGCTGCAACCGGAACCGATACCGGCGGGTCCATCCGCCAGCCAGCAGCGCTCACCGGATTGACTGGCGTCAAGCCGACTTACGGGCGGGTATCGCGCTACGGCATGATCGCATTCGCCTCCAGTCTGGATCAGGCCGGCACATTGACCCGCAGTGCTGAGGATGCAGCGTTGCTATTACAGGCGATGTCGGGATTTGATCCGGCTGATTCCACTAGCCTCGAGCAGCCCGTTGAGGACTATACGCAACAGATTACCCAGCCTATCAAGGGGCTGAAGCTTGGCCTTGTCCGGGAGTTTCTTGGTGATGGTCTGGACAGTGCCAATGCCCGCGCGGTGCGCGCGGCGCTCGATACGCTGGTCGAGCTGGGTGCACAGGTTGAGGAAATTTCGCTGCCTAACATTGGACTGTCGGTACCCACCTACTATGTCGTGGCGCCGGCGGAGTGCTCGTCCAACCTATCGCGCTTTGACGGTATTCGGTTCGGCCATCGCGCCAGTGATGTAACCGATCTGGCAGAGCTGTATCGTCGCTCGCGCAGCGAAGGATTTGGTGACGAGGTTAAACGGCGCATCATGACCGGCACCTATGTACTGTCGGCGGGTTACTACGATGCCTATTACTTGAAGGCACAGAAGGTACGCCGTCTGATTAGCGCCGACTTTGCCAACGCGTTCGAGCAGGTCGACCTGGTCGTAGGCCCAACGACGCCTACGCCCGCGTTCGGTCTTGGTGAGAAAACCGATGACCCGGTGACGATGTATCTGAATGACATCTACACCATCGGTGCAAACCTGGCCGGTCTGCCGGCTTTGTCCATGCCCTGTGGTGATGTTGGTGGTCTACCGGTTGGGTTGCAGTTAATTGGCAAAGCGTTTGCCGAAGGACAGCTGCTGAACGTTGCGCATCAGTTCCAGAACGTCACCGACTGGCACACACATGCGCCGGAGGCATTCGCATGAGCTGGGATGTTGTGATCGGCCTGGAGATTCATGTACAGCTGGCCACCCGCAGCAAGATTTTTTCGGCTGCGCCGACCGCTTACGGTGCGCCACCGAATGCACAAGCCAACTTGATCGACCTCGGGTTTCCTGGCGTATTACCCGTGCTCAACCAGGAAGCGGTGCGACTGGCAGTGCGTTTTGGTTTGTCCGTTGGTGCACAGATTGCGGCGCGTTCGGTGTTCGCCCGCAAAAACTATTTCTACCCGGATTTGCCGAAGGGCTATCAGATAAGTCAGTACGAATTGCCGATTGTTGCCGGCGGATTTCTGGACATCACTGATGATGCGGGTGCGCCCAAGCGCGTTAACATCACGCGAGCGCACCTTGAGGAAGATGCGGGCAAGTCGGTACACGATCAGATCCCGAACGCCAGTGGTATCGATTTGAATCGTGCCGGCACGCCGTTGCTCGAGATTGTTTCTGAGCCGGAGCTGTCATCGCCAGGTGAGGCAGCGCGTTACATGCGTCGTATGCATGAACTGGTGCGCTACCTGGGTGTGTCGGACGGCAACATGCAGGAGGGTTCGTTCCGGTGCGATGCCAACGTATCGATTCGTCGCTCGGAAAATGATCCGCTCGGTACGCGTGCGGAGATTAAAAACCTGAATTCATTTCGGTTCATCGAGCGCGCGATCGAATTCGAGATCGAACGTCAGACCGATATTCTCGAAGCTGGCGGTGAGGTGGTGCAGGAGACTCGCCTCTATGATTCGGATGCGGACGAAACTCGTTCAATGCGCACCAAGGAAGAGGCCAACGACTATCGTTATTTTCCGGATCCCGATCTACTGCCGGTCGTCATCGAGCCGGCATTCATCGAGTCGCAACGCGACACGTTACCCGAGTTGCCCGATGCCAGGCGCCAACGCTACACAGGTGAGTTACAGCTCAAGGCCGAGGATGCCGATCTTCTGGCCGGTGATCGGGCGATGGCAGACTTTTTTGATGCCTGCGCGCAGTCTGTGTCACCGAAACTCGCCGCCAACTGGTTGTTGGGGGAGTTTACCGGCGCACTTAATCGTGACGGCATTTCTCTGTCGGCAGCGCCGGTCGATGCAGCAGCGATGACGCAACTGTTGCAGCGCATAGAGGACAACACCATTTCCGGTAAGTTGGCCAAACAGGTGTTTGATGCGATGTGGCACGACGGTCAGTCCGCTGATGCGGTCATAGAAGCCAAGGGCCTGCGCCAGATTACTGACAGCGGAGCGATCGCTGCGATTGTTGATCAGGTGCTGGCAGCGCATCCGGACCAGGTTCAGCAATTTCGTGAGGGCAAAGAAAAGGTGCTGGGTTACCTTGTAGGCCAGGTTATGAAGGAAAGTCGTGGCAAGGCCAACCCCGGGCAGGTAAACGCGTTATTGCGCGAGCGCCTGAACTCGTGACGTTGGTGGATGATTCGATCAGTCACGATGCGCTGATCAATTTTATGTTTGAGACCTTGCCGGTGCGAGGCGTGTTGGCGCAGTGTTCTGGTGAGTGGCGAGACCTTAGTGGACTGCATGATTACCCGTTAAGCGTGCGGACCCTACTTGGTGAGGCGGTCGTCGCCACATCAATGATCGCAAGTACGATGAAATTTGATGGCATGCTGACATTGCAGCTGCATGGTGAGGCTGCGCTTGGCATGCTGATCGCACAGTGTAATCAAGCGCTGCACATTCGCGGTATGGCCGGTGAACTCACTGACAATTTGCCAGCGGGTGATTACGCGGCGTTGATTGGTGCGGGTCGGATGACACTGACTGTTGATGCCAAGGACGCCAAAGATCGGTATCAAGGCATTGTTGCAGCGGATGCGGCATCCCTTGCGCTGACACTGAAGCAGTATTACCGCGATTCGGCGCAATTGGGTGCGCACTTTGTCTTGCTGGCAGATGGTGCAACCTGCGCCGGTTTAATGTTGCAGCGATTGCCGGACGATCAATCGATGCCTGACGACGATTGGCAGAGACTATGCCTGATGGCGGACACGCTGAGTCTGGATGAGCTGCGCGTGGGAGCCAGCAATACGCTGTTGCACAAGTTATTTGCTGAGGACGATGTGCGAGCCTATGCGCCACGGCCAGTGCTATTTCGCTGCCGTTGCAGTCAGTCGCGCGCCGAACGTGCGGTGCAGATGTTAGGCGAAGAGGATGCCAAGCGCTTGTTGACAGAGCGCGGCGGCCGTATCGATATCGTCTGCGAGTTTTGTAATCGTAAACGCTCACTGGATACGATCGACGTGCAACGACTATTTGATCCGGCGGGCATGAGCTCGGATGCGAGGGTGCAATGACAGACTATGTGGATCCGGAACGCGATGCGTTCGAACAATTCAAGGCGCTGCCGCGCGATGTGCCGGTCATGATGCTGAATCTCGTGAAATTCCTGCCCAACGCACAGTATCCAGATGGCGGCGAGCCGGTGTCCGGCGCTCAAGCCTACAAGGCGTATAGCAAAGCGAGTGCGCCGGTGTTTGAACGGGTGGGTGGCACAATCGTTTGGCGTGGCAAGCCGGAAGTTGTGCTCATTGGGCCCTCGGACGAGCTGTGGGACATCGCATTTATTGCCCGCTATCCAACCGCATCGGCATTTCTGGAGATGGTCACCGACGCGCAATACCGTGACGCGGTCAAGCACCGACAGGCAGCGGTAGAGACCAGCCGATTGATCCGCCTGCAGGAAATGCCGGGCGCAGAAGGCGCGCAATTCGGCTGAAACAGGCATACCCGACGCGAGTTTTGCGATAAATCTGCGGTCCAACGCTGACCCGATCCCGACATTTTTTTTAATTCTTGACGCTTTTACTGCGCCATCACCGGTTTATACGTTAATATAAAGATATCTTTATATCTTGTTATGTTAATGAGCAGTTCATCGCTGGAACAAACACACACTTGGTTGAAGGCAGTCGCTGAACCGTCTCGCCTGCGTTTACTCAGCCTATGCGCTTCGGGTGAGCATACGGTCTCGGATTTGATGGCCGTCGTTGCGCAATCGCAGCCGCGCGTCTCCCGGCACCTGAAAATCCTCTGTGATGCCAGCCTGCTGGAGCGTTTTCGCGATGGCAGTTGGGTTTACTACAGGGTGCCATTTGATGGCGACGCAGCCGAGTTCGTACAGCGCGTTCTGGATCAGCTGGATCCGGCAGATTCGACACTGCAGCAGGATCATCAACGACTGGCCGCGCACATTGGGGCTCTGCAGGACGAGGCGGCCCCCAGTGCCAGCAATCGTCAGTTCAATCGGATCGTGCTGGAGCAGTTTCTGACCGCTCCGGTCGGTGATCTGCTGGATATTGGTGTGGGTACCGGCGCTATATTGAAGCTACTGTCCGGCCGCGCCGCGCGTTCGGTGGGTATCGATATCGATCGACAGTCGCGCTGGCAGGCGCGTCGCACATTTGCAATGGCCTCGCTGACCAATTGTACGGTCAGGGCGGGTGACATGTATCAGCTGGCGTTTTCCGATGCGCAATTCGACACGGTGGTGCTCGATGGCGTGTTGCTTGGCGCTGAGCGACCAGCTCGTGCATTAGCTGAAGCGGTGCGTGTCACGCAGCCAAAGGGCCACTTACTGGTCGTGGAGCATGTGCCGTATGGCGAGGCGCAAACGGCTGAGGGCGCGCTTCGAGGTCTGTTATCTGCGGCACCGGTGCGTTTGGGCCCGATCCGAATGGCGAATGACGGCGCGTGGCGTTATTTGGTCACGCTTCTGTCCCCCACGGCATCGCTGCCGTCACTAGATCAATCAGTGAGGAACAGTGCATGAATATGTCTTCACCAATCAATGTGTCGTTCGAGTTCTTTCCGCCTGGCACTGATGAGATGGCTAAAACGCTATGGCAATCGGTTGAGCGACTGGCACCGCTGTCGCCGAGTTTTGTTTCAGTAACCTATGGTGCCGACGGCTCTACGCGCGAGCGAACCCATGCGGTCGTGCAACGTGTGCAGCGCGAGACGCCGCTGACGCCGGCGCCACACCTGACCTGTGTTGGTGCTAGCAAGGGGGAGATCGACGATATCGCCAGGCGCTACTACGATGACGGCATACGGCATATCGTGGCGTTACGTGGCGATCCACCCAAGGGTCAGGACCACTACCAGCCGCATGCACAGGGCTATGCCTATGCCGCGGATCTGGTCGCCGGTCTACGCGAATTGGGTGATTTTGAGATCAGTGTTGCAGCGTATCCGGAAACCCATCCAGAAAGTCACTCACGTCAAGCCGATATCGATAACCTCAAACGCAAGGTCGATGCGGGTGCGGATCGTGCGATTACCCAGTTCTTTTTCGATATTGAGCATTTCCTTCGGTTTCGCGATGACTGTCGTGCGCAGGGCATCGATGTGCCGCTGGTTCCTGGAATTCTGCCGATCACCCGATTCGGGCAAATGCTTAAATTCGCCAAGATGTGCGGTACCTGTGTACCCGAGTGGATGCACGAGCGATTCGATGGATTGGATCAGGACGCCAAGACGCGCCAGATGATCGCGGCCAGTGTCGCGATCGAGCAAGTCAACCGTCTGCGCACAGAGGGGGTCGCTGACTTTCATTTTTATACACTGAATCGTGCAGAACTGACGTTTGCAATTTGTCACACACTGGGCGTGCGGGTGCAGCAGGCAGCGTGATGAAGGCCCGTCAACAACGATTTGCGCAGCTGCAGTTGCTGCTGACCCAACGTATCGTCTACCTCGACGGTGCGATGGGCACCATGATTCAAGGTTTTGGTCTGTCGGAGGCTGACTATCGGGGGGCACGATTTGCTGATTGGTCATCCGATCTAAAGGGCAACAACGATTTGCTCAGCATCACTCGCCCGGACATTGTTCGAGATATTCACCGGCAGTTTCTTGAGGTCGGTGCCGACATCATTGAAACCAACACGTTTAACTCCAACGAGCCATCGCAGGCCGACTATGGCATGGAGTTGTTGGTCGCAGAGTTGAATCTAACCGCTGCTCAACTGGCGCGTGGTGTGGCGGACGAAGTGGCTGACGAATCGGGACAGCCCCGCTTCGTCGCGGGCGTTCTGGGTCCGACCAATCGCACCGCGTCACTGTCTCCGGACGTCAATGACCCCGGGTTTCGTAATATTGATTTCGATACGTTGGTACGCACCTATGATCAATCGGCTCGGGCGCTGCTTGAAGGGGGTGCAGATTTCCTGTTGATCGAGACGATTTTCGATACGTTGAACGCAAAAGCCGCCGCCTTTGCCATCGATCAAATCGGACGTGAGTTGGGTGAGCCGATTCCGGTCATGGTGTCCGGCACGATTACCGATGCGTCCGGTCGTACGTTGTCGGGGCAGACGACCGAAGCATTCTGGAACTCAATGCGCCATGTACAGCCTTTCATGTTTGGGCTGAATTGTGCATTGGGAGCCGCTGATATGCGCCCGTATGTCGCGGAGTTGGCCCGCATTGCCGACACCGGAGTCAGCGCGCATCCGAATGCTGGATTGCCAAACGAGTTTGGTGAGTACGATGAAACCCCCGAGGCGATGGCGGAGACCGTGTCCGAGTTCGCTCGTAGTGGACTTGTCAATCTGGTGGGCGGCTGTTGTGGCACCACACCGGCGCATATTGCTGCGTTAAAGCGGGCGTGCGAGGTCGAAAAGCCACGAGGCATTCCGGTTATCGAACCTGCTTGTCGATTGGCGGGTCTTGAGCCGCTTACCATCAACGCTGACAGTTTGTTCGTTAACGTCGGTGAGCGCACCAATGTCACGGGCTCGGCGCGTTTCAGAAAGCTGATCGAGGCTGATGATTATGCTGGCGCGGTCAGTGTGGCACTACAGCAGGTTGAAAATGGTGCCCAGATCATCGATGTCAATATGGACGAGGGCATGCTCGACTCTCAGGCTGCGATGGTCACCTTCCTGAATTTGATTGCCGCCGAACCGGAGATTGCACGTGTTCCGGTGATGATCGACTCATCGAAGTTCGACATCCTTGAGGCCGGATTGAAGTGCGTTCAGGGTAAAGCGGTTGTGAATTCAATCAGCCTGAAAGAGGGTGAGGCCGAGTTCATTCGCCAGGCGCAGCTGGTGCGCGCGTTTGGCGCCGCTGTGATCGTCATGGCATTCGATGAAACCGGCCAGGCGGATACGCTCGAGCGCAAGGTCGAAATTTGCCAGCGCGCTTACCGTGTGCTGACCGAAGACGTTGGTTTTCCCGCTGAAGACATCATTTTTGACCCAAATATTTTTGCCGTTGCGACCGGTATCGAAGAGCACGCAGCCTATGGCACCGACTTTATCGAAGCGACGCGTGAGATTCGTAAGTCACTGCCGCATGCGCTGGTTAGCGGTGGTGTATCTAATGTGTCGTTTTCATTCCGTGGCAACAATACGGTCCGTGAGGCGATTCACTCGGTCTTCCTGTATCACGCGATCCGGGCGGGTATGAATATGGGCATCGTCAACGCTGGACAGCTGGCGATCTATGAAGACTTGCCGGCAACACTGCGCGATGCGGTTGAGGATGTCGTACTCAACCGTCATGACAACGCGACCGAAGCATTGCTGGCTGTCGCCGAGGAGTATCGCGGCAGCGGCGGCAAACGCAGCGCGGCCGGTGACAATGAGTGGCGCCAGTGGGAGGTCGCTGAGCGACTGAGGCATGCGCTGGTCAAAGGCAATGATCAGTTTATTGTCGAAGACACCGAGGCGGCACGCGTGGCGGCGTCGCGCCCACTGGACGTCATCGAAGGTGCATTGATGGACGGCATGAATGTCGTCGGTGATCTGTTTGGTGAGGGCAAGATGTTCCTCCCACAGGTGGTGAAGTCGGCCCGCGTCATGAAAAAAGCGGTCGCGCACCTGGTGCCCTTTATCGAGGCTGAGAATGACGGCGAGCGCCAAAGCAATGGCAAGATTGTGCTGGCGACAGTCAAAGGTGACGTCCATGACATCGGTAAGAACATCGTTGGTGTGGTGCTTGCCTGCAATAACTTTGAGGTCGTCGATCTCGGTGTGATGGTCGCCTGTCAGGATATCCTCGACGCAGCGACGCGCGAGCAAGCCGATATTATTGGGTTATCCGGTCTGATCACGCCCTCGCTCGATGAGATGGTGCACGTTGCCAGTGAGATGCAACGACTCGACTATGCGCAACCGTTGTTGATCGGCGGTGCGACGACATCGCCGGCACATACCTCAGTCAAAATCGACCCCAATTATTCGGGTGCGGTGGTCTACGTGAAGGATGCCTCGCGCGCGGTGGGTGTTGCACAGCAATTGGTAGGCGAGGGCAGCGCAGACTATGTGCAGCGCATCAAGACGGACTGCGAACGTCGGCGTGCGAGCCATGCAGGTCGAAAAAAACGTGGGCCTTCATTGAGTTTGGCGCAAGCTCGGGCCCGTTCACGCAAGCTCAATTGGTCACAACTCACCCCGCCGGTACCAACGTTCACCGGCGCCAAGGTAATTGAAGACCTGAAGCTGGCGGACCTTGAGCCATTCATCGACTGGATGCCGTTCTTTAATGCCTGGGAATTCCATGGCAAGTTTCCCGATATCCTGACCGACGCGGTTGTCGGCGAGGCCGCGTCCTCGTTGTTTGATGACGCGCAGGAGATGCTGCGCACGATGATTGCCGATGACTGGCTGGAAGTGCGTGCCAGTGTCGGCTTTTTCCCTGCAGCATCGGTGGGCGATGACATCGCGATTTATTCGGATCACACCCGAAGCCGTGAGGCGGTGCGTTTGCATTGTTTGCGCCAGCAAAAACCGCGTCGACAAGATCTGCCACAAGAGTGTTTGGCGGACTTCGTCGCACCGGTCGGCGAATCGGTTGAGGACTACGTCGGTGCGTTTGTCGTCACGGCCGGTCACGGCGCCGAGGCGCGTGCTCAGGCGTTCGAATACGTCAATGACGATTATTCATCGATTTTGCTTAAAGCGCTGGCAGATCGCTTTGCCGAGGCAGGTGCAGAATATCTACACCAACGTGTGCGGCGTGAATGGTGGGCCTATGCGCCAGATGAAACGCTCGACAACGTGGCCCTAATTGCGGAGCGCTATCGGGGCATTCGGCCGGCACCGGGTTATCCGGCCTGTCCCGATCACACCGAGAAGGGCACCTTGTTTGAATTGCTCGATGCCAGCCAGTCGACCGGCGTCGAATTGACGGAGCACTTTGCAATGACGCCGGCCGCAGCGGTCAGTGGTTGGTATTTTTCGAACGCAGAGTCACGCTATTTCGCGGTCGGCCCGATCGACCGCGATCAGGTAGCCGATTACGCCGAGCGAAAAGGCTGGTCAGTGCAAGAAGCGGAACGCTGGTTGGCGCCGAACCTCGGGTATGCACCTGGCGATTCGCAGCAGCAAGATGCAGCCTGATCCGCGTTACGCGCTGCTTGGTTGCATGATCTGAGGGCACTGTTTCCGGCCCAACATGCGCATGCGATAGTCGATCAGGGTATCTGGCACGGCGACTCGGGATGCATCGGCCCAACCTAGAAGCTGGGTCAAAAGAATATCGGCGATGGTGAACCGGCCGCAGCTGGCGAAGCCGTCAGGCCCCATTAACGACTCAATGCCATTAATGTGCTTCTCTGCCATGCCTCGCGCAAACGCGCTGGTGCCATCCGGCCACGGGTAGAGCTGTTTCAGAAAACCCGCCTGAGCCTTGACCCAGAGATACATCTCGACCTCGGTTAACAAATAGTGCATCAACCGGCCGTAGTGATATTGCTCATCAATACTGACGGGCAGTAGTCCGGCATCCGGATTCAGACGTGCCAGATACTCGCAGATGGGCATTGACTCGGTCATCGGCCGTTCGCCATGCGTTAATGCTGGCAATTTACCGTCCGGACTGATCTTGCGGAACTCGGGATGCATGGTTTCGCCTGCGCTGACATCCAACCGGCGCAAAGTGTATGTGAGCGCTAGCTCGTCGAGTGCCCACAGGCAACGCTCAGCGCGTGATGCATGCTTGTGAGCGTACAGCGTAATGGTGTCGGTCATAGGTTGTGTTCCTTTACAGTTGGGCCGCACATCGAGCAGTCACTGCGTTGGGCGATCTGCACCTGCTGCCACCGCCCGTCATGCGCATCGTACAACGACAACGCGCTGGCACTGCCGGCGCCGGTAATGCACTTGATGGCCTCGGTCGCCATCATGTGCCCAATGATGGCCGGGACGGATGCCAGCACGCCGGCACCAGCACAATCTTCCAACGACTCATCATCGATTGAATACAGGCATTCGTAACAAGGGCCAGATGCGTAGTCGGGGCCGAATACCGCTACCTGACCTTCCCAGCGAATGGCGCTGCCCGATACCAATGGCGTACCCGCAGCGACCGCTGCCTGGTTGATCGCAAACCGACTGATGAAGTTGTCGGTGCAGTCAAGAATGACGGCGGCGCGAGTCGCAACTTCCTTGAGCTGCGAGTCGGTCAGTCGCGCGTCGATCGCGGTGATGGGCAGTGCCGGGCGCAATTGGCGCAACGCGCGTTGCGCGACCAGCGTTTTTGGTTGGCCGATATCGCTGCTTCGATACAAACTCTGGCGCGCCAGGTTGCTCGCATCGATGCGGTCGAAGTCGTTGACCGTGATGGCACCGATGCCGGCGAGCGCCAG
>JBCCZN010000004.1:0-33125 GCA_039187375.1 Pseudomonadota bacterium
ACAGGCGGTTGGTGGCGAAACCGCGCCGATCACGATCAATTGGAGTGGATTGCCGACCGGCATCTTCAACAAGCAGATCGGTGCGATCTCGCATAGCGATGCCAATGGCATTCAAAACCTGACGATCATCGACATCGAAAATGATGAAGGTGCATCAATTTGCGACCTGGGCCTCTGTCCGTAAGTCGCAACGCAACACGCCGGTGTCGTTGACACCGGCGTGCTGTTTCAAAAGCCGCGCCACAGCGATGTGGGGCGGCTTTTTTCATGTTAATCGAGCGTGATTGGTGGGCAGGCCAAGACCTCAGTCTTGCTGGTGTGATAGGTGTAATCACGGCTGCCATGGCGCAGCGTCAACACGTAGCCGTCGACAGGGTTCGTGTCCACCTCATCGCCAGCTATTTCATCGCAGCCCAAAGCGGATGAGGGCCAACGCTTAATTCCGGCGTTGCGCACGAGTACGTGCGTCTCATCAATACTCAGGCGTTCGGCGAGATCGGATCGCGCCAACGCAGCCAGACGGGTCCAGCCAAAATCCTCCGCCACCGCTGTTGCCGGTTGTGCACCCTTACGGTTGCGACACAGCCCTGCCTGCCCATTGGCCTCATTCAAAACGTAGAGGGCATCGGCAACACGCAGCGTGATTTTGTGACCGGGCACGATGACCTGGGCATACGCACGATCTGGCTGAGGGCAACCAATGCTGGTGTCTGGCCAGTTGACGGCGCGCACGCTGTCAATGTCGATGCTGGACATCGGGACATCCAGAATATCGGCCAGTACTTCCCTGCCAATGTCGGCGATGTTGCGATCGGCGTCGGTCAATGAGGTGGTCGTGCCGTCAGCCAAAACCGAGCGCGCATTGGATGCCGTCTGGCCGCTGTCGGGCCCTGCGTGCAGCGCTGGCGCTGCTGTTAGCAGAATCGTGTGAATGAGTACAGTGCTGCGAAGTGCCATGGTTGTCCTGTAATGAGGTTGCCTGTTGATTGGAGTCAGATATTGCATCAGAGGTTCCAAAGACTCGAAAATAGAAGAACGTCAGCACATAAAACAGATTGGGTTCGTTCTTGCGCTGTACTGATCGGTTCGCGAGATGTGTAGCCAGATTTCGTTGTCTATTTCGACATGTTGGGTGAGATTGGCCACGCCGTCGATTTCTAGCTCTAGTCGGATTTTGCGATGTCCGCCTCGCGCTTGGCGATAATCTGATCCAGCCGTTCTAGCTGACGATTCATGCGTTCGAGGTCGCCATCGCCATCGCGCTCGCCACCGGTATTGCTGATGTCCTGCTTTAGTTTGGTACGCCGCTCGCGCAATTTATCCAGACTTTCTGCCTGCATCGCCTTGTCAAATACC
Organism: Pseudomonadota bacterium; assembly: GCA_039187375.1. Taxonomy (GTDB): domain Bacteria; phylum Pseudomonadota; class Gammaproteobacteria; order Steroidobacterales; family Woeseiaceae; genus CALBPI01. The sequence continues at coordinate 1,357 of JBCCZN010000004.1, forward strand.
AATGTGTCCGGGCCGTGTCCCTGACGCGTTTCAATCTGCTCAGGGCTGGATGTCAGAAACTGATGCGTCGTTTTGAATTCGCGGGTACTGATCAGCATCGGCGAGGCGATCTCGATGCCAGCGTCATGCAGCACGTCGATCGTGGCCGCCCGCAATGCCCGACGCGTACCCAGCAGTTTCTTGAGATCGGTGAGCAGTCCCGCGACAGCGTAGGTGATTGAGTAATCCCCCAGCGCACGGATTTGCACAAACGGACGCTCCAGACGACAGTGCGCTGCGGCCTCGAGCAGCAGTGGTTCTATCTCGTGGCGCGACACGTCATAGCCCAGCGAGACCTCGACGGCGATGATTGTGCCGGATGCGCGCATTACCTGAATGAGATTACTAGCCAGATAGCTGTTCGGCAGCGTCGTCAGATCACGATCTTCAGTTTGAATTTCGGTATGCAGCAGATCCATTTCAGACACACGCCCGAAATAATCACCGACCTTGATGTAGTCGCCGAGTTTGAAACTGCCTACGGTGCGCAACATGATGCCAGCCATGATGTTGCCGACTAAATTCGTTGACGACAGTGCGATGGTGGCACTGACGACAACACCAAACAGACTCAATAGCGAGCCGCGGGTCTGACCACTGATTGGCAGGATCAAGATGATTAGCAGAACGGCAAACAGCGCAACACCGACCAGAATCATCTGGCTGCGAAATTGCTGATCAGGGCGATCCTTGTAGCGTCGTTGTAGATCGCGGTGAACAAGCCAGACGGCCCCTGCAACGATCACGAGTTCTGCGAACGACAACAGCAGCGTGGGTAGAAGTTCTAGTATTCTCATGCGCAGCATGTTAACTGATGCAACGAATGGCTGGTAAAAGCCAGAGACATTAAGGGAGAGGATATGTCGACAACGCTTTGGTCACCGACGGGAGAGGTGGCGGTAGAGGCGATGGTGGGCGCGCGCCTGCAAGCACATTTTGCGGTCCAGCTGATCGCAGGATTTGGCCGCGATCAACTGCAAGCGCTGGATGATGACAGTCACACCAGCCTAACGTGGTCCGGTGAACATGCAGCTCTGCTAGGTCAGGCCAGTCCCGACGGTATCCGCGTTGGTCTTCGCATTTATGATCTGACGCTACTGGTGTTGGGTGCTGCAGCCACAACCGAATATGCACTGGATGATTGCAGTCTGGCGCAGGCTGCGGCCTGGTTAGCGACTCAGACGGGTGCTGATGACGAGGTCATCATGGCCATTGCCTATCAACTGCCTGGGCATGCTCTGGCGATCGGTGGGCGGTTTGATACCTCACGTCACAAGCGTGCGCTGGCTGCGCTAAGCGCTTGGTTCGAGCTCGCTGATACGCATATCGCGGCAATCGTGAAACCGATAGGTGATGCGATCGTGCGATGTTGGCCTCACCATTTTGATATCGCCGCGTTGATTGAGTATTCCGATCCAGATGACGAGCAGGCGGTATCAGTTGGTTGCGGTTTGTCGCCGGGCGATCAGCATTATGCGTATCCGTATTGGTATGTCTCGCCCTGGCCCTACCCCAGCTCTGACGCTTTGCCAACACTGCCGTCAGGTCATTGGCATACCAACGGATTTACCGCAGCGGTGCTGGAGTCGACAGCGTTAACACAGGCAAACGACCCCATCGCGTCCAGTCGAGCCTTTCTGACGGCGGCGCTATCAGGCAGCGCGGCCGCGATCGGGGTCTGAAGGGTCCCAGTCGTCGGGTAGCGGCATTTCCATCGTCGCATCGAGGTCGCTGTCCTCGCTCGCCTCGTCATCGACCGGCTCGGTTTCGCCGCTCAGGGCGGCGCGTATATCGGCTGCGGGCAGCACCTGCGTCGCGTCCGTATCGACCATGTCCTCGATCGAATCGTCGGTGACCTCTGCCTCGACATCCGCCTCTTGCTCGAACGGTAGATCTGCCGTACTCAATACTTGAGTCTGGTCTGGATCAACCTCGTCGCCATCCTCGATGGCCTCATTGCCGTCGATCTCACCGACAGCGTCTTCAACCGCCACTGCCGTCGCCGCGGTCTGTTCAATGCGTGGGAACGGGTTCGCGTCATTCTGCGCGACTTCGCCCAAGAGCGATTCTGCGCTGGTTGCCATGTGATCGTAGAGCTCGCGGTATTGACGTCCGATGGACTGGAAATGCTGCGCGGATACTTCAAAGTGAGCCGTCATATTATTGCGGTATTCATCCAGCTGCGCTTCAGCCCGGCGTACCTTACTGGTCTCGATACCCTTGTCCATTTGAGCGAACCAATAGCCGAGCCCGAGGCCAATGGCTAAACAAATCAGAGCGATGACAACAATACCCAAAGTGGACACCATAAGAGATCTCCTGCAGTGATGCGAACAGCCCCCGCCTCGCTCAGCTTACACTAACAGACGCGCTTCACTCTAACGTGTCTGCTGTCGCAGAATTTGGCTATCCTGGTTCAGGACTATCGTGAATGTAGTGCTGGTCCGGTCGATTCACGAATGGCTAAAGACGCCGCTACGCAATGACCCTGGGGTTCGGTAGTCGTGCTTTGGGCGAGCAACGAAACGGCGTGTTCAGTCATACGTGCGACCGGTTGGCGAATAGTGGTGAGCCTTGGATCGAGCTGACGTGACAAGGTAACGTCATCAAACCCGGCCACTGAAATGTCTTGTGGCACGCGCAGCCCTTGGCGCAACACGTAGCGCATCGCGCCGGCGGCCATATCGTCGTTCGCCGCGAAAATCGCGCTGGGACGTTTCGATAGCGCCAGCAGTTCCTTTGCCGCCTGTTCGCCACTGTTGAACGCGTTATCGCCCTGACGTATCCAGCTATTTTTCACCTTGATGTCGTACCTCGCCAGACCGTCGAGATAACCGAGATAGCGGTTGCCAACCGCCTTATGGGTCTCATTGCCCTTAATGAACGCAATGTCGCGATGTCCGAGTTCAACCAGATGATCAATCATCTGCGCAGAGACTTCACGGTCGTTAGTTTCGACATACCACTCCTGGGCCAGCCGACGTCCAGGAGAGAGTCTTACCAGTGGCGTATTGGTCGAGTGAATGGCACGTACCACGCGCGGCATATTCGATAGCGGCGGTGCCAACACAATCCCTGACAGACGGGTCGCCCGGATTAGGCTGCGCAGCTCGCTGCCGATATTACGTTTGGAGAAGTCACAAGGGTGAATCAACAGCTCATGCAGGCCGGCCCGACAGGCGCGCAACGCGCCTTGCTGCATGCGAATGATGAAGCCGGCGCTCGGCAGGGCGTAGCGCTCGGGGTCATCGTAGACGAGGCCAATCAGATGTGAGTGCTGAGAGGCCAGATTGCGCGCTGACTGGTCTGGCTGGTATCGCAGTGAGCGAATCGCTTTTTCGACCTTCTCGCGCGTACTGTCGCGGACGTTCGGTTCACGATTGACGACTCGCGAGACTGTTTTGATCGACACCTGCGCACGTTCGGCAACGTCAAAGATCGTAACTTTTTGTCCAGGCTGGCTTTGTCGCATCGCTCTGTCGGCTGCTAACTCGGATCAGGTGTACTTGGGATTACCGTCTGCGTCCCACAGTCCCCAGTAGGCCCCAACGTCCCCTTCATCTTGTATCTTCCAGGCCTCGTCAAAGGCGGAGAAGTAGATGATATCGATATTGTCCTGTTCCGCCCACTGGTAGGCATTGATGAAATAGGTCATGGCGTTGCGCCGCGACGGTTGCGCCGCCTCAGTCGGTGTGCCCTTATCGGGCCAGCCGGTCTCGCTGATGATCACCGGCTTGCCGTTCGCAGCGTTTCGGGCACGCCAATACATGTCCTTCATATACGCCAGTACATGCTCTGCCGGGTAGCCTTCCCAGAACGGGTAGCAGTTAGCCAGAATGACATCGCAGGCCTCAGTGACTGCAGGATGGTCAACAAACTTGAAATACGCATCGACGTAGCCAACCGGCACGTCAGGGACCGCCTCACGAACCCGGTTGATGTAGCTAATCAACCTGTCTTCACTCAGCTCGCCCCGCAACATCACCTCATTGCCCACGGCGACAATATCGGCATGACCGGCTTTGGCAATGTCTATCGCCGTTGCCAACTCGATTTCATTTCGCTCGGTATCGTCATCGATCCAAACGCCAACCATGGTCTTGATGCCACGTTCCTTGGCGATAGCCGGAATCAGTTCATGTCCATCCGTGCAAGCGAACGTGCGCACCCAGCGAACATGCGGCGCAATAATCGCCAGCCGCTGCTTGATCTGATCGGTTGTCAGTTGCGTACCCGGCCCCTGACCTTCGACGTAAGGACTGAACGACAATCCGTGGATGCCTGCGTCCAGCAGTTCGCCAATCAACGCGCGCAGCTGCGCATCATCCAGGTTGGCGCTCTGGATACCGCTGAGTGAGCGGCGACGTTGTTGGTAGAGATTCTTGCTCATTCTGTGGCGCCTCTCTCGCTCATCAGATCCTTTGAGGTCAACACGACATGGATGCAGCGAATGCGTCCGCTGCGGCTGAATAATTCGTGGCTCGCATTCCGCGACAACGCCAAACCGACGGCCTGTTGCGAGCTGCCATCGTCGAATTGGGCAGTAATGCTCGACTCTCTCGCATCAAGGTCGCGAGTGTAGATGAACGGCACCTGACACCAGGTAAAGGCGAGCATGCCCGGCTGCAGATCCACGTCTTGCCATTGTTGTTGTACATCCAGATAGCGGAATCGTGACGGTTGTTGCAAAAATTCTTGTTGGCGCAGCAAAGAGGGTTCGATGACGATACAACCGCTGTCGATGTGTACACCCAACTCACCGAGTCGTGTGAGTATTTCCTCTTTGACCTGACCGGTCATGCCCGGTTGTTGTGCGCCACTATGGCCGGGCGTATGAGAGTAAGGATCCATCGGAAATGCGCCGTATTGTTGCGGCGTCTTGTTGAAGCTCAAGCCATCGCGAACTGCATAGTACTGCGATGCCAGTTCTGCACGTAGTGACATCGTGGCACCTTGTTCGCAGGCGCTTCGGTAGGCTTCCTGCACCGCCACCAACAGCTTGGATACCATGTGCCAATAGATACAGCCTAAGCCCTCAAAACCAAACATCGTGCCGGAGCGACCCGTGAACGCCTGGTGGTTGAATACGGATTCAAACGCCTGCATCAATGGTTCGCGAGCCGCATGCGCTACACCAGGATAGTCGCTGGTTAGTGTCTCGAGTCGCGTCTGCAGATCTGCTGCATTCGCAAGGTCAGCGTTAAAGCGCAACGTGCCGTCCGGGTCTTGCGTGAACAGCCGCGTATCGTTCGCCGACTGCATTCTTTTCACCAAGCCTAGTTTACGAATCTCTGATGCATGCAGGCGGTTGCGATCCAGATAGTTGGGCAAAGAACGATCCGGATACAACATGAATGACTGTTGATCGTCGCGATACAAATTACTAGCGAACAATGCCCGCAGAATATCGCGGGATTCTGCCGGTGGCAGGACACCTGAGCTCAAGGCAGCAACCTGACCTTCGAGCATCGGGTACAACTCATGCCGTGTCAGTGTTGGGTCGTCATTGCCGCCAAACGCCAGCGTATTGTAAGCGTGATAGAGACCATCAGCGCGTCGATTGACGCCGATACTGTGTTGAATCACTGCCGCAGTATCATCGAGCAATTGAGTCAATTTCGAGACGGGGCGTGATGACTTATGCGATAGCGTCGGCTGGGCAAAAACACGCTCGCGATAGGCACTCGCCGCGATACCCAGTCGGGCCTGAGCGTCGTAACGCGCAGTATCGTCCAACATCCCATCACCCAGTGTCGCGGCAATATGGGTCATGGCATTGACCGTGTCATCCAGCCACAACGCCACGTCATGTGACAGCTCAACCTGTGATGGCAATGATTGCAGGGTGTTCTTCAAAAACGTCACATAGCGCTGCATGTAATACAGCGTTACCATCGATGCACCTTGACCCACTAGTGCGTTGTTGGCGTCATTCCATTCCGGACGTTGCGTATTTAGCCAGATACCGGCATCGACGACGAGATTACCCAATTTCGATAGCAGCGGTACCAGTAACTTTTCAAGCAATGTGACCAGGTAAATAGTGTCGTCATCGTCGTATACGAGCTTGCCATCGGCCCCTCGTGCTGCAACCCGCGTTTCGATCAATTCAGCGGCGGCATCGTCATACTCGACCGTGTTTTTAGGATCTTCTACCAGCGCATCGAAACTCTTAATGCGATAGGGCACATTGGCATAGCAATACAACGGTTCCATCAGCATCGAGGTGAGTCGCTCGGGCTGGAATCGTTGTGACCATTCGAGCAGTTTCAGCAGATAGATGATCTGGTGATCACCCCAGTAACCGATGTAGCTCCAAGGATCTTCAGGGTCTTCGACCTCCCAGTCGATACCCTCGTCGGTGATGCGATACGGGTTGTACCCATCCAGTGTGGATGCGTTAACAAACTTCGCGATGATATTGTCAATAAACAGCGGGTAGCTGAGCGCTAACGCTTCCCAGTTTTGGAAAATGTCACGCCAGTTGCCCTGATACGACAGGATTCGATGCCCGGCCTCGTCATTGAGTTCGATCGCAAACTGATTCCACGGACGACTTGGATCACCGTGCCGACGACCAAAACGAATCGGAAGGTACTCCTGACACAGTCGCAGCAGCTGAGGTTCGTCCAACGCGACGACCTCGGCGCGTAAGTCAGGCAGTGACAAGACTTCGGGCAGCTCGCCAAACCAGTTTTTCAGCCGCGCCTGCAGCGCGTTATCGAATAAGCCGACGGTGCGGGCAAAGTCACGACTGGTGACGGTATAGTGATCGTCGAAAATGCCGCCGCGCAGCACGTTAAAAAGCGTATTCGCATAATGGTGTACGGAGACGGCTTCTTCGTTGGTACATTGAAAACCGTCAGCCGCTGCCAGCGTGCGTGCCAGCTCATCGCTGCCCGTTGCTAATGACTGGGCAACCTCACTCTGGAGTGCGTCCAGATCCCGCAGGCGTTGCAGATACGCGACCACTTGGCTCTGGTCTTTCTCAATATCGGCGACCATTGTCCAGCGCAAGCTCTTCCCTGCTTTGACAGTGGTATTTTTTTGAATCAGATAGTTGCCGCGAACACCGCGTGAAATGCGAGCACCGTGCACTGATTCACCACGTTGGAATGTATCGATTGCTGTGTCGCTAAGCGTCACGGCATCCGGTATCAGACCTAGCGTGTAGACAATGTTGGCGCGCAGTGACTCACACGGCTCGGCACGGTCAGTGATGCCCGAGTACAGAGTGAAGCTGGCCAGACTGGTGTCTTCGTCCAGTTCGCTCCACTTATACGCATCGACGAGATTGCTGGTATTGGTTTGGGCAAATTTTGGCGTGCCTGCTGGCAGCACATTGAGGAGTCCATCGAGCATGCGAATCTTGCGATTCTTGTTGCCCAGATTGTCGATGCCGCAACGACGCACGAAGCCGAACTCCGTGGAAAACTGCCAGGTGTAATGAAAGCGCAGTTGCAGTGCATCGTGTGTTTCTTCAAACCGCAACTGGTTGCCGAGTACGTGTTTGTAGATTGAGCGTGTTACGCCGCAGCGAGCCGCAAAGTCTGCTTTGAACGGCTCCCACAGAACCACGTCTCCGCCGTCTTCAATCTGCAGTAACGTACGCACACCGGTATGGCCGACGCTGTCGTGGATCTTGTCGACAGTCACGTAGGGGAATAATGATGTGTCTGGTGATATCCGACCGGCAGTCAGCGCACCGTTAGACGAGGCGAACAACCAATGATCGCCGTGTGATACGACACTGATAAAAAAGGGCGGCATAGCATCGACGTTTTTGATCGCATAAAAGCGCTCATTGTCGATATCGCAAAAAAATCCTTCGACGGCGTCAATCGTCGACGGTTGTGTCTGCATGCTGTTTGCCATGCGTCGTCCCCCCCCCCCGGTTGAAGCGCCCCATTTTTGTATGAGCGGCCGCAGCGTTGTCCCCGTGCGGCTGCCATGGATGGTGGCTTCGCAGGCGCGCTAGTGTAGCCGATCAATCAAATTATTGACAGCGCTGTCAGGAGTTTGACAGAACGTCAGGCAACGGTCTCCAACGCTACAGGGACGTGCTTTTCTTCATCGTCTTCAACAGCGAAAAAATCAGCCAGATCATTGAGATTGCGAGCCTGTTCACCCAATGATGCGCTGGCGGCTGAAGCTTGTTCAACCATTGCTGCATTTTGTTGAGTTGTTGTCTCAATTCTCATGATGGTTGATTGCACCTGTTCGATGCCCTCCGACTGACGCTGATTGGAGTTGGCGATGACACTGATTTTCTCGGAGAGGGCTTCAACTTCGTTGACGATATCGCGCAGGGTTTGGCCTGACGCATCGACGAGCCTTGCACCTTCTTCGACCTTAGTGCTGCTGTCCTCGATCAGATCCTTGATTTCCTTGGCCGCGCTCGCGCTGCGGCCAGCCAAATTGCGGACCTCGCTCGCGACCACTGCAAAGCCTCGACCCTGCTCGCCGGCACGCGCGGCTTCGACCGACGCATTCAGTGCCAGCAAATTAGTTTGGAATGCAATTTCATCGATGACGCCGATGATGTCGGCAATCTTGCGGCTGGCCTCGCTGATCGCCTGCATTGCAGACACCGTTTCGGTGATGACCTTGCCGCCATTGCTCGCCTTGTTGCGCGCATCGTGAGCGATTTTGTCGACTTGTGCGGCACTCTCCGCATTGTCGCGGACCATTTTGGTCAGCTCCTGCATATTGCGAGCGCTGGTTTCGATGTCGGCAGCCTGTTCTTCTGTGCGCTCGCACAGATCATTATTGCCAGCCGCTATTTCCTGCGCGCCGACGTTGACGGTTGACGCCGCTTCCTGGATGTTGCCAATGATGCTCGTCAGTCGCGCAACGGTCTGGTTGGCGTCACGCTTGAGCTCGCCGAAACAGCCGTCATAGTCCTTGTCGATGGTCTCACGTAAATTGCCTGCTGCAATGGCACTGAACACTCGCAGCGTATCGCTGACGACCTCTTCCGACACATTCAAGAGCTCATTAACGTTCTGCGACAAAATGGCAAAGAACCCTTTCAGATTGTCTGCTGAAATCCGTTTGCCAAGATTGCCTTGACGGGCGGCGTTAACGACACTGGCGACTTCCGCCTCGATGGCGATCTCATCGCTGCGATCTGTCCAGGTCGCGATAACCCCCAGATCCTTGCCCGACTGGTCGCGCACCGGTTGGGTTGATATCTGGAAGTGACGCCCATTGATTTCGGCATCAAAAGTCTCTTCAACGCTAGAGTCAGGCGATTGCCCATTGTCCTGTGGCGAGCGGCCAGGCATAGACTCGAGCGCGAGACCCGACAGATCACCAGGTTGTGTAATCGCACCGTTTTTCGGGTGTTGTAAATTGCTCTGGCGCGCCATTTGTCCTGCTGCCGGATTGGCATAGACCACAGCCAGCGATTCATCGGTAATCACGGTCGGTTTGTCGAGACCGTCAATCACCAGTCGAATACGCTGGTTTTCTTGTTTTCTCTGACGGTCTTTTTCTGCTTGTTCCTGCATTAGAGACTGCATCTTCTGCAACCCTGCCATGACGCCAGTTGCGGGTTCGCTGGTGCTCAAATCAAAGTCGAGATGACCATGGCCCAGCTCCATTAGCGCGTCGTTCAGGAACGTCGTGTCATTACCCAAGGCATTCTGCAGGCTGCGGAACTTCATGATGTTCCAGAAAATGGCAAAACCGATAATTGACATCGTCGCCAGCCCAATCAACAGCGCCGTCGTGCGCGAGCTCGTCGATGACTCGCGCTGCGCTACAGCGGCATTACGCAGCTCAACCAATAACGCATCTTCCATGCTCTTGAGTACGTCAATCTTGCCGGATTGGGCATTGAACCAGTCAATTGCGGCAACGCCGATCGGCTCACCGACGTTGGCGGCCAGCGCCGTATTACGTAATGTTGCTGCCGCCTCGACCGCCGGCTGCGCATAGCGAGACTCTATCCAGCGTCTGGTTTGCTCCGATGCACGTTGTTGCATTTGTTCACGGTAAACCGCGTAGCGGCTCATCAAACTGGCCAGCTCATTGCGGCTTGCACGCGTAAAGCCATCGTTGGCGAATACCTCGCTGAGCACATTGCGCTTCAGTCCGGACATTTCCTTGAGGTTTAGCAGCGCCGCGTATACCTCGCCGAGGCGCACGATGTCCTTGTTGCTACTCAATCTCGGCATGCTGGCGGCGAGTTGCAGGTAGGTGTCGACGACGTCTCTGTAAAACTCGATGGCCTGCTCGCGTGTCACGCTGCGATTGTCGACGCTAGCGCGCATACCGCGAATGGCCTCGGTATAGCCTAATGCCTTGTTTAGTGTGGCCTGAACACTCGCGTCGAGCTGATCCTGGGAGATTTCTGCCGCAACCTGTTTGAGTTCCTGCAGCGCGCGATCCCGTGTCTCGCGTTGAGGCGGTAGCGCCCGCTCGAATTCAGCGCCGTTGCCGCCGAGGACGGCGGCACTCAAGCCACGCTCTTTTTGCGTCTCGTGGACAACGGTTCCTGCCAGGCCAGCGATTGCGGCGTAGAGATTTTGTCTATCAGCCTCCATGACGGATTGATGTGCCGTCGTGACCCCTCTAAGGGTGAACCAAAACAAGGTAACCAGCGGTAATAAAAGGATTAATAGAGCTTGTGCGCCAAAGCTCAATTTGAAGCGTCGCATGCGTGACCTCATGTCGAAAAGGACCTGTCTAGGGGCGATAGCGGCCTACTGCGACAGTCCTTGAACGATACTCAGGTCTTAGCGGCAATTTGTCAGGCTGATAAACTGGCCTCGCCAGACTGAGAGAATGGGTCGGATGGTCGCAGTGTGACTGGCATCGGCGACATTTGACGCAGGCTCGTTACTCTTTACATATTAATAACGACAAAGAAAGGGATTTTGGCATGCACGCCGTCCATGAGTATTTTTTCGACGCGGTAGTAAAGTGCCCCGAAAAAACGGCGATTCGATGGCGCTCGGCAGATGGCTGGGCGGATATGTCTTATGCCGATCTGGGCCTTCGGGTACGTCAGTTGTCCGGGTGGTGCGTCTCACTTGGTGTCGGTGCGGGCGACAGCGTTGGTCTGATCTGTATCCGTCAACCCGATACGATTGCGGCAATCATTGCGATCATGTCGCTCGGCGCGCGTTACGTTCCGATCGATCCTGCCTACCCTGAAGAGCGAATTGAGGCAATGGTTGCGCTGGCCAAGGTCCGCCAAGTTGTGGGGGGCGCAAGCGAATTGACTGCCGCGACTCTGCCCGGTTCGGTCGTGCCGCATGCGTTCCCCAATGCTGGCGAGACCGCCTTCGAGCCGCCGAATATTGATGTGCCGGCCAACACCGATGCGTATGTCATGTTTACATCGGGCTCGACCGGCGAACCAAAAGGCGTCGCGGTGCCGCATGATGCGATCATTCGGTTGGTCATCGATGCAGATTATCTAGCCTATGACGAGTCGATGCGTTGGCTTGTGTTTTCTCCATTCAGTTTTGATGCCTCGACACTCGAGCTTTGGGGCGCCTTGTTGCACGGCGGTACCTGCGTGTTGTATCCCGCTGATCGACCGATCAATGGCTCGGGGTTGCGTGAGGTGATAGGAGCGCAATCGGTCAGCCATGCGTGGCTCACTGCAAGCCTGTTCAATGCACTGGTTGATCGGCACGTCGATGCACTGGCGCCGCTCAAGGCCGTGTTGACCGGTGGTGAAGTAGCGTCGATGTCACATATCCGCAAGGCATTGGACGCCCTGCCGCAGACGGATCTGATCAACTGTTACGGGCCGACCGAGAATACGACTTTCACTACCTGTTATCGCGTTCCGCGAGTGCTACAGGCGTCGCTGACGACATTACCTATTGGTACGCCAATCAATGGCACCGGCGTGATGATTGTGAATAGAGACTTACAGCCGGTGGCACCAGGTGAGGCCGGTGAGTTGTTGGCGCTGGGGCGCGGTCTTGCCAGTGGTTATGTCGGCAATGCAGCGCTGACCGATGAGAAATTTGTTCAGGTAAAGCAGGGCGATGGTACGTCGGTCCGCGCTTATCGCACCGGTGATCGGGTTTGCGAGCGTGACGATGGTCAGTTGGCGTTCCTTGGCCGTTTTGATGATCAGGTGAAAATTGAGGGCCACCGTATTGAGCCAGGCGATATTGAAGCGGTGGTCAAGCAACTTGGTGGTGTGCGCGATGCACGCGTCATCGCGCGTCACAATTCACGCGAGCAGTTGCGACTGATCGCCTATATCGCCGGTGATGAAACGAAGGTGCCGGCTGAAATAAAGCGCGAGCTGGAAGCACGTCTACCACGCTACCTGGTACCGCACTACATCGTACTTGTCGAACGATTTCCGACGAACGCGAACGGCAAGGCCGACATCGCCCAGTTGCCGAATCCCCTGGCGCCTGAACAGGCACAGCAGATCACAACAGCGGATGCGCCCGATGAGAATTTGATCGCCGACTGCTGGATGCAGGTGCTCGGCCATGCCAGTGATGCACAGACAAACTTTTTTGACGCCGGCGGCACGTCATTGGATGCCATGGCACTGCAAGAGGCACTGCAAAGTGCTGTCGCTTCGCCGCTGACGCCGACCTTTGTATTTGAATATCCAACTATTGCCAAACAGGTTGCGGCGCTAGCCGATAATCCGACTCGACGAACCGCTGCGGTACATAGTAGAAACGATACCGACGGTATTGCGGTCATCGGGATGGCGGGGCGGTTCCCGGGCGCCGATTCGGTCGAGGCGTTTTGGCGCATGATCGTCGATGGTGAAGAGGGTGTGACCCACTTTGCCGCCGATGACATTGATCCGGATATTCCGGCGGCGATGCGTGATGCGCCGAACTATGTGCGGACCAAAGGTGTTATCAGCGACGCCGATTGCTTCGATGCGGCGTTTTTTGGTGTCCCGCCGATGGAAGCGCGTATCATGGATCCGCAACAACGGATCAGCCTGCAGGTTTGTTGGCACGCGCTCGAGGATGCGGCGATCGTGGCCGAGAATGTCAATGGACGGATCGGTGTTTACGCGGGTAGCAATTGGAACCGTTATCGCAATACACAGTTGCGCGGTACCGAAATCGAATCTCGCTATGGCGAGTTCAACACTGCACTGGCGAATGAAGCCGATTTTCTTGCAACTCGAATTGCCTACAAACTGAACCTGCGCGGTCCGAGTGTCACTTTGTCTACGGCATGCTCGACCTCGTTGGTCGCGATTGCTGAGGCCTGCAAAGCGCTGCGGCTGCAGGACTGTGATATCGCGCTCGCCGGTGGGGTGTCTATCGCAACCCCATTGAATGCGGGTTATCTGTATCAGGAGGGCAGCATGCTCTCGCGTGATGGGCATTGTCGTTCTTTCGATGCGGATGCAACCGGCACAACATTCAATGATGGCGCTGCCTATGTCGTGTTAAAGCGTGTTGAAGACGCTCTGATTGACGGTGATCGAATCTATGCCGTCGTCAAAGGTACCGGCATTAATAATGACGGTGCTGACAAGGTCAGCTTCACCGCGCCCAGCGTCGAGGGTCAGGCCGGTGCGGTACAGCGTGCATTGCAGGATGCGAATGTCGACCCTGCGACGATTGGATTAATTGAAACGCATGGCACCGCGACGCCAATGGGTGACCCGATTGAGGTGGCTGCCTTGAAGCGCGCATTTTCGGATGCACCGCAATCACCGTATTGCGCGATCGGCTCGGTCAAATCCAATATCGGTCATCTGGTTCACGCAGCCGGCGCGGCCGGATTTATTAAAGCGGCGTTGTCCGTCTACCACAGCGTGTTGCCGCCAACCTTATTCTTCGAGCGCGAAAATCCACGTCTGGAATTGGCTCAGTCCCCGTTTTTCGTCAATGCCAGGTTGCAATCCTGGCCGCAGCAGGAGGCTCCCCGTCGGGCGGGCATCAGCTCGTTCGGTGTCGGTGGTACCAATGCACACGTGATTATCGAGCAAGCGCCCGAGCCATCCGAGGCTACCGTGAACGGCTCGTTGGCACCGAACTGGTTGGGCGTCAGCGCGAAGACCGCGGACGCATTGAACGCTAGTCTCGCTGCGTTCACGGCCTGGTCGGCGCGCAACGTCACCGCGCCATTGGATAGTGTGCGCCGGGTGTTGTTGCAGGGTCGCATGCCATTCGACCAGCGCGCAGCTTGGGTCGCCGAGCCCGATCGACTTGGCCCAGAAGGTGCTGCAATGGTGCTTCGTGGTGACGCATCAACGACGCGCGAAGCGGGTTTCCTATTCACCGGCCAGGGGTCGCAGCGACCGGGTATGGGTACCGGTCTGGCGAAAACGGATACGGTATTCGGTGGTTATTGGCAGCGCGGCCTGGACTACCTGCGCGAGTATGAACAGCTGGATCTTGAAGCGGTCTTGCGTGACGCGGCATCCGATGTGCCACCGCGCATCACCCGCACTGAATTCGCGCAGCCGGCGTTGTACCTGTTTGAATATGCAATGGCGCGCACCTTGATGGCGCGTGGCCTCCAACCTTCGGTGATGATCGGTCACAGCATTGGTGAATTTGCTGCGGCGGCAATTGCCGATGTATTTGATTTTGAGGTGGGTCTTGGGATCGTCACACGTCGGGGTGCGTTGATGCAGGCGCAACCGGCAGGTTCGATGTTGGCGGTATTCACCGACGAAGTGCAGGCCGCGGAGTACCTCGATGATGATCTGTCGCTGGCTGCGGTGAATGCGCCTGGTGCGTGTGTCCTATCCGGTCCGAGCGAGGCAATCGAGGATCTATGTGCTCGGCTGAATGACGATGGGCTTAAGTATCGTGCTGTACAAACCTCGCACGCCTTCCATTCAGCCATGATGGATCCGGCTGCCGAGGCATTTGGCGAGTATCTTGCTGACATTGAATTACGTGCGCCGCGAATCCCGATCATCTCAACGGTTACCGGGCAGCGACTAACCGATGCCGAGGCGACCGATACAGGCTACTGGGCGGGGCAGTTGCGCCAACCCGTCCGCTTTGCTGCCGCGATTGACTCGGCCGCGCAGGCGCAAGCGCTTGCAATGATCGAGGTCGGCCCCGGCAAGGCGTTGACAACGTTAGCCGGTATGAGCGGTGCGGCACTGGCGGTGCATGCCAGTACGCCGGAAGCGGCACTCGACAATCACGATGTTAATGCTGCAGAACTCGCTGCAGCCTTCGGCTGGGTCAACGGTGTGGCAGGCATCGACAACGTATCACCATCAATACCTCAACCCGTAAACATCAGCTTGCCGGGCTATGCATTCGAGCGCGAGCGCCACTGGGTTGATCGGCAAGCCAGTGCGGTATCGCCGCCGGATATCGCCGCGAATAATATTTTCAATTCACCAACCACTGTGGTGGAACAGACTATGAGTAGTGAAGCACACCGCGCCCACTTGATTGAGCGCATCATCAATGTACTGGAAGACATTTCCGGATTCGGTTTGGAAGACAGTGATCCTGCCAGTGAGTTTACCGATCTGGGGTTTGATTCGATTTTGCTGACGCAGGCTTCGCTGTCGATTCAGCAGGAGTTTGATGTCGAGGTGACCTTTCGTCAGTTGATGGAGGATTACACCTCGATTGATGCGCTGGCCGATATGTTGGCGCCGCAAGTACCTGCACCGACGGTGAGTGTTGAGCAACCGGTTGCAGCGATTGCGGCGCCAGCGGCGATGACGTTGCCGGCACTCGACGCAAGTGCTGCCGCACCGCTCAGTGGTGATATTCAGTCGTTGATTCAAGCGCAACTGCAATTGATGCAGCAACAACTGGCGCTGATGTCTGGTGGCACTAGCGTGAACACCGCACCGGTTGCATCGCCGTCGATCGCCGCGACACAAGCACCTGCAGCTACACCGTCACAACCGGACAAAGCCGCGCCAGCGAAGCCATCGAAAGGCCCGGGCACTCGGATCAAAAAGGCCAGTGAAGGCAAGGCGCTGACCAAAGCGCAACAGAGTTTTGTGACACAGACCATCGAGCAATATGTGGCGGCAACACAAGCCTCAAAAGACTATGTCACCGAACACCGTCAGATCATGGCCGATCCGCGCACGGTGTCTGGCTTCAACCCACAATGGAAGGAGATGGTCTACCCGATCGTCACCAAAGCCTCCAAGGGCTCGACGATTACCGATATTGATGGTCGCGATTATATCGATATCACCAATGGGTTCGGCCCAATCCTGTTTGGTCACTCACCCGATTTCGTTACCGAGGCCGTACTGGCACAAATCGAACAGGGCATCGAAACCGGACCACAGTCACCGTTGGCCGGTGAGGTCGCTAAGTTGTGCGCCGAACTCACCGGTAACGAACGCATCGCCTTTGCCAGCACCGGCTCAGAAGCGGTGTGTTGTGCGATTCGATTGGCCCGCACCGTGACCGGTCGCCAGAAGGTTGTCGTGTTTGAAGGCGCTTACCACGGTATTTTTGATGAGGTTGTAGTGCGGCCAGGACGGGAGGGCGTTGGCTTGCCCGCAGCCCCGGGTATTCCGCGCGAGATGACCGCCAATATGCTGGTTCTGCCTTGGGGGGATGATGCCTCCCTCGAGAGAATTCGCGGCATGGCCGACGAGCTTGCGGCGGTCATGGTGGAGCCAGTGCAGAGTCGCAACCCAGGCGTTCAGCCGGCAGCGTTTTTGAAATCTCTGCGCAGCATTACTGAACAATCCGGTAGCGCATTGATTTTTGATGAGATCGTTACCGGCTTCCGGGTTGCACCGGGCGGGGCGCAGGAATATTTCGGTATCCGTGCCGATCTGGCGAGCTATGGCAAGGTGATTGGCGGGGGCTATCCGATCGGCGTCATCGGCGGTAAATCCCGTTTCATGGATGCCTTGGACGGCGGGCAGTGGCAGTTCGGCGATGACTCGGTGCCACAGGTTGGTGTGACCTTTTTCGCCGGTACATTTGTCCGGCACCCAGTGGCACTGGCTGCAGCCAAGGCCGTGCTTTTGAAATTGAAGCAGCATGGCGGCGCCCTGCAACAAGACCTGGAACAAAAAACCAGTGCGCTAGTGGCCCAGTTGAGTGAGTTTTTGGAAGCGTTGTCGTGCCCTGTCACGGTGCGCAGTTTCGCATCCTATTTCTATATTTCGGTACCGGAAGAAGCCTCGCAAGGTGGTCTGCTATTTTATTTGATGCGCCTGCATGGCATTCATACTTGGGAGTATCGACCGTGTTTTCTGACGACGAGTCACTCCGAGGCGGATATCGCTGCGATAGTGGCTGCGTTCAAACAGTCGGTCGGGGAGCTGATTCGACATGGTTTATTGCCCGGTGATGCGGTGGCGCTGGAGCGGTTGAACAAAGCGCAACAGGATGAGCCACCAGTTCCCGGTGCGCGACTGGGTAAAGATGAACAAGGCCGACCGGCTTGGTTCATCGAAGATCCCAGCAAACCTGGCAAGTACAAAATGGTCGGTCACAAAAAAATCGGCTGACGACGGATGCAAAAAAGATGAGTGATTCGCCGGTCGATTACGATCCGTTTCGCAGCGGAGAGATTGCACGCACAGTGCCGAGCACCGAGCCGCAACGGGAGATCATCGCGTCTGCGTTGTTGGGTGACAGCGCCAATCGGGCGTTTAATGAAGGCATATCAATTCGGTTTCCCTATGCCGTCTCACCTGACAACGTGTCAACGGCGCTGGCAGATATCGTACGACGTCATGATTCGCTGCGTGCGACGTTTACACGCACTGGCGATGAGTTGTGCGTAGCGAGCGAGTCAGACTTTACATTGCGAGTCGATGATCAACGGGCATTGGCCAGCGATGATATCGAGTCGTACCTGCACTCGCTCTGGCAGACATTCGCCTGCTCGTCGATGAACCTGTTCGATGGACCTTTGTTTCAGGCGACGCTGGTGCAGCTGCCAGAGGACGAAGCCGAGTTGATCATCGGTGCGCATCATGTGATCTGCGATGGTTGGTCGTTCTACATCATCATTACCGAGCTGACGGCGTTGTTGTCGGGAGAGACGCTAAGCGCATCACCGCAATCGTTTGCAGATTTCGCCGAACGCCAGGACGCCGAGCAACTCAGCAATAGCGACATCGACTACTGGTTATCGCTGTATCAGGCGAGTGTGCCGGAAGTGGATTTGCCGACCAACCGTGCGCGACCCGCTGATCGCAGTTTCATTGCCACGCGTCATGATTTTGTCTTTGACTCGCAGACGCTTGAGTCGATCAAAGGACTGGCAAAGCAGGCCAAGGCGAGTATTGTGCAAACCGTATTCGCCGGTGTTGCGGCACTCATGCACAAGCTCACGGGTGCCGATGATCTAGCGATCGGCTTGCCGGTCGCTCGACAAAACGAAAGCGGGTTGCAGAACTTACTAGGTCATGCGGTGCAGTTGCTCCCTATTCGCGTGGCGGTGACACCCGAGCTCTCGTTCGTTGAGTTAATGCGCACCGCGAAGACCCAAATTCTCGATGCGCAGGAGCATCCGAATTTTACGTTCGGCACACTGGTGCGTGAGCTGCGTTACGCCGCCGATCCCTCGCGCGTACCGATCGTACCAATCATTTTCAATATTGATCAGCCACTCACCGGCATACGCGCTGAAGGCCACGAATTGAGCATCCGATCGCTACCACGCGTGGGTGAGAATTTTGAGATTTTTCTGAATGTCATGCCGCGTGCTGACGACTTGTTGCTCGAGGTGACCTACAACACCGATCTGTTCGATGCGCAGACGATTGCGCAGTGGATTGACGTACTGAAGCGCGTTCTGCTCACTGCAGCCCACACACCGGAGATTGAGATGTCGGCCCTTTGGGCAGGCGCAGGTCATGAGGCTGCCGTCCTGAGCGGCCCGCGTGTCGATCAATCGGGCGCCAGTTGGCTGGATGAATTGCAACAACGCGTCGAGACCACACCAGACGCTCGTGCTGTTTGTGATGCCGAGGGGAGTTGGCGCTACGCGCAACTATCGCAATGTGCCGATTCAGTGGCAGGTGCGCTAATCGCGCAAGGTGTACAACCCGGCGACGTCGTTGCACATTGTATGCGGCGCAGCAAGAGCCTGGTTGCGGTGATGCTAGGCATCATGCGTGCCGGGGCGACGATGCTGCCGCTGGATCCTGCGTTTCCTGCTGAGCGTTTGTCTTACATGCTCAGCGACGCCAATGCGTGTTTAATGATTAGCGACGATGCCCAGTCACAGGCCCTGGCGCAGGAGGCATTGCCGGTGCTGTTGCTCGCTGATGTCATTAATGCCACGCCCGCCGAATCTCTGCCGACATTGTCTGCCGATCAGTCGGCCTATCTTATTTATACATCCGGTTCGACCGGCAAACCGAAGGGTGTGCTGGTCGCACATGCGGCATTGCGTAATTTTCTGAGCGCCATGTCGAAGCGCCCCGGTTTTGGCGACACCGATCGTCTATTGGCAGTGACCACTACCTCTTTTGATATTTCCAATCTCGAACTACTGCTGCCGCTGTTTTGCGGCGGCAGTGTGTTTGTTGCCAGCAAACAGCAGGCGACCGATGCGCGTCTGTTGGCAGCACTCATCGATGCCGAGGACATTACCGTCATGCAGGCGACGCCGGCGACCTGGCGCATGTTGCTAGCTGATCGTTGGCCCGGCAATGCGGGCTTGAGGGTGTTGTGCGGTGGTGAGGCCATGCCGGTTGATCTGGCGCGGACGCTTGTGCCGATCGTCGGCGCGCTTTGGAATATGTATGGCCCCACCGAGACGACGATCTGGTCCAGTTGCAAGAAAATTGAGCCTGGATTCGAATCGATAACCGTCGGTGAACCCATTGATAACACGCAATTTGTCATTCTCGATGATTCGCAACATGCGGTCCCTGGCGGCGTACCCGGTGAGTTGTGTATCGGTGGTGATGGCCTTGCGCTGGGTTACCTCGGGCGCGAGGAATTGACGCGCGAGCGCTTTATTGACACTGCGCAGTTTGGTCGCCTGTATAGAACCGGTGATAGGGCGCGCATTATTGACGGCAATGATGTGCAGTTTCTGGGTCGATTCGATGATCAAGTCAAGGTTCGTGGTTTTCGTATCGAACTGGGCGATATCGAAGCGGCATTACAGGACTTCAACGGCATTGAACAGGCGGCCGCTTACGTTTGGTCGGTAAGTGCGGCTGATCAACGTATTGTTGGGTGTTGCAAGATGGCGGCGGGTCAAAACCTGGCCACACATCGTCTGCGCAAGTTCTTGCGGCAACGTTTGCCGGACTACATGATTCCTCAGCACTTCATCGACATCGAGTCAGTGCCGCTTAGTCCCAGCGGCAAGGTGGATCGCAAGTCTCTACCGCGCCCGGTTGCAGTCCAGAGCAAGATTGGTGCGCATACGCCGCCACAGAATGCTGCGGAGAAGGTGATTGCGGGTATCTGGGAGTCACTCATCAAGCCCGGGCGTCCAGTCGGTCGTGAAGATAAGTTCTTTGAAATCGGCGGACATTCGTTGTTGGGCCTTGAGGCGGTCTACCTGATCGAAGAGCGCTTGAGTGTTCGACTGCATCCGAGAATTCTCTATACCGATACGCTGGCAGAGGTTGCCCAACAATGCGATGCAGCTGACGCGCAACCCGTCAGTCGACCCCGGCGCCTGGATGATGCTGAGCCGCGCGATTTGTCGTTGGCGCAAATGCCGATTGCATTGGCGGATGATTCGATCGCATTTAATCTGCCGTCGTGTTTTCGGATCACAGGTAAACTGGATATCGCACGCTTGAGTGCGAGTGTAAGCGCATTGTTTACACGCCACGATGCGCTGTCGATGGCAGCGCGACAGACCGATCGTCAATGGCAGGCGAATGCTGTCGCTGCACCGGAATTGCAATGCCAGACCTTCACCGGCGATGAGGCAGCGGTATTGGAGATCGTCTCAGCGATGGCGAGTACGCCTTGCGATCTGCAAGCGGGCCCACTCGCGCAGGTACGGTTATTGAGTTCCGAAGCACAGGAACACTACCTGTGTTTTGTGCCAACCCAGTTCGCCTTTGATGGTTGGTCATTCGATATCTTCTTGCGAGAGCTGGAGGCAGCCTACGCCAACGGTGGCGAATTAGAGCCGTTAGCGCAAGAAGCATTGCGCTATTCGGACTTTGCAACCTGGCAGCGCAGTCAGCCGATCGACGATCAATCGCTGAGTTTCTGGCGAGAACGTGCGCAGACGCTCGCGCCATTACCAGATTGGCAGCGCCCGGTGGAACCGGCGTCGGGCGTTGGCAGTGCCAGTTTTTCTCTGGATCTGGTTGAGGCAGAGGCATTCGAAGCGTTTGCCCAGTCGCGGCAATTAAAGCCGGCTGATGTGTTGCTCAGCGCGTTTGCATCAACACTGGCCAGTAGTGCTGGTGTCGACTCGGTTTGTGTCGACCTTGCGACAGCGGGCCGTTACCTTCCCGATCTGTATTCAATCATCGGTCTGTTCTACCAGGATCTGCCGTTACGCGTGTATGCCTCTGCCAACGTAAGCGATTCGCTGCAACAGGTCGCCGATTCGGTGCAGACACTGGCGCAATATCAAAATGTTGCGCGTGTGCAGATCGAACAAGCGCTCGGTCAATCATTGCTACAGCCAGCGGTTGCATTTAGTTATCAGCAGGCAACCGAGCGCCCGACCATTTTCGCCGATATGGGTTTTAGTCAGATAGACGTACCGCGTGCTGCCATGTTGCGAGACCTGGATTTTTGGGTCCGACGCACGCCGACCGGTCTGGTGGGTCAGTTCGATTTTCGTGCCGATGTGGTTGATGCACAGGCCGTGCAGCAGTTGTGTGTACAATTGAAAGCCATCATGACGAAACTGGCGCGTAGAGAGTCAGCGGTGATGGTCGAACCGGTGGACGGTTTGTTTGCGGAGCAGTCCAAGGGCGGTTTGTTCTCCAAGCTGTTTGCCTGACGTGCTGGATAAGGGGAGCTTGTGATCGAGCCGTTTTTGCTGTCCGACGGCGGACCGGATTTGTGCGTTACCTATCACCCGGCCAGCACCAGTATCAGTGGCGGCGCGGTAGTGTTGTGCGCCCCGTTCTTTCTTGAATTCCAACGAGTCCAACTGTGTCTTCGCGAGTTGGCGATCAGTCTTGCAGCCAGTGGTCAGCACTGTTTTCGTTTTGACTATCGTGGTTGCGGCGATTCATCCGGCGATGAGTCGAGCGCCACGTTGCGGGATTGGGTTGACGATTTGGCACGGGTGGTGAACGAGGCACGCGACTTGTCTGGCAGTGAACAGGTGCATTTGATCGGCGTGCGTGCGGCATCGCTCGTGATCGGCAGCGCGTTGGATCAGCTTGGCGCGCTGGGCAACGTCGTGCTTTGGGATCCAGTCTGTGATGGTCAGGCACATCTGGATGCACTCGTCGGCGGGCGTGATGCGATGCTGGCGCGTAATCGATGGCTGACATCGACTGATCGCAGTCGTGCCGCTGAAGATGCGTTCGGTTATTTATTGCCTGGCAAATTGGCGGATGATCTCGCGTCGGCGAAAGCGGCAGATTGGTCTGTCGCAACGTCAGCCTCATTGACGGCCGTTTTGACCGAACCGGCAGACTCATTGCCGGTGGCATTCGCGCAGCAGACAGTCAAATTCGATTGTGATTGGCTACCGGGTGAGGAGTCACTCTTAATGCCCCAGCCGGTGCTCGAAGCGCTACGCGAGTGTGTTTTGGCATGAGCGAGTCGTTTTTGCAAATGGGCGAAGGTGGCCGTCTGTTCGGTGTACTGACCGAACCGCAAACACGTGACGCCAGCAAGCCGATATTTGTTTGGTTGAGCGCCGGCCTGGTATATCGCGGTGGGCCGTCACGAATGAACGTTCTGATCAGCCGGGCGATGGCGGCGGAGGGGTTTGTCAGTGTGCGCGTAGACCTGACCGGTAAGGGTGATACGCCCGCTGACCCGGACATCGACTATCTGGACAGCGTGGAGCGCGACATCGCCGATTTGCGGACCACGCTGGAGGCTCGTTTTGGACCGTCGACCTACGTTTTGTGCGGCTTGTGTTCGGGCGCTGACAATGCCGTGAGACTGGCCGCGCAACATGACTGGATTGTTGGCATGGTGTTGCTGGATCCGTTTGCTTATCCGGATCGTCGCTATCGCTGGCATCGTTTTGTCGCGCGTTATCTACACATTCGCCAATATGTCGGTAAGTTTCGCAAGATATTCTCAACCACCCCTGCGCCAGCGAAATCCAAAGCAGGCAAAACAGCAGATCATGAGACGCCACTGGATTTGCGGGTGTTGCCAAGCGAGCAACAAACACGTGATGCGGTGACTCAGGTGCATGCGCGCGGTGGCGCCACGCTGGCAATCTTCACCCAAAATGTCACGCGCTATTATCAGCATGTTGGGCAGTTGGCTGAGACCACATCACCAGAGGCTTTTGCCAAACGCTCTGAAGAGCTGTGGTGGCGCGATGTCATGCACACCTACAAGTACCGTCCGCATCTGGAGCGCCTGCAGGAGACTGTGATGCGCTGGGCGCGCAGATTCTAATCAGCTGCGTGGTCCGATGTTGTTTTTCCACTCTGGGCGTGCCTCGAGAAGACGCCGCTCCCACGGCGGGAAGTCACCGTAACGCTGACGCAGGAAATTCAACAGAATCCGGATTTTCATCGGAATAAACGGCGTGCGCCGGTACCAGGCATCCAGGCCAATACTATCGATTCGATGCTCTGGACAGACCGGCACTAGTTCGCCCGAAAGTAGTCGTTTTTCGACAAAAAAGATCGGCATCAATGCGAGACACTCGCCACTCAACACGGCGGACTCCAGCATCCAGATCGTATTGGTGAGCACCGACGGCTCGAAACTGACCGGGCCGGTACCCGCTTGATCCCAAAAGGGGATGGCCGAGTCGGGTTGTACATGATTGTTGTGAGCAAAGCGGTGTTGACTGAGCTCAGCCGGCGTTTTCGGCATGCCATATTTTTCGATGTAGGCGGGCGTTGCGACGACAAAGCGTCGAATCGGGAAGATCTGCACCGCTTCGATGATGCCGCTGTGCGATGACGCAGGCTGGATGCTCAGATCATAGCCTTCCTGGACAGGGTCACAGACTCGATCATGTTGTTGCAGTTCAATCTGGAGTTCCGGATGCTCTCGCTGGAAGTCGCACAGCGCTTCTGCCAGGTAGGTCGCCGTGAATGATGAAATGCAACTGACACGCAAGCTGCCAGACAAGGCCCACTCGATGGATCGGACAGCGGATTTCGCTTCATCCAGCTCGGAAACAATCCGGGAGCAGCGTTGGTAGAAGTCAGCGCCCGTATCAGTTAACGACAACTTTCGGGTCGAGCGGTGCAGCAATTCCAGCTGCATATCGTCTTCCAGTTGATTCACCCGTTTGGTGATCACCGATTTGGCGGTGCCAATTTGGCGGGCTGCTTCCGCGAAGCTGCCTGCCTCGACAACCCGTATAAATGCCCGAATACATTGGAGTTCATTCACGCGCATCCCCTCGCGTTATTGAATTGCGTTCGCGTTTCGAGAACGAATAGGTTCCCGATTGGCCGATTATATATCTATTAGCTGTCGAATATAGTCAAGACCGCTGGGGGGCGTTTTAATTTCTTTGTTAGCACAGGTCCCTCCATTTAACCGTCGCGACGCGACGCATCCACTCGG
This sequence comes from Pseudomonadota bacterium, assembly GCA_039187375.1. GTDB lineage: Bacteria > Pseudomonadota > Gammaproteobacteria > Steroidobacterales > Woeseiaceae > CALBPI01. The sequence continues at coordinate 25,992 of JBCCZN010000004.1, forward strand.
GGGGCAAAACACTGTGAAACTTCAATTCAGCAAACGCGCACTGGCATGCTGCATCGCTGCAGCATTATCGGGCAATGCGCTGGCGCAGGGAACGATTGACGAAGTCGTTGTCACGGCCACGAAACGCGCAGAGAACATTCAGGACGTGCCGGTTTCCGTCGCCGCAGTATCCAGTGCGGACATGGAAAAGATGGGTCTCGTGGACATGGAAGACCTGTCGTTACTGGTTCCGAACTTTGAGATCAACAGCGGCTCGATCCTGCCAAACCTGTACATTCGAGGCCTGGGTGGCGGTACGACGCACTCGATTGAACAGTCCGCTGGCCGGTTCGTCGATGAGGTCTACATCAGTCGGGCGGCGATCAACTTCCACCCGTTTATGGATGTCGCAGGTGTTGAGGTTCTGCGCGGCCCACAGGGTACGCTGTTCGGCAAGAATACCGCGGCGGGTGCACTCATTATTCGCACTGCCGATCCGACCGACGAGCTGGAATACGGCTTCGATGTCTCGACTAGCCAATACAGCACTACTGGCGGTCAGACCGAAGTGTCCGGCTTCGTGTCGGGCTCGTTGAGTGACAATGTCAGCGCTCGATTTACCGCGCTGTATCGCGATTGGGACAGCTTCTACATCAACACCTACGAAGGTCTCGGACCAGACGGCACGCAACGCGAGGATTACGGCGCTCGGTTGAAGGTGCGCTGGGACGTCTCCGATCAAATGGTCGTCAATTTCAAAGCCGAGCACATGGAGTACGATTCGCTGGGTGCCGATACCGCTGAAATCAGTGGACTTGCCGGCGGGCCGGCGACTTGGCAGGGGCTGGCTATCAACTCTGGTGTGGCTCCGGATCTGGCCGCCACCGTCAATGCCGAGTTGGATTGGCGTATTCACGTCAACTGTGGTGAGGCACAATCCGCGCCGGGCCCACAAGCGGGGCAATCAATCGGTTCGTTCTGTCCATCGCGCGATCAGGAAACCGATAATCTGACTGTCGATCTCGAATACGATTTTGATGCCGGCACATTCAAGAGCATCACCGCCTATCAGACCTATGATTACGACCACCGCTTCCACGGTGCTGATCAGGGTGCGGTGAACCTGTTCCGCGCGCGTCGTCAGGAAAGCTATGACGGCTTCACGCAGGAGTTTCGTTTCACTTCGGCAGAGAATGACACGCTGGATTACATCGTTGGTCTGTACTACGAAGACAGCGATCTGGCGCGCGAGCAAACATCTGATTTGAACCTGCCTGGCGGTCCGTTCTTCCGTGAGGAAGAGCCCTGGACTCAGGATACTCAGACGTTGGCGATCTTTGGTCAGGCGCGCTGGTATGTGTCTGATCGCGTTACTGCGCTCATCGGCGGCCGCTTCTCCTCAGAAGACAAGGACTTCGAGTTTCGCCGCTTCTTTACTGAATATGGTGGCGATACATTCTTGTTCGATGACATCTTGCCGCGCGCAGAAAGTCGGACTGAAGACAAGTTCACCCCGTCTTTGACCGTCCAATTTGATGCGACGGATAACATCATGCTGTTTGGTACGTACGCGCAAGGCCACAAAACCGGTGGATTCAGTGATCGCGTCGATACCCAGGATGGTCCCATCGAATTTGATGAAGAGACCGTAGATTCATTTGAATTTGGCATGAAGTCGACGCTGTTGGACGGTTCGTTGAACCTGAACGTCACGTTGTTCACGATGGATGTTGAAGGTTTGCAACTGGCGACACAGGTTGAGGGCACCGTTGCAGATTTCGCAGTGGGTAACGCCGCCGACAGCAGTGTCGATGGTCTGGAGCTGGAGTGGTTCTGGGCGTTGACCGATGAGCTCACCTTCGGCGGCAACTTCGCCTATACCGATGCAACCTACGATGAATTCGTTGGCGCAGGCAGCTGTCCGGCTGAGTTCCTGAATGCCAGCGGTGTGTGCGACCTAGCGGGTCAACCGCTGCAGTTCGCACCGGAGACCAAAGGCTCGTTGTTCTTCGATTACGATCTGATTGATGCCTTCGGTGGTTGGGATCTAGGTATGCGCGCCGACGTGACACACACCGGTTCGCAGTTCACTGATATCTCTTATTTCCCAGGTACGTTCCAGCCGTCGGTTGAGACTTACAATGCCGGTGTCCGTCTGGTCGCACCGAGCGATAACATCACCATACAGCTGCTGGGTAAGAACCTGACTGACGAGCGTATTCTGGCCTGGGGCGTGCCTTCAGGTCCGAACTTCCTGGCGGCGATGGCGCCACCGCGCGAGGTGCAGCTGCGCGTAGGTCTGCGCTTCTAGGCTTATTGGTAATTGAGTGAAAACACAGAGGGGTAGTCGTCGTGGGCATGATTGAACCAACTAACCAGTCGGTAAAACAGCTACGGGGGCTACACCTCTATCACTCCGGTGTCTCGAACTGCTCGATGCGTGTTCGACTGACACTGATCGAGAAAGCTCTGGAGTGGGAAAGTCATCACTTGGACCTGTTCAAGAAGGAGCACATAACCGAAGACTATTTCGGTATCAATCCCAATGGTCTGGTGCCCACACTGGTACATGATGGTCAGGTGATCATTGAATCCGACGACATCATTGAATATCTGGATGAGACGTTTCCGGAACCACCGCTGCGACCGGCGGACAGCGACGAGCTGGCATTGACGAACCAATGGCTACATCGCGCTACGGAAATCCACATCAAGGCGGTCAAGACACACATTTACAACAAACGTGTCAGCGGCAACATGTCGCAGTCCGAAGAAGAAAAATCGCGCTACGAGTCGCTGCAGCAAAACAAGGATCTGCTGGAGTTTCACCGCAAAAGTAATAGTGGTGGTTTTTCGCAGGCAGAAATCGATGCTGCTGCCGACACACTTGAAACCTGTTTTGCGGATTTGGATCGCACACTGACAGACAAACACTGGATTGCCGGTGGTGCGTTTTCGTTGGCCGATATTGCATGGATTCCGCTGTACTTTACGTTAGGTGTCTTGGCGGATTTTTCGTTCGATGCGATGCCAAACCTGCAGGCCTGGGCTAAGCGTATCGAGCAGCGGCCGAGCTACGATGAGGCTGTTTTGCAGTGGTGGCCCAAACACATGCTGCCAAAAGCAAAGCAGTCTGCCTGACGCAATGGAAGCAGCTTTCTGGCAAGAGCGATGGGAACGCGGTGAGATCGGTTTTCATCAGGATGCGGAAACACCATTACTGGTGTCCCATTGGGATGCGATTGCCTTTGATGGGATGAATCGAGTGCTGGTACCGTTATGCGGCAAGAGTCAGGATTTGTTGTGGCTCGCCAATCAAGGTTTGAGCGTTACGGGGATCGAACTGAGCCAGTCAGCGGTCGAGGGTTTTTTCTCCGAGAATGGGCTGACAGCAAGCAGTGCAGCGTCAGGCAGCTTAGTTGAGTATCGCTGCGACAGTTTGCCCATCACGCTGTATCAGGGAGATTTTTTTGACCTGCCGGATGCGGTGATCAACGACTGTGACCTCGTGTTTGATCGAGCGGCGCTGATTGCACTGCCGCCACCGATGCGTGTCGATTACGTTGCGCGTTTTGCTGATGCACTGGGTCAACACGCCTGCATTGCATTAATTACGCTGGAGCATACCAACACCAAGAACCCGCCATTCAGTGTGTCTGAAGATGCGGTTCGAGCCCTGTATCAAGACCGTTTCGATATTCAGACGTTGGGCACACAGACGGAGATGTTTCGCGATGCCGAGGCAACCAATGTGCTCTATCGACTCTCAACGACTTCAATGGAACCGACATGTTAGAGCTATACCACCATGGGTCATCTGTGTGCGCTGCGAAAGTACGCTTTGCACTCGCTGAAAAAGGTGTCGTGCCTGACAAGATGCACTACATCGATATCCTGAACGGTGAACAATTTGATCCGGAATACATCAAAATTAATCCAAAGGCCGTGGTACCAGCGCTCGTCCATGATGGCAATATCATCAACGAATCGACCGTCATTTGCGAGTACGTGAATGAGGCGTTCATCGGCCCCGAGTTGGTGCCCGATGATCCCATAGCACGTGCACGTATGCGCATTTGGGAGAAGGCGGTCGACGAGCAACTTCACCCAGCCTGCGGTGAGTTGACCTTTGTCTGTTGTCATCGCCATATCGTCATGCGCCTTGGCGAGGAAAAGCTGCGAGAGTTCTTGAGCAGCACACCGGATCAGTCGGTAACTTCGACCTGGAAAGAGCGCAAGAAAGAAATCGTACGGTTAGGTTTTGATGCGCCCGGTATTGAAAACACAATTCGTATGTATGACGGCTATCTGGCGAAAATGAACGATGCATTGTCGGCGCACGAGTGGCTGGCAGGTGAGACATTCTCGCTCGCTGATGTTGCGCTCACACCGTATGTGAATCGACTGGATATGTTGAGTATGGATGCCATGTGGCGTGGCGGCAGACTGCCTAAGGTCGAGCGCTGGTTCGACCGGATCAAGGCGATGGAGACCTTTGGGCCGGCCTTTCTTGACTGGTGTCCAGAAGAGCTTACCAATGACTTGCGTACGTTTGGCGCGCAGAGCTGGCCGGACGTCAAGCGCATTATCAACCTGAACTGAGGTAATAAGAGATGGGAAGAACAAGCGGAAAAGTAGCGATTGTGACAGGTGCAGCACAAGGCATCGGACAAGCGTATGCCCATGCGCTCGCGATGGACGGTGCCAAGGTTGTTGTTGCGGATGTTCAGGATACCGCCGCCGCCGTTGATGCGATCAAAAGTGCAGGCGGCGAGGCGATTGGTGTCAATGCCGATGTGACCTCCGACGACTCGTTGGCCGCTATGGTTGAACAGGCCGAATCAACATTTGGTTCGGTAGAAATTTTAGTCAACAACGCAGCGGTATTTGCATCACTGACGTTAAAGCCGTTCACCAAGATCACCAACGATGAATGGGATCTGGTGATGCGAGTAAACGCGCGCGGACCGTTTCAGGCGACCAAGGCGGTGTTGCCGAGCATGCGCAAGACCGGTCGCGGCAAGATTATCAATATCTCATCCGGCACCGCATTACGTGGTGCACCGATGTTCCTTCATTACGTGAGTTCCAAGGGAGCGATCATCGGACAGACACGCGCGATCAGTCGTGAACTGGCGGCCGACAATGTACACGTGAATACGATCATTATCGGACTTACCGAAAGCGAAGGGGTCAAGGAGCACGAGCAACTACTGGGTGCCGCGAAAGCACCGACGATTGCTATGCGCGCCATTCAGCGCGAGATGCTACCGGAGGATGTGGTCGGCACAATGTTGTTCCTGGCGTGCGAGGACAGTGACTTCATTACTGGCCAGAGCATCAACGTCGACGGCGGCGCACTCAATCAATAAAGAATCTGTGGAGTTAGGATCATGACGACACCTGCAGCGAAACGCTACGAATCGACCGACCATTGGATTGCGGGCAAAAGCAGCAAGCCGTCCAGCGGCAACTACTTCAAGGTTCACAATCCACTGGACGACGCCGTGTTGACGGAAGCCGCTGCCGGTTCCATCGACGATGTCAATCAGGCGGTGGAAAATGCTCATGAAGCCTTCCAGACATTTAAAAAATCACTGCCTAAAGAGCGTGAACGCATTTTGTGCAAAGCGGCTGAGCTGCTGGAGCGAGACCGTCAGGAATTCATCGATATTCTGGTTGACGAAATTGGCTCCCCGATCAAGAAGGCAGGCTTTGAGGTCGAGAAGGGGTTGGCGTTCTTCCGCGCTGCGGCCGGTATGGCACGCAACATGACCGGCAAAACGATTCCATCGGATGCGCCAGGCAAATTCAGTATGAGCATTCGCTCGCCCATCGGTGTTATCGCTGCGATCACCCCGTTTAATGTGCCCCTGATCAAGGGTGTACGGCTGAGCTGTAACCCGATTGCGCTGGGTAATACGGTAGTCATGCTGCCGTCAGAAGAAGCGCCGATGCTCTCGTATCGACTAGCCAAACTCTACAAGGAAGCGGGCTTGCCGGACGGCGTGTTCAATGTTGTGTCAGGCAACGGTTATGACATCGGTGACACGCTGACGACGCACAAGCATGTGCAGATGGTGACCTTTACCGGCTCTTGTGTCGTCGGTCAACATATTCGTGAGTTGTGTGGAAAGCACAACAAACGCATGACACTCGAGCTCGGTGGCAAGAGTCCACTGGTGGTAATGCCCGACGCCAATTTGCAGGCAGCAATCCCAGGCGCGTTGCAGAGCATATTCATGTATCAGGGTCAGGTCTGTATGGGCGCCAGCCGCTTATATGTACACGAAGATGTGTTCGATGTGTTCGTTGAGAAATTCGCCGGGGCGGCGAGTCAGTTGCCAATGGGGGATCTGCGTGATCCGAACACGATGATCGGTCCGATTATCAGTGAGCGGCAGCGTAATCGTGTGCGCTCGCATATCGACGATGCGAAGGCTAAGGGTGCGACGCTTGTCACCGGAGGCGAATGGGATGGCAATCGTTGCCAGCCTACAGTGTTGACTGGTGTGACACCGGAAATGGCGGTCTATGCGCAAGAGACCTTTGGTCCGGTCGTGTCGGTGTATCCGTTCAAGACCCTGGACGAAGCGATCGAGCGCTCCAATGACTCCGAATTCGGGCTGTCCGCATCAATCTACACGCAGGATATCAACACCGCCATGCGATATGTCGAAGAGGTGGAGTCCGGCATGGTGCATGTGAATGGCCCGTCACTGCATGACGAGCCGCATGTGCCATTTGGAGGCACCAAAGACAGCGGCTATGGGCGTGAGGGTACCGAAGAGGATATCGAAGCGATGACCGAATGGAAGTGGGTCACGATCCAACTGTAATACAAGATAAAAAAGGTCTCGCAATGAACGAATTTCAACACGGTTGGAAAGCACTGGTTGCCGCTACGATCGGCACAATGTGCGGACTGATCACGATTACCAACTATTCGCAGGGCTTCATGGTTGGTCCAGTGATTAGCGAATTCGGATGGTCGCCACCGCAGTTCTTTCTGAGCTTTACGATCATGATGTGTGTGGGCATGGTCGCCGGTCCTCTGGTCGGTCAAATGGCCGAGAAGGTTGGACTGCGGACACTCGGCATCGTTGGCTTGATCGGGCATTGCCTGGCGTACTTTCTGATCTCCTTCAATAATGG
>JBCCZN010000005.1:0-30286 GCA_039187375.1 Pseudomonadota bacterium
CTCCGAACAGGATACGGCTGGGTCGAGAATTTTTCCGCAGGCTTGGTGACGCAGAACAACGGGTGGCCCTTCGGGTGCCGCATAGTGACGATCTCCCCACGCCTGCAGCATCACCAGTACTGGAAGAAAATCTCGGCCTTTCTCAGTCAAATGATAGGTTTTGCGTAGTGCATTACCCTTCCGACTCTCTGTTTCGATGACGCCAAAATCGATTAACCAGGTGAGTCGCTCGCTCAGGATGTTCGTGGCCATCGCCGTGTCAGCAACAATATCGTCATAGCGGGTCAGACCGGTGAACATCGCGCGCAAGATCAACGCCATCCAGCGATCGCCGAGCAGCTCTGCCGAATCGGTAAACAGCAGCGCGTTGTCGCTCGCGGAAGCTAATTCGCGTCGCAAGCGTCGACGGGTGTATTGCGGTTGCATCAGGCCGATGCCGGGTCCTGGTTCCCATGTCACATCACTGGCAGAAAACTCGTTAAGACAGTGACCACAGACCGGTGTCGGTAATGTCGTGGCACCACAGGCCAGATGCGTCAATGTCACTTCAAAAGCCTTCTTTGAATTCGACCAACGGCGTTCCCAGCGGTGCAGCATCAGTGTCACCCAATACAGGTCTAGGCCGATATCGGTCAGCAAATAATCAAAGCGTGCGCTGTCGCCAAGGTAGGGCCGCTTGAGGACAATGCCGGCAGTGACGAGTTTGTTGAGTCGGTTAGAGACCATGGCCTTGGGCAGTTGCGTTCGCATCTGGATCTGGCCGAAGCGATGTGACTGCAACCAGATTGACTCAAGCACGAGCAGCGTTGGCAGATCGCCTATGACATCCAGCGCGCGCCAAATGGAGCAGGTGCGCACCAGGCGAGACTCGCGCAGCGCGCCGACACGCAGCGCGAGCGCAGGATCCGGCGTTTCGGTGTCAGTCACCAGCGCCTACAACGAAAGAACAGTTCGTTGTGCCTGATCCACCGACATTGAAGGTCGCCACTAGCGATGCGTCTGGCACCTGTGTCTCTCCGGCTGTATTGGTTACCTGCCTCGACGCATCGAGGACCATTCGAACGCCGGTTGCACCGACCGGATGACCGCCACCGATCAAGCCCCCTGAAGGATTCACCGGAATATCTCCGTCGATATTAACGCGACCAGCCTCGATTGCTTTCCAGGCCTCCCCCGGTTCGGTGATGCCAAAGTGTTCGATAGCCGCATACTCGGAAATCGTAAAGCAGTCATGCGTCTCGATGGCACTGATTTGTTTCACGTCCTTGACGCCAGCGCGCGCGTAAGCTTGGCTGATCGCATTTCGAGTCCACGGCAGAACATACGCATGATCACGACTGTAGTCCAACTTGGTCGACAGACGCATTGGCGCTGTTGTGTGGCCCCAGCCTCGGATACAAGCGAGCTGATTGAGTGTCATGCCGCGCTGCTGGCAATAATCTGAGGCGACAGACTCGTTTGCCAGGATGATGCTGACAGCACCATCGGTAATCTGGCTACAGTCGTGACGACGCATCCAGCCTTCAACGACCGGGTTCACTTCGTCATCTTCCGTGAAGTGTTCGGCATCGAGTGTCCAGCTGCGCGTTTGAGCCTTGTTGTTGCGTTTTGCATTCGCGAAATTCTTCTGCGCCAGTGCGGCCAGGTGCTCGCGCTTTAGCCCATAGCGGCGATCGTACTCCTCGGCTAGATCAGAGAACATTGCCGGCCAGACAAATTCGGCGTCGGTAGCTTCTTCGCCAACCCAAGCAGCAGCGCCCAGATAATCGGAGGCGATCTTGCCGCTTGTATTGCGCATCAGCTCAATACCGGTCACGCAAGCCACGGAATAGCGACCGCTCTCCAGATCGGCCATTGCCGCCAGTACGGCTAACGAGCCGGAGGCACACGCACCTTCATGTCTGGATGTGGGTATACCCGCCAGGTCTGGATGTACATGACCATAGAAACCGCCAAGCATCCCTTGTCCGGTAAATAGCTCTCCAACAAAGTTCCCGACGTGTGCCACCTCAATTGCATCGGCATCAACATCAGCTTGCGTCAGTGCGCCCTCGACGGACTCTCGAAACAATTCGAACAGGCTCAATTCTTCTCGCGTAAAGTGTCGCGCAAAATCGGTTTGGTAGCCGCCAAGAACGTAGATCGGTGGTGTCGGTCGTACTGCACTCATACGTTGAGTTCCTCGGCGTCAGCCCAAACGGCATGCGTGCCACTGCAGATGCGGTGCGGCAGGATAATTCGACAGAGCGGCCCGTCTTCAATTGCGCGCGCATCCAGTATGACGCACTCGGATTGATTTTGCGCCATGTCGGTGATGAAGGAAATGAGGTAACCGTCGTCCTCATCCGTGGCGTCTTTGCGTGGAATAAACGGCGCCTCGGATCCAAAACGCTCGGGCCCAAACAGGCACTCTGTATACGTCTGGCTTTCCAAGTCATGTTTCACCAGGCCCTTGAATAAGAACCAGCCCTGTTCACCCAGTGCGCTGTATACGTAGCGGTTTTTGCTGCCGCTGAAATTCGGGTTGATGGTGCCAAATTCGACAAACTCCCGATCACACAGTCGTTGCTCGCGCGTTTCGCCGGTCACAAGATTGAATCGCCATTGGTGAAGATGCGGCTTGAGTGAATGCAGGTCTATGCCAGCGCCGATAATTTTGTAGGGGTCGGGCATCGAATCAAGCGGAGCGGGCCAGGGGTTTTTCTGGAAATAACCGTCCATCACCAGCTCGTCACCTTCCTCATAGCAATTGGTGAAATGAAGGACGTAAGTGCGATCAGCTTCAAACCAACGTACCTCATCACTATTACCGTAGCGTGGAATAACGCCAAACCGAGAGGGTAACTCGGTGTCGAAATACGGCACATAGAAGCCCTGTTCCAGCATCTGTTTCGGCCAATACAATGGGAAGTTGTTGAGCACCGAGTATCGAGGGCTAATGGCCATGTCGTGGGGCAGGCGAGGCCCTGGTAACTCGATTGGAACAAGATGTTTGAGCGTGTTGTCGGCGCCGACAACGCCGTAGTGCATATACGGCGCTTGGGTTGAATAGTTGAAGAACATTAGCTCTCCGGTGCGCAGATCAACCTTCGGGTGTGCGGAGAGGCCATCGGCTGGGACCCAGCTGTCAATGCCAAGCGTCTCGAGGTTTTCCGGAGATAGTCGATAACCATCACCGCATTGCCAGAAGGTCGAGAGTAATTGTCCGGCATGAACGCTGATGTCGGTCGAGGAGCTGTCCTTCACATGGCCGTGAGCGCCCCACCCTTTGCGAGTTGATTTATTGGGATTACCGGTGAAGCCAATCCATATCGGCCCGCCTGCTTCTTGTTCAGCATTGAATCCTGTGGTGCGCACGAAACGATTCTTATAACTGGCGTGGCCGTCTTGCAGCTTGATCATGTGCAACATACCGTCACCGTCAAACGGGTGGTACTTACCGATAGAGTCGTGTACCGGATTTTCGGTGTTGCGTACGTAAATGCCGTCGATGTCTTTCGGAATCTCGCCAATGACTTTCAAGTCGTCGGCATCGTACTCATCATAGTTTGGTGTCCACGCGCCATTGCGATAGGGATGGTCGTTTTGTTGTAGTGTGCTACGAACACGATTCACTAGCTGGGCCATAGAGTTCAGTCCTTGGTCGGTATCGGCGTTGTGATCAGTGATCCACGCGCCGAATAATGAGTGCAGAGCCAACGCCGGTCGCGCCCAGTGTGACCACCATGCCGGTCTCTTTGTCACGACGCTCGAGCTCATCGATTAATACGCTTAGCAGGACCGCACCGGTTGCACCCATCGGGTGACCCATGGCGAGGTGGCCGCCATTGACGTTGACGCGGTCCATGTCAGGTTGATAGCGGCGTTCGAATCGCAGCGGCGGCGCAGCGAATGCCTCCATAAATTCAATCAGATCCAGATCGTCGAGTGACATATCAGCATCACGCATGGCGCACTCCATGGCATCGAAACCAGCGCCGAATTGCAGGATCGAATCGCCACCGACTTCTGCGTTGGCCACTATTTGCGCCCGAGGCCGCAGGCCTGCGCGCTCGCCTGCTGCGCGACTGCCGATCATCGCGAGCGCTGCGCCATCGGTGAAGCCAGGTACATGTCCGGCCGTGTGGGTGAATTGGATGTTGCCAACGTCCGGAAAGTGATGTGTGATCGCGGCCTTGGTGATTGCGCTGGTTTCGTCGTCAGCGAACAGCGATGGCAAGGTCGCCAGTTTCTCAAGTGTCAGGTTCGGTCGAACCCATTCATCCTTGGCTAACGCGACGCTGCCATCGGCGTTCTTGATCGGCACGATCGCGCGATCAAAGTGGCCTTGCGCCCAGGCGGCTGCGGCGCGTTGATGTGAGCGCAGTGTGACGTTATCGAGGTCCTTGCGTGTAAATCCATCCAATGCGCCGACTATTTCAGACCCGAGCGGAGCGGGCATCCACCCCAATGCGTCACGTACTTCTGGCTTCGTATAGAGGTGAGCTTGATCTGCGAGAAACGGCACTTGTGAGAGCATCTCTACACCACCGGCCAACACCAGCTGTTCCGCTGCGGTGTGCGCCCAAGCGCTGCCTAGATTGATGGCGGTCAATCCACCCGCGCAGTAATTGTTCAGCGTTGTCGCAGCGCAGCGATCCGGAAGCGCTGCCGCCAGCTTTGAGACCAGCGCGATATGGCCACCTTGGCTGTCCACCTGACCGACACAGCTGAGCAACAACATGCCGACCTGTTCTGCGTTGAGCGACGGTGATCGAACGAGCAGTGCGTCCACCAGTTGCCGCACCAGTTCATGGGGCGCCAGATGGCTTAGGCCGCCGGGCGCCGGCGCGTCGGTGGCGTGGCCGCGCCCGCGGGGGGTTCGAACGGCATCGTATAGATACGTCATGACGTTATGACCTTGGAGAGAGTGTTAAATTAGATCATTACAATACTTGCAATACAATACCTATTTTGACACAGTCCAGCATTGATCAAAAAACACTCGAATCTGTGGACGAATCAATCGATAAAAGTATCTATTTTTCAAGTATTTCAGCTAGAGATGCGTTCGAACAAGAGCGCTCGCTAGCCGAACATGACTTACCAAAGTCTATTATTGAAAGTTTAAAAAGGGCGCGTGATTCCTATGCAGATCGGCCTGCATTGAGTTTTCAGCTCACCGGCGACCCAAACTGCTCGGCGGTCACCTGGCACTGGTCCGAGGTGGTTGAGAAAAGCCTGCAGTTTGCCGGACTGCTGCGACGCCTTGGGATCACGTCGACCGACAAGGTCGCCTATTTGTTGCCGAACACGCCAGAGACGGTTATCAGTTTTCTCGGCGGCATGGCGCAGGGCGTCGTCGTGCCGATCAATCCGTTGCTCGAGCCGGAGCAGATTGCCCACTTGCTAACGCAGACCGGTGCGGCGGTACTTGTAACGCTCAAACCGCTACCCAAGGTGGATATCGCACAGCGAGCTGCAGCTGCGGCAGCACGTGCGCCGTTACTCTCGACGATCATTGAGGTTGATTTAGCCAATTACTTGAGTGGCGTGAAACGACTGGCCGTGCGTCTGCTTCGACCACGCGTGGCATATCCGAATCGTGTCAATCGAGTCGATTTTGAGGCCGCGTTGACGGCAGACAATGACAATAATGAGTCTGGTGCGAGCGACACGGGCGCCGACAATCGTTGTGTCGCCTGCTTCCACACTGGCGGTACGACCGGCTCGCCCAAACTCGTGCAGCATTTCGAAGAGGGTGTGTTGTTCAATGGTTGGCTTGGTGCGTCGCTGCTTTTTAGTGAAAGCAGTGTTGCGTTGTGTCCTCTGCCTCTGTTTCATGTTTTCGGTTGTCATGCTGTCATCATGGGCGCGCTATGCGCTGGTGCGCATGTCGTCTTACCCTCGCCGGCCGGTTTTCGCGGCGAAGGCGTGCTCGATCATTTTTGGCATTTGGTTGAGCGTTGGCAGGCCACATTCGTGATCGCCGTGCCCACTGCAATGTCCGCTATGTTGCGGCGACCGGTCGACGCAGATGTGTCATCGGTTCAACTGCTTTTATCGGGGTCGGCGCCGCTACCCGTTGCACTCTACGAGCGCTTTCAGCAGGAGACAGGCATCGAGGTGGTCGAAGGTTATGGCATGACGGAAGCCACCGCATTGGTCTGCGCCAACCCGATCGGTGGTGAAAAGAAAGTGGGTTCGATCGGCATTCCGATGCCGCATGTTCAGGTGGAGGTTCGTCAGGCGACCACAGCGGGGTGGCGCCGATGTGAGACCGATGAAATTGGAGAGATTTGTGCCCGCGGACCGGGTGTCCGCACCGATCAGCTTTACCTGAATCGCAGTACGCCCGCCGATGCTGCGTTCGAGGATGGCTTCTTGCGAACCGGTGACCTGGGCCGGCAGGATGCGGACGGCTACCTCTGGATCACAGGTCGCTCCAAAGATCTCATCATTCGGGGCGGTCACAATATCGACCCGTCGACCATCGAGGAGGCGTTTGCATGCCATCCCGATGTCGCGTTGGTCGCCGCAGTTGCGCAACCCGATGCCTACGCCGGCGAAGTGCCCTGTGTGTACATCAGCCTCAACCCAGACGCAGTAGCGGATACAGAGGCACTCAGACAATTTGCCGAGCAGCGGATTGCCGAACCTGCTGCTGTGCCGAAACGTGTCGCCATAATCGATGAATTACCGCTGACGGTAATTGGCAAAATCTCGAAACTGGCGCTCAGACGTCAAGCGATTCAGGAAACGCTGGATATTGCATTGCGCCAGGCTGGTTTGCCGCAGCGCATCGCAACAGTCTGCGATGATGAACAACTCGGGCTCGTTGCGCTGGTGACACCGCACGTAGAGCAAGATGTTCCTGCGATTGATCGCGTACTGGGCGCCTACCCGATCCCCTGGCGTTAATCGAATCGGGTCACCGTCAGTGCGGCACGCGCGTTTTGGTATTTGTTACGGCGAGTCTCTATTATTCGTCCATGCAAAACCGAGTAGAAGGACCGAGCAAAAAATGGTTGCTCGTCGCGGGAGTCGTCTTTTTTTGTGGCTGTGCGCAGAATTTTCCGCGACCGGCCGACTTGTTATATGCGGGTGATGGGCTTTCGGGCAACGACGTGTTCGAAAAGACCTTCATAGCGCATGGCGGTGAGTATCTCGACGAACTTGAGGATGTGAGCGTCGCGCTCGACGGTGAATGGAAATTCCTGATCACGAGGATCCAGCCGCTCGTTACCGATCATCGGTACCGGGTTGTGTCGGAGGAGCGGTTAATTCCAAAACAGGGTGCGTATGCTGCGCAATTCGTTGGTCCAGCGGGTGTCAAGAAGGTAGTCCGTACGCCGGAGAAAATTCGCGTTTTTTACGACGGTGAGGAGAGTTTTGATGCGGATGTACTGGCTTCCACTGCGTTAACGGCCGATTCGTTTTTCCTTTTCACGCTAGGGCCATTGGCATTAGGAGAGCATCGAGGTCAGTTCCAGCGTTTGCAGGATGCTAGAGAGGGCGGCCGAACCTACTATCGAATTTATTCGGCAGTCTCTCCCGGCATTGGAGTCTCTGAGCAGGATGAGATTGTTTTGTGGGTGGATCAGGAAACGAACCTGACCTACCGAATCCACATCACGCTGGAGGGGTACAAAACAACCCAGGGCGCCCACGTTGACGTGAGCTTCGTCGGTTACCAGACGCGCGGTCCATTTATTCTGGCAAGTCGATTCTCCGAGCGGGTGCTGGGTCCGATCAAGATTAAGGCACATGACTGGTACCTCACAGGCTTGGATATCAATCGAGGCATGATGTTCGACTCACTCGACGGCCCCGCTTACTCTGGCGCCGCCGCTAAGCCCGCGACCGCATTGCAACCGTGATTCGCCCTAAACCAGAAGTGCACAGATGTTTTTGATTCTTGGCAACCAGCTATTCGCACCGGAGCATCTGTCCGGCTATGAGGGTCAAACGGTCTTCATGGCTGAAGATATCGGGCTGTGTACCTATGTTCGGCATCACCAACAGAAGATCGTACTGTTTTTGGCGGCGATGCGTGCCTACGCGGACGAATTACGTGATGCAGGCTGGCGGGTTGAATATAGCGAATTGGATGCGGGTCAAAATGAGACCTACGAAGACACGCTCGCTGCTGCAATGAAGCGTACAGCGAGTGAGACGCTGATACATTTTGAGATAGAAGACAAGGCATTCGAGCAGCGCATCATTCGGTTCTGCGAGCAGCACAATATCGAGCGACAAGAACGACCATCGCCGATGTTCAGTTGCACGCGAGAGCAGTTTCGTCAGTTTGCTGGTGGCAAGTCGCGACTGTTGATGGGGGATTTCTACAAACAACAGCGTCGCAAGCTGAATATTCTGGTCGATGAGAGCGGTGCGCCAGAAGGCGGGCAGTTTAGTTTTGATGCCGATAATCGTAAAAAATTACCGAAGAACGTGACGCCTCCACTGATCGATAAAGCGGTCTGGACTGAGCATGTCGAGACGGTCGTTGCGTTGGTTGCAAATCAGTTTGATGACCACCCGGGCGATGCAACACAGTTTTGGTGGCCAACCACACGGATCGAGGCCAGAGCCTGGTTAAAAGACTTCACGCAGCATCGGCTGGAGTCATTCGGTCCGTATGAAGATGCGATGACCACGCGATCGTCGACGGTGTTTCACAGTGTGCTCAGTCCGACGATCAACATGGGCTTGTTAACACCTGATGAGGTGGTTGATACGGTGCTGGCGCAGGCGGATCAGGCGCCGCTGTCCAGTGTCGAGGGGTTTGTCCGTCAAGTGATTGGCTGGCGTGAGTTCATACGCGGCATCTATCGCGAGTTCGGCGAGCAACAAGAGACCACGAATTTCTGGGGACACGAGCGTGAGTTTACGGATGCATGGTTTGACGGCACCACTGGAATCGTGCCCCTTGACGATGCGATCAACACAGCCCAACGACTGGGATGGACTCACCATATTCCACGCCTAATGGTGCTGGGCAATTTAATGACATTGTGCGAGATCAACCCTCACAGTGCTCACCGCTGGTTTATGGAGATGTATGTCGATTCGTCCGAGTGGGTGATGGGGCCGAACGTCTACGGCATGGGCTTGTTTAGTGATGGCGGTATCTTCGCCACCAAGCCCTACATTTGCGGCTCGAACTACCTGCGCAAGATGAGTGATTACCCAAAAGGCGACTGGTGCGATACGGTCGATGGACTGTATTGGCGTTTCATTGACAAGCACCGCGATTTC
This sequence comes from Pseudomonadota bacterium, assembly GCA_039187375.1. Lineage (GTDB taxonomy): Bacteria > Pseudomonadota > Gammaproteobacteria > Steroidobacterales > Woeseiaceae > CALBPI01. The sequence continues at coordinate 9,241 of JBCCZN010000005.1, forward strand.
TTTGCTGGCAATCCGAGACTTGCGCTAATGCCGCGCGCGCTGGATAGACTCAGTGATGATCGGCGTACGCTTATTTTTGAGGCGGCCGAGCGCTTTCTCGATGAGATGACGCGCTGATTCAATGTGAGTCGCAGGTCAGGGTCCGGATGGTCCGGAATCGTCTCGTTGCAATTCCATCATGCGGATGAAGAGCTCGGAGCGTTCACGTTGTCTTGCCAGTCGGGCTTCAAGCGCTGTTTGTTGTGCGCGGGTAAGTAGCGTTTCAGTTTGATTCAACACGTCTGTGTCAATACTAACGCGACGCTCTAGATTGGCTTGCATCGCCGTTATGTCCGCATTTCTGAAGCCTGACCGGAGGGTGGTTGGCGCTGGGTCGCCGGTCAATGGTGCTTGTCGCAGCTCTGTGTCGTACATGATGTCTACAATTTGCTGTCGTATCACGATTGAGAGCGGTTCATCTAATGCCGCCGAAAAATCCGCCACGGTGGCGTGCGTGCGCTCTTTCGGTTTATACAGTTTGTACGCCTCATAGTATTCGGCAAATACCGCCTCTTCGATGGCCTCCAGGGATTGCTGTCGAGCGCGTGCCTCAGCATCGGTGATGTCACCGGAAAGACGATCCCGCCGCATCCAGCCCATCGTCAGTTTTTGTCGTTCAGTGACCAGTTCATCGACCATCTGGTTGGCCGTTTCAGAATCGATACCATACAGCTCGAAGAAATCCTGCAAGGCGAGTTGATAGCGTGCCACGCTGCGAGCTCGCCATCGCTCTGGAGGATTGTTTGCAGCGGTGGACTCTTGTTCGCTTGCAGAGGCTACCTGCTCAATCAGGTCCGCCGATTCCGGCTTCGCGCTGGCTTGCCGAGGTTCACCTTCGCGTAGGGCGGGTCGTACCCGCGTTATTCGCCTCTGTGGTTGAGTAGGCTCGACCTGATTTTGATTCTCGGAAATTTCGGTAGGGACGCTTGATGTATCGCGCCAGCCGCGAGCCCAAAAGCCCGCAACAAACGCACTCGCCACCGCGATGGCTAAGGTCAGCTTGGAATGCTGCATACAGGCAACTCCCGGTGTGTTAGTTCAGCCCTGCGGCGTAGCGCAGTACCTGCCGTTTGGCAGCGGGTGCGCGACTGGCGAGCCCGAGTCCGAAATTTCGCAGTCTGCGTAGCGGGCCAAGGTTGTTCGAAAAGCCGACGTATAGCGCATCCATTGTCGACATCATGGCCAGATTCTCTGTTCGGCAACGGCGCTCGTAGGCACGAAACATTGAAGCCAGATCAGCGTCTGCACTCATCGGTTTGTCAGTATCAACAAAATGTAGCAGTGCTTTAACGTCTTTGAAGCCGAGGTTGACGCCTTGCCCTGCCAGCGGATTGATACTGTGCGCCGCATCACCAACCAGAACCAGGTTGTCTTGCCAGTAACGCTTGGCGTGCAATCGCTGAATCGGAAAACTCGCGTGATGTACGATCTCGAAGTCATCTAGCTGCGGCGGAAACGTGCGTCGAATTTCGTCGGCCAAGGCATCAGGTTGTAGCGACTTGAGACGCTCGATTTGCGATGGACTGTGATACCAGATCAATTCGGCGAATTGATCGTACATCGGCAGAAAGGCCATTGGGCCGGAGGGCGTAAATTGCTGCCAGGTGATGTCCTGATCGCGGCCTGTTGTTTTGACACCCACGGCCAGCACCTGCTGCGCATATCGCCAGCCGCGCGTGCCGATGCCCGCCATCTGACGGAGGCTAGAGTTGGCCCCATCGGCAGCGATCACCCATTTGGCATTGATAAAGCGACCATCGCTCAAGACCAGCTGCGCCGTCTCTCCAAGCTTCAGTGATTGGACGGTCTCGCCAGTTACGAGAGTCAGATTGTCAAAGCGGCCAGCATGCTCTAACAGGGCCAGCTGCAGTAGCCGGTTCTCGACGAAATAGCCAATCTGCTCGAGGCCTAATTCATCGGCGCTAAAATCGCATCGACCCTGATCTTCCCACACCGATAGCCGTCGGTAGGGGTTCATCCGCATTCCGGCAACGGTGTCCCAGACGCCGAGTGAGGACAGTAATTGCTGTGAACCGAGGTTCAATGCCGAGACCCGCAGGTCAGGGGGCTGGTCTGCAACAAACGGCTTGGGTGCGCGCGCTTCGAGAAGCAGTACCTGCAGGCCGCGTTGCGCCAAACCGATGGCGGCAGCGCCGCCGACCATACCGCCGCCAACGACGATCACGTCATAGTGTTCGTGCTTGCGCTTGTTAGGTTGAGAAGTACTCATGACTGGCGCTGATGATAGCGCAGTCTGTACTGGAGCTGGCAGCTAGAGGATGACCGGACCGCGTCCCCACGGCCCGGTCATCGATAGCAGACGGTCTGCTAGAAGCGATACCGGAAGTTGGCTACAACAGTACGCCGCTCTGCCGGGAAGCAATCGCCCCGCGACAAGCACGTGGCGTAATACTCATCGTCAGCAATATTTCGCAGGTTCAGCATCAGGTCGTAGTCGCCGAATTCATAACCGACGGTCGCGTCGAACACGGTGTAACCATCCGTTTCAACGCGCACCGGCGTCGGTGCGAACCCGTTGGCTGCGAGAAATGCTGTGCCGTTGCTTTCATTACTGCTGGCAAATCGAGCGCCAAGACCGACGCGCAGGCCATCGAGGTTGCTGTCGCTCGGGTTCCAGTTAGCCCAGATGGCGCCGGCAGAGTCCGGCAGGCTCGGACGTGTCACGCCCACGCCATTGGCATCAACATCTTCTGCGTCCAGATCGCGGTAGTTGAAGTCAACCGAGAAATCGCCCAAGGCAAGGTACGCCTCAATTTCGAATCCGGTCGTCTCGATGCTCAGACCAGGCTGGGTCTGGCCGCCAGCGACGAAGTCGACCAGATTGTCTTCCTCAATGTCGAAAAACGACACCGTGACGAAACTGGCAGAGCTGGGTGGTTGGTACTTGATACCGATTTCGGTTTGCTCGCCTCGACGTGGCTGCAACGCGCCGCCATTGACGACGTCAGTACCAACCGTTGCCCGAAACGACTCGGCGTAGCTAATGTACGGATTTAAACCGATGGGGGTTTTGTACAACGCACCAAGCGTAATCGGTGTTTCATCGTCAGACTGATCACTACCAGCGTCTTTGGAATCTACCGTCGAAAAGCGCACGCCCGCGGTGAGCACGAGATCTGCAATAGACATGTTGTTAGTGACATAGATGTCAGTGGCAACCGTCTCGTTCTCACTCAGACTGCGAAATGCATCGAACGTCGCTGCAGAGGGTACCTCAGAGCCATCGTAGACGGGATTGAAGATATTGAACGTTGTCGGCAGTGCATACAGAAATGCAGCGTCGATCTGCGTATCGACATCCTGATAGTTCAAGCCCGCAAGAATGTCGTGCGTGATGATGCCGGTTTGGAATGAGCCCCGAATCCTGGCATCGAATGCCAGCTGGCGCGAGTTGGCGGGTGCGCTGTACCAGGTACGACCCACGGCGGTGCCATCGGGCAGCAGGCGCGGATTACCGTCGCCAAGGAAAGAAACCCATGACTGGTCGTATTGAGCATCGTTGTCGCGGTAGCGTGCCGTTCCTTCGAATGCCCATTGGTCGTTGAAGCGATGCGTCGCGAATAAGCTGAAGGTCAGCGCTTCAGTGTCATAGCGGTTGAAGTTCGGATCGCCGACATAGGCATCACTGTCAACCTCCTGACCGCTCGCGCCTGCACAGACGTTGGGTTCTGAAATCGTCACGTCGCCGTTGCCGCAAGCGGTTGCGGCCAGCGGTAAAAACTGTGCCGACGTGTCGCTCTCGCGGTCGGTGTAGTTCAGTAATGCGGTAATGGTCGAGCGACCGGTTGTGTAAGTCAGTGACGGTGCAATGATCAGTGCATCGTCGCTAACCACGTCGACCTGTGTACCGGCATCGCGATACACACCGACAAATCGAGCCGTCAGGCTGCCGTCGCCGGTGAGATCGAAACCGGCATCGACAGAGGCCTGGTAGCGGTCAAACGTGCCCGCACTCAGCACAAACTCATTGTCGAGGTTATCGCGTCCCGCCACTTTCGAAACGGTACTGACGATACCTCCGGGAGCGGCTTGTCCGTAGAGTACCGACGCCGGGCCTTTCAATACCTCGACCTGTTCGAGTGTGTAAATATCAGCGCGGGCATTGTTGTAGAAGCCGAACAGTACCTGCAGGTTATCTTGATATTCGGGTGCGTCGAGACCGCGAATATTGGTGAAATCACCGCGGGTGGCGAAACCGAACGCGTTACCGACGACGCCCGCCGTGTAGGCCAACGTGTTGGCTAATGAGAGGGAGCCACGCTCCAGAAATTCATCTTCGGTGATGATGGAAACCGAACGCGGAATCTCGAATACGTTGGCATCCGATTTGGTGGCACCGAAGCGTGACAGGGTGCCGGTGACGATAATCTCGTCAAGTGATTCATCGTCCGACTGGGTGTCTTGCGCATAGCCTAAACCTGCTGACGCTCCGGCCAGAACAAGCACTGTGCTTAACGCTTTGCGAATAGCTGTGTTCATTGGGCGCTCCTCAGAGCTGGTTAAGAATACGCCGGAATGATAACTATTCGCGTTTACAAAACAACCCAAAGCGCGAAAATTTACGCACGTCTAGATCTTGTCGAGGTAAATGTGTACTGACCTTAGGCGGTAGCGGTTGCTCGGCCGTTGAACAAGCCTATTGCGCCAATGACTAGCGCGCTGACGAGCAACGTTGCGGTGATGGGTAATGCGATTGCTGAGGGTGGCAGCAACCAGGTATAAGTCGCAATCAGACTGACAATGCTGGTGGCACTGACCAACTGTAGGGTACGTCGAGAATAACGCTCGTTACGGCGCCACAGACATAACCCGATCGACGCCAGATAACTCGCCCAGAACCCCACCAATGCTGAGGCACCAAAGGCCAGTGTCAGCATTGCCGATACGGACAGAGCTGCCGGTGCGCCCCAGACGATTCCGGCCCACAAGTCATCGAGCCAACTGCGTGCTCGTCGTTTGGCTAGCCAAATACTGATGCCGGTTGCAGAGATAATGGTCAATGCGAGTCCCAACACCGCGTACAGCACTTTGACGCCGAAGCCGCCAAAGCGCCCGAAGTGCAGCCGATAAAACGAGTAGATGATCTGCTTGCCCGCCACACCATCGGAGAAGCCGCGTCGGCTGATGTAATTGCCGTCGGCATCAAATATGTAGTTTTCCGAATAGATCAGCCGGCCCGGCGCGGTGGCATAAACCTCAATGAACCGCGCCTCGGTGCCGGCATCGTGCACTGTAATCAAAATCGGCGATTGTTCCGGTGCGATGTGCTGCATGTTGTGCAGCGCGCGATCGATGGCCACACCACCAAGCGGTTGCGACAGCTCTGGTTCATTCCCGAAGACATCACCGACGATGCTTTGTGTGTCGCCGTTGTCGTAGACGTAGCCATACACCCCGAGGATGACCAACGCGAAACCGAAGTAAGCTCCGGTGATACCGATCATCAAGTGGAACGGTGCGCCCCAGACACTCAGACGGTTGTGAATATCCGTTTGCTCCAGTTGACGATTACCGCCCAGACGCAGTTTGAATGCATCGCGAATGATCTTTGGGTGAGCCAAAAATCCTGAAATCACTAGCGCAACCAACATGGCACCGAGCGCGCTGACAAAGATCATCCCCCAGGTCTTCGGCAGGTGCAGATACAGGTGCAGGTCCAGTAGCATCTCGACCCAGTGATTACGTTCTCGCGGACCCATTGAGCCGTCCGCATTCATAAACCAACTATCCGTCTCTGAGGCCAGTCGCAGACGAGGTAGATCTGTTGTTGGCAGGATTGCCCACAGATGCGGCGTGATGCGGGTGTCGTCCGTGAACCACTCGTTAAATGTTTTCGACAACACAACCGGGTCAAAGTCGGAAAATTCCTCGACCTCAGGCTGCTCCCATCGACTCAGTTCTTCATGAAACACAATCAGTGTGCCGCTCAGGCAGATCAGGTACATCGCCGCGCCAATGACCAGACCAAGCCACGAGTGGGCGCTGAGTGTCTGCCTAAAGAATTCAGTGGCCGGTTTACCGGGCATCCCTAGACCACCATCAATCCAAAGCCGGCGCCGCCGATTATGCTAACCCACGCAAGCATCACGCCCGGTCGTTGTGAATACGTAATGACAAACGCCAATACGCCCCAGACGATGGGCAGCAGCAGCATAACGGTTGCGAGCCGCGTAATCTCATCAGCAGGCATCAAGCGTGAGAGCCCCATCGAGAGCAACAGGCTGGCAATGCCGGCAAGGAGCATGACGAGCACAAACAGAACAAACTGCCGGCCGACAGTGCGAGCACCGGGCACAGAAGGGCTGCGACGCTCGACATGACGCAGCGTCGCAGGTTTGTGTCGCAGTTGGGTGCTGACAATGAGCCAAGCCAGCACGCTGGCGATGCCAAGACCAACGACTAAACCGAACTCAACGTCGATTTCGGCCGACCACAACGCAACGGAGGCCGCGACACACAACCAGCCAGCGATTACCGCGGTGCGCGGATACTGGCGGCCGCCTTGCCATGACCAAAGATTGAGACCAATGCCAGTTGCGGCGCAAAGGAGTGCGAGAACGATGATTAACACGGTATCGAGCGCTTTATGATCAGCGAAATGGCGTCAGTGTAGCGGTAATCGAAAACGCGTGCGTCGCTAAACTAGTGCCAGTCGATGGCCTCAAGCGCCAGTGTTTGTGGCAATCCGCTGGTAATCTCGCCACTGCGAAACCACTCGAAAAAGGCGGTACGAAAGTGCTCGTCGTGTTCGATGGCCTCGATCCAGGCGCCATGCGAGCCGCCATCGATGCGCACGAAGTGATGGTCCGTGAACATTGATCGGAAGGACTTGCTATTGGCAAACGGTGTTGATGTATCAAAGGTGCCATGCATCAGCAGTGCGGGTACATCACTTGAAAACGGTTGACGAAATGTCTCACCGAGATCGGCCGGCCAGTCGGCGCAAATGTTGGCATCGCGCAAGTCGTCCCGAGCAATGATTGAATTGGTGTCTTGTTCATGCAATCGCTGGCGTCTGGATGGGCTGGCACCCGAGGCGCATTCGAATGAAAAGTAAGCAGCGTGATCAATGCTTGAGCGAAGCCGGACATAGGCGATGCGACGTGCCGCACCACTCAGATCGCCGGAGAGCATGGTGCGCATGTCGTCTGCCCATATTGCAAACAGATGACGCCACGCCGTGCCGCGCGAATATCCCTGGCTGACCTCTCGCAGATCCTCGCCGGTCAGTGTCATCCGTAGCGGCGCGTCTGTGTGCGGGTGTGTGGTCTCGACGTCGATCGGTCTCTGATTCGATTGTTCGATCAGTGCCTGAAACGCATCGAGCCAGTTAACCGGCGGATTGTCGTTATGTCGAGCGGCGGCATCGGCCAGGCGTTGCAGCGCGGCTTGTTTTTCTAATGCCAGATCGAAGGTGTGATCCGGGCCTTCCAGCGCCGTGAAGGCGACCCGGGCGATCCGCTCTGGATGCTGGCGCACAATCGTTGCGCCCCAATGTGAGCCAAAGCTGTTGCCAAAAAGCTGAATCCGCTTGTGACCCAATGCGTTGGCAACATCGATAACGTCGGCGGCCATTGCCTCGACGTTGTAGCCCGCCAGATCGTATCCGCGCTGCACATAGTGATCACGACAGGCAAGGGCGCCGGCGCGCAGGCGGGCTTGTCGTTGTCTCGCGGTGGCGACCTCATCGAGGGTGACCTGTGCAAGATCGTCGCAAGGGGTTGCATTGCGCTCGCCAAAGCCACGATGCTCGAGCACGACCACATCTGCAATGTCGCGAAACGGGGCGACGTAATAGTCGTAATGGCCATCGCGTGCCAGCAGTCGCGCCATCCCTGCGAAGCCGGGACCGCCTTTCAGGATGTAAATTGGCGGCGCGTTCGTATTCGCCGCGTCGCTTGCCGGGAAGTGATGAAACTGGATGTCGATGGTCCGGCTATATTGATTACTGCGATTCTCCGGCACTCGCAATGTGCCAATTTGATAGTGGATCGTCTGGCCAGAATCATAAGTGTTTGTACCTGCGACCATTGACACCAGCGCGGATTCGGCGCTCGGTGACGTGGACTGGCACCCGGCGCTTACGCTGCAGAGCATCAACAGGGCAACCGTTAGCAGTTTCATTACACGATCCAATTATCTCGATATAAAGATATTGCGTGCTGATTATCTTGATGTCAAGATAAATTGTGACTACGAACAAAGACGAAAAAGATCTGACTGAACGTTTGATCTCGCAGTGGGCCTCCGAAAGCCCTGACTTAGATGTCGCCGCGATGGCAATTGTCGGACGGGTCATGCGACTGGGGCGACGGTTCGAGTACGACGCCGCGGCAGTGTTGAAGCCGCTCGGTCTGGTCTATACCGATTTCGATATTCTCGCCACGCTGCGACGATCCGGGCCTCCGTATGAACTCACGCCAGGCGAATTAGGCGAGGCTGTGTTGTTGAGCTCAGGTGCGATGACTGCGGCACTGGATCGGCTCAGCAATGCCGCGCTGATCGAACGCCCGGTGAACGATTATGATCGGCGTATCAAATCGGCTCGACTGACTGCTGCCGGCAAACGACTGAGCAAGCGCGCGGCTAAAGCGAGATTCGCGGTGGCTGCCAGTGCTGTTGATGGGTTGTCGAGACACGAACGGGCAACGTTGGCCACGTTATTGAAAGCACTCGGTCAGTAACGTGTTGTGTTTTGATACTCTTAACAGGTCTAGCTTGCCGTCAAGGTAGTCAGAATGAACAATGAGCGTTCGTTCAATGTCGTTAGCACTGGCGACATTGTAGAGGGGATTGAGCGGGTGCAGGTGCTGGGGCACTTGCAATCGGTTTTGAAGCTGCCAGCAGCACAGGCAGAGCAGTTTTTTGATCGACCGCGAGTCATCAAAAAAAATCAGCCGGAACCCGTAGCGGTGAAGTTGCAATCACAATTGAAGCAATTGGGTGTTGTTTCAATTTTGCAGCCGGTCCTGCCGGCACCGTCGCAACCGGTCGCGCCGACCTCACCACCACCGTCCGTATCGCAATCCGTAGAGGGTCTGACATTAGTTGAAGATGATGCACCGCCAACCGAAACGGTGGCACCGCCAGAGCAGACCAGCACTTATTCAAGCACGATCTCCACGACGCAGACCATCAGTGCTGCTGTACCCACTGCGGCCGTTGTTAAGGAAGAGCCCGGTTCATTCAACATCGTCGCGCTGGGCGCCGCGTTAATGACAGCGCTGGCCGGTGCCTGGGTGTGGCAATTTATCGGGCTCAAATTTGGTTATGAGCTGGGCCTGATTGCCTGGGGTATTGGCGGCGCCGTGGGCTTTGCGGCGGCGGCGTGCGGCTCGCGTGGGATGGTTGCAGGCATAGTGTGTGGTGCGCTGGTTGTGCTGTCTCTGGCGCTCGGGAAGGTCTGGACCTATAACGGTTTTTCAGATCAGGTTCTCGCGCTGGCTCAGTCAGACAGTGAGGAATTTCTTGGCTACTATGAAGAAGAACAGGAAGACGCGCGCTTGTTGGTTCGTGGCGATGGGTCGGATCGATTTGTGCGCCAGTTTATGTACGAGCGCGATTACACCGACGCGGATTCCGCTGACGCCATCTCGCAGGCAGAAATCGACGAATTCCGCGAGTTTGTAGAACCAGACCTGCGTCGTGTTGCCGCCAATCCACAGAGTTTCGAAGAATGGAAGGATAGTGGCTTCGGGTTGATAGAGGATCTATCGACCTGGGAGATCATCCGCAACGATTTCGGATTTCTCGATATTCTGTTTCTATTTCTTGGTGTCGGTACCGCGTTTAGAATGGCAAGCCAGATTAGCTGACTAGCACGTTGCGCTGGCGCGTGGCAGGCGCAGGCTGACATGAAGTCCGCCCTGATCGCGATTGGACATGGTCACACTGCCCCCCGATTGTTCGGCGAAGCCTTTCACCATCGATAAGCCAAGGCCAGAACCCTGACCCATGGCTTTGGTGGTGAAAAAAGGCTCGGATGCGCGCTCGAGCGTCTCGGCTTCCATGCCCGGTCCGTTATCGATGACGTGGATAGTGATGACATCTTCTGTTTCATGACATTCAACATTAATGTCAATCACGCCCACCTGGTCCGCGATAGCATCACGTGCATTGATGACAAGGTTCAGTAGCGCTGTTTCTAATAATGCGGCATCGACACGCGTCGTCATGTGTCCCGAAATGGCGGCTATATGCAGCGTGATGTGTGAGGGCAGAATTCTATGCAGCACTGCGGACATGCGGTCGAGCAGACTCTTGACGGATACGTCGGTGACCTCAAGTTCGGACTGGTGGACATAGACCATAAGCTGCTTGATCAGAGCGGCACCGCTTTGCGTGGCAAGCTTGGCATTGTCCAGAAATTCCAGACGCTTCTCGCCCTCTTTGGTGGCGCTCGCCATTTCGACATTGACCGAAACCACGGCGAGTAGATTATTAAAGTCGTGCGCAATGCCACTGGTCAGTTGACCCAGCGCACGCATTTTCTGATCTTGAGTCTCGGCATAGACGCGCTCTTCAAGTCGACGGCTTTGATGGATCACTTTTTGAAACGCAAGAACGTGATACGCCAGCACAAACAGCCCGCCGACTAGCGTGGCGATACTGACCCAGAACGAACTCGCAAAATGCGCGGCGACCAATACGACACCAAGTCCAGGTAATACCGATGCAGATAAATCAATATAGGCGGAGTAATTGAAATCCTGAGCGCGTGCCAGGCAATGCTGTGCGGTACCAATATAGCCAAATACGCTCAGCAACAAGAACGCACCATCGTCTAGCATCCCGATATACACAACCATGCCGCCGTACCAGAATGCGATTACAGCACTGGAGACCGTTGCAAGTATCAGCTCTGCAAACGACACGTCCGGTTGGCGTGTAATCAAAAAAACAGCGAACATGAGGTTCATTACGGCATAACCCAGACCCCAGACGAGCATGACCCACATGTCGGTGGCGAGCCACAGAGCGATGCCGCAACCTGCGACGACGGTAATGCGGGCAATCAAATCGATGGCCGTGGAGTCGCCGTCTATAAAGGCACTGAATTGACGGTTGATTTGTTGCTGGGTCAACGCCGCTCTTTGTATTGTCGCTAAAGCAATAGTATAGCGTTGTGGTCAGCCCATCGGGCGTGCTGGATGCACAAACGCAGCGTTTCTAATTCACAATCGCACGCAGGCGTCTTTCTTCGATACCATCGCGTTGCCCGCTTGCACCAGAATTGATAACAAAGCGAGACAAGATGGATTTCACCCTCTATTGGTTTATGTTTCCCGTAGCGATGTGCGTGGCGACATTGGCGATGCTCAGCGGCATTGGCGGTGCAGCGCTGTTTACGCCAATTTTTATCCTGATTTTTCCACTGCTGGGGCCGGAGTACCCGCTTCAAAGTACCGTCGCAGCCATCGGCACTGCGCTGTTAACTGAGACGTTTGGCTTTACCTCCGGTTTTATCGGCTACTACCGGCGCAAGCTGATCGACTTCGCTATTGTGCGCCGGTTCATTGTGGTGTCGATTCCAGTTGCGGTGTTGGGTGCGTTTCTGGCTCCGTATGTGCCGGAAGCGCTATTAATTGGTGGTTATGCGGTGCTGGTGCTGGCGATTGCAGCGATTCACCTGTTTGTCAGCCATGATGCAGAGGGCCAGCCGCAGACGGGTGCGCAGGAGCTCATAGACAGTGAGGGCAACGTGTACCGATACCCACCGCCGATGCTTAAATCCAAAGATGTGATCAGCACCGGCATCGGTTCGTTTTTGACCGGCATGGTGTCGGTGGGAATTGGCGAGGTCATCGTGCCGCAGCTCACCAAACGTGGCGTGCCGGTCGAGGTTGCGGTGGCTGCGTCGGTCGCGATTGTCATTGTCACCGTCGCGTGTGCATCCTTTACGCTGATCGGTCAGGTTGTGCGCGAAGGTGGCGTTAATGCGATGCCTTGGCATCTGGTGTGTTACAGCATTCCGGGTGTGCTGATCGGCGGTCAGATTGGCCCTAGATTGCAGGGCAAGGTCTCGCAGCGTGCCATGGAGTACGGCATTGCGATATTGTTCGTTGTGTTAGCCATCGCGATGTTCATGGTGGCCAGTCAACGAGGCATTCACTAATTGACTCATGCTGAAGACAAGAACGATTCGGTGCCCGGGCAGATCGTCATTTATCACGATGGCTCTTGCCCGATTTGTCGCGCTGAAATGGAAGAGCTGCAACGTATCGATGTCGATGAGGTCATGACACTGGTCGATGTATCGGTCGACGGGTTTATCGATGCCGAAGCCGATAGTGCCGGCCTGGATCAGCGTGATCTGATGCGCGCGTTCTATATTCGAACCCACGATGACCATTGGTTATCTGGCCCTGACGCGTTCGAGCATCTGTACCTACGCCTTGGTATGCCGCGCGTCGCCCGTTTTTGGGGTTCGCGTTTGTGGCGGCCGTTTGTCAATTTCGGCTATCGGTTGTTTGCGATGACGCGCGGTGTTTTGGCCTATTTTGGATTGGCGCATGTGGTTCGTGCGATGGTTCGCCGCGAAGCAAAGCATGCCGCCACGCGCGCGACTCAGTGCGAAACGGATCGCTAGAAATCGATGCCCTCATACGGGTTCGGGCCACCCGCAGTGATCCACTTGTTTAATTCATCCTCCAGCACCGATAGGGGCACTGAGCGCAACGACAGAATTTTGTCGTGGAAATAGCGCTGATCGAATTCGGTGCCAAGCGCAGCTTGCGCGTCGCGACGCTTTTGTCGGATGAGCATCTCCCCGAGTTTGTATGACAGCGCCTGCGCAGGCCACGAAATGTAGCGATCGATCTCGGTCGTTACGTTGTGTTCAGACAGTGCTGCATTGTCGCGCAGATAGGCCAAAGCCTGGTCGCGACTCCAGCCGTAGTGATGTACCCCGGTATCGATAACCAGTCGGCACGCACGCCACATTTCATAGGTCAGTTGTCCGAATCGTTCGTAAGGCGTGCGGTAGATACCAAGTTCACCACCAAGCCACTCTACATACAGACCCCAGCCTTCACCGTAGCCAGAAAAATAATTACGCGCGCGAAACTCGGGAATGTCACCGGGCGCTTCTCGCGCAATAGCAAATTGCAAAGAATGCCCGGGCGAGCACTCGTGTAACGTCAGTGCTGGAATCGTGTAGAGCGGTCGTTGCAGCAGATTGTAGGTGTTCATCATGCAGCGTCCATAGCCACCGCGTCCCGCCGTGTAGATCGGTGCGATAGCGTCGGGCACCGGCGCGATCGTGTGGCGTTGACGTGGCAGAAATCCGAGTACGTCATGAATCTGCGCGGCCATGCGCTTATCAACGTAGGCGGATACACCCATCAGCTCATCGGGTGTTTTGGCGTAGAACTGTGGATCGGTGCGCAGAAATTCGAAGAATGCTGCCAGATCGCCATCGAATTCGACCTCGTCCACAATTTCCAGCATCGCCTCGCGGATCCGCGCGACTTCGGTCAAGCCGCGTTCGTGAATTTCTTCGGGAGTCAGGTCTAGAGTTGTGTACTCGAGGATTTGAGACTGATAGAACGCGGCGCCATCCGGTAGTACGTTGGCGGCGAGACTTTGGCGTGCATTCGGCAGATATTCCTCGCGCATGAAATCCAGCAGTGTCTGAAAGCTTGGTACGATATGCGTGTCGATGGCGTCGATAATCTGCGAGCGCAATCGCGCTTGGGTGCTTTTATCAATGCGGTTGCTAAACGCTCGCGCCGGCGCGAAAAAGGGATTGGCCTCTCCTGCAGGCAAATAAGACTCCAACGATTGTTCGCGACCTTTCAATGTGATCGCCGGCGGCGTGAAGCCACGCGCCAGCCCGGCACGCATATTGGTGATGTGTTCATCAAAGTAGCGCGGCAAGTCAGCCAGGCGTTTGATGTAGTTGTCATAGTCCGCGACGCTTGGAAAGTCGCGTTGCGGTGCGAGATAGCTCCAGAAAAATGTATCCGAATTGAGTGGCGCTTCGTAGGTGCGAAACCGCATGTTGTTGGCGCGGGAGGTCACGATTCGCTCGAATACCGCGGCGTTAATCGCTTCTTCGTCACTCAACGCAGCCCGGTCAATACGCTGCAGCGAGGTTAGCACCGCCTCCAGATAGGCCAGGCGACGGGTGTAGTCTGCGGGTGTCACCGATTCAAAGCGCGGGCCACTACGCCATTGGCCGTCGCCATCGCGTACCAGGCCTGCCTCGGTTTGGAACCATGCATAGGTGTCCTCATACAACGCTCGCAGCGTGGTATCCGCGCGGTGGCCTGCAGGTTGTGTGGCGCAGCCAACACACAGCAATGCGACGACAATCAGAGTGGTGGACAGGCTTCGCGGCACAACAGCGCTCCATCGGTGTGATTCGAGTGCCAAAGATGCCAGCAACGGCCAACGCATGCACGTCTCGCTCGAGCCGACTATGGGATACTGATGCGGTGAACGAAGAACAGACCAAAGGCCTTGCGCTCGGCATGATCGTATTCGTTGCGGTCGCAACGGCGCTGACGCTGGTGTTTACGCGACTGTTTGCACCGGCTTCGGTGCCGGTGACAGAGCCCGGCATCATTTTTAAGGCGCCGCGAACGGATTATCCAGCGCACGATGGTGCACGCGAATTCGATTGGCAGAATGATTATCTGGTTGAGTTAATTAACGACGGTGCGCTGATACGCGTATACGGTCATTTTGACTTCGGCGTCGCCGATGCGGTTGCCGAATTGGTTGAATCCAATAGCAGCGTGCGGGGCGTTCTATTGGACAGCCCAGGCGGGTATGTGGTCGAAGGGCGTGCTATTGCTGAGATCATCCAGCAGCATGAGTTACTCACCTATGTATCGGAAGGCTGCTATTCGGCCTGCACGACGGCGTTTGTTGCCGGACGCTGGCGCTCGATGGTCGAGGGTGCTGAGATTGGCTTTCATCGCTCGCGCACGACCACGGTGCAGCTCCCGATGGATGCATTGATTGGCCTGACATTGGTCGAGGGTGCGCAAGGTGCCCACCTGGTCAATAACGGCGTCAGTCCGGCCTTTGCCAAGCGCGCGTTTGAGACACCACCCGACGACATGCTGGTGCCTGATGTTGATGAGCTGTTTGACGCCGGTGTTATCGATGAGCTGATTACGTTGGGAGACTTGGTTGCGACCGACGCACGCTACGACCGGGACAAGGCACTGGCGCAATCCAATTCTTTGATGCGCATGCTGGCGCAGATTCAGTTGGATATCGCCTATTTTGATGATGCCGACGTGGTTGCCATCAGCCAGGCGATCGTATCGTTATTGCCGGGCCTTGCCGACGCGCACCCGTTGCAGTGTCTGCGATTGGTTGATCCAGACCGTTGGGGCATTCCGGACATCGATGACCTGGTAGCGCCTGATGCGATCCGCGCACTACAGTTGGCCGTTACCGAGGCCTATCGGCGCCAGGACTCCATCAACCGAACCGATGTCTTGTTCGACAAGCCCACAGCGATCAATCATGTCGAGACGATACTGGTGACCATGGACCCGAACTACCGGTGGCGCTCTGCGGCGCTGTTGGAGAAGCTGCAATTTCAGAACAACTGCCGCGGCACGATCGAATTGCACTCTCGACTGTTGGAGCTGGACACGAATACCGCAGCCAATGCACTGCGTTTTTTGTATGACGTGGCGACGACGTTCGAATAAAAATCGCTAAACCATCCGCTCAACGCGCCGCTACGCTACATAACGTGAGCCGTGCAATAGCACGCAGGGAGGCGCAGGGCGATATGGATATTTCAACGTTATCAGGCACTTCAACCCTCAAATCGGCGTTGCCGGTGTATGCCAAAACGGCCGCTGCTGGTGAAGCTGCAGCGCTCGACGAGAGCAGTGTACAAAGCACGTTGCGGGCGCTGGATGCGTTTCGCTCAGAATTACAGTCAAATTTGAAGGCACGGTTTTTCAGCAAATTTGCACCACCGGAGCCTAATTTTTCGAGATTTTCCGCACCTGCCGATGCGCAGTCCGTTGCGGATGAGGCGTTGGCCACAGCCAAAGAGCTGTCGAAAGACACGCCGTTGCGCGCAGCCAAATCACTGATCTCGTTTCGTGCCAATGTTCGGGAAACCGCAGAGTATGTGCGCGCAACACTCGGCAGCCGACCGGACATAGGCGATATCGGCGATGTGGTGTCGCTGCTCAACAAGGGCGTGGATCGCCTGGAGGCCGACAATGCTAATCGTCTTGAATCAACCGCCAGCATTTTGTCCGCCAAGACACGCAGCAAAGAGAAGTCGACAATCCTGATCCGCACCCAGGAAGGTGACAATGTCGCGATCACGCTGCGCAATAACACGTCGGTCCGTATTCGCGATGAAGCGGCGTCGACGCAAGGTGTGAGTAGTAGCGAAACATCAATAAAGTCGGTCGAGGAGCGCAGTATCAAGTTTCGCGTAGAAGGCGACTTGAATGCTGAGGAGCAGGCAGCAATTGAAGCGGTCGTGGGTCGAGCGGCAGAGATAGCCGAAGACTTCTTCGGTGGTGATCTTGCGGCGGCTTTCGACAATGCCGAGGCATTCGACTTCGACACCACACAATTGCGCCGCGTCAATCTTCGATTTCGGCTCGACCAGACCACACGGGTGAGTTACGCAGAGCAATCGACGTTCACTGATGCCCTGGCATCGTTGTCGCCGGCGCCAACTCCGTCGGCCCCAGCCGCACCGGCGGTGCCGAAACCGACAGTGGATCTTGAGCCAATCATCCTGCGTCCTGCCAAGGTGCCTGAGGCGTCAGCAGACATTGACCCGTTCAAGGTACCGGAGCCATCGACCGATAGCGAGGCGGCGACCGAAGCAACATCTGACCCGGTGGCACAGCCGCCAAGTGTTGAGGCAGCCCAGAGGGATGCTTTGGCAGGGCTGTTTGAGGTGATTTCAAACTTCCTGCGCACCACAGCTGACGGTTTCACGACGGATGGCCAGACGCAGCTCGTGTTTAGCGAGCGCTTTAAGCTAACGCTATTGCGCGAGACGTTGGTGACTGCTGCGCCGGCTGAACAACAACCCAGCGCGGATAACGCGGCTGAGGTGATCGACAAGGTGGCCGAAACCCTGTAACCGCGCGAATTGTGATGCGCTAACTGGACAGCGCGGTACCCTGTAAGACATGGTCTTGCTACAAAAAAGGGGTCCGCCATGACAATAATTCGACCAAGTGGCGTTATCATCGTGCTGTCATTGATGTTCGCGGTTTGCGCGGTAGCAGATTCGCGTCCGGTAGAGTGGCAGGCAACTTCGCAAAACGGCTTGTTCAAGCTCCATGTTGCACCGCTGGAAGGTGATTACTCCATCGGTGAGTACCAGCAATGGCTACTGCGACTCACCACGCCGGACGGCGAACCCGTCAGCGACGCTCAGATTGTCCTGGGTGGTGGCATGAAGGGGCACGGTCATGGCCTGCCTAGCCAGCCACGCGTCATTGCTCAGCCAGAACCTGGCCGCTATGTCATTGATGGTGTCTTGTTTAACATGGCCGGCGACTGGACGCTGATGGTGCTGATTCAAACCGATGCACATGCCGAACGCGCACAGGTTGAGTTGGCACTGTCATTCTGATGCGCCGGCTGCAGTGGACGCTGATGCTGATCGGCGTGTTGCTAACCACACCGACACCAGCCGATCAGGATTGGACGGCATCACAGCAGCGCATCCTGCGCTCACTGTCGCTGGGCGCTGCCACCATACCTCGAAGTGACTCCAACCGATTCGCTGATCATCCGCGTGCTGCCGAGTTCGGTAGGCAACTATTCTTCGATGCCAGCCTGAGTCTGGATGGTTCGGTGTCGTGTGCTAGTTGCCATCAGCCGAATCGATTTTTCACCGACGGTCGGCGTGTCGGAGTGGGCATTGGTACCACGTTGCGCAATACGCCGACGCTGGTTGGCAGCGCATGGTTGCGTTGGTTCTATTGGGACGGTCGACGTGATTCGTTGTGGGCGCAGGCACTCATTCCGTTTGAGGCGGCAGAGGAGATGGGTGGCAGTCGCACGGCTGTGGTGCGCTCTATTCTGGCATCCAGCTCGTACCGACGTGAGTATGAGCGGCTCTTCGGTGCGATACCGCTGGTGCTACGGTCAGGACCGCTGCCTGCGCACGCTTCGCCAATTGGTGATGCAGCGCGTCAAACCGCCTGGTACCAGCTAAAGCCTGCGACGCAGCAGGCAGTGAACAGCATGTTTGCCAACATTGGAAAGGCGATTGCCGCCTATGAGCGCACACTGAACCCTGAGCCAACGCGCTTTGATCGCTACGTTGAGTCGCTGACCAACGGTGCTACAGAAGATGTGTTACTCACCGACGACGAGTTGGCTGGGCTTGCGTTATTTATAGATGCCAGCAAGACGCAGTGCCTGCAATGTCACAACGGTCCGATGTTTACCAACCAGGGATTTCACAATATCGGCACCGGAAACCTGGATGGTGAAGCCATCGATTTCGGTCGCATGTTTGGTTTGCAGGCGGTGCTGATGGACGAATTCAATTGTGTGGGTGCCTACAGTGATGCTACGCCCGAGGCGTGCGTGCATCTGAATTACCTGAACAAGACGCACCATATTCCGCTGACCGGTGCGTTCAAGACGCCCTCATTACGCAACGTGATGCGCAGTGCACCGTATTTCCATGATGGTCGTGCAGACGATCTTCGCAGCGTTCTGGAGCACTATAACCGTCCGCCGGACAATAACGGTCAGCATGAACTAAAAACGCTGACGCTCAGCGTGCGCGAGCTGGAACAACTTGAAGCATTTCTGGGCGCGTTGACCTCGGACTAACTACCGGCCTGACGTGCGTTGATGTGGATCGTGACGACCAGTCCACCATCGTTCTGAAAGTCAATGCGTGCATCGTGTATGCGACAAATGGCTGCAACCAGTGACAAGCCCAAACCCGTTCCACCGCTCTCGCGATGACGCTCACCGCGGAAGAACCGATCGGTCAGGCGCGACAAGGCATGCTCCGGTACGCCATTGCCCTGGTCGCGGATCTCGACGATCAACTGGTGCGAGCCAGGTGTCAGTCGCATCAGGACGTTGGCGCTGTTACTTGCGTAGCGCAACGCATTTTCGAGCAGGTTAATAAACACCTGTGACCACAAATGTCGATCGCCGGTGATCAGCGCCGGTTTGGGTGGAACGTCGACTAACAACTGGATGTCCGCGTCGGTAAACACAGGCTCGTACAAATCACCGACCTCGCGAATGATCTCCTTCAGATCGATGGTGTCGAAAGACTGACGTTGTGCGCCCTGGTCCAGTTGTGCAATCCGCAACAATGACGAAAAGGTCTTCAACACTTCATCAGCTTGCTCGGCGATGGGCGCGATGTCGTCAGCGGACGGGTTGGGGTTCTGTTGGAGTTGTTCGATCCGGTTACGCAAGCGGGTGAGCGGAGATCTCAAGTCATGTGCGATGTTATCGGATACCTCACGCACACCGCGCATCAACTGACTGATTTTGTCGAGCATTGCGTTGATGTTCTGACTCAAGCGATCGAAATCGTCACGACGACCACTGATGCGAAGGCGATGTTCAAGATCGCCAGCACGCACGCGTTCGGTGAGTTGATTGATACTGCGCAGGCGAGCAAAAAGACGTCGACCGAGTGAACCGCCGATAACAATAGCGAATACGAATGACCCAAAGACGCCGATGTTGCGCCAGCGTCGGCTGCTGTTTACGGCGCTTAGTGTGTTGTCGGCCTCAATGCCGTACAAATAGGTTGGCCCATCTGCAATCGTCAACTCACGTACCCAACACCACCTCTGCGTTTTACCTAGTGGCAAGTCTCGGGTTACACGAATGGCAGAGAATCCGGTAAATCCAATCGAACCAAATCGGGCCGCGCCGGCGTCCCGCTTCAGGTTGCGGTCGATAAGACAGCGTTGGCGATCCACTGCGCCGACGCTGATAGCGCGCAGCAGCGCATCGCTACGCTGTGTCAGGGTCATCGTCGACCAGCGCCAGCGCTCAGGCCAGGTATCTTCGGCACGCTCGAGCGCATCACTAATCGTCTCGTGAAACTGCTCTGGTACTTCGTCGAAAATCAGCGCGGCGTAGTATTGAAAAGGCCGATCAATTGACGGTTGTTCTGCGCTCAGTCCGAGTATCCAGAGTCTTGCTTGCGCTGCACGCTGATGGCGCAAATTGCCATTCAAGCGACGCACAATGCGACGTTCGTACGCCTGTAAGAAACCGAACTGTTCATCGTTATCGCCATCGAATTCCTCGACATCGATATACAGGTCTTCCAGTTCTTCGCCATACCATTCGAACAGCTCAAATTCACTGATCTTCAGCTGTTCTGAGAAAAATTCGAGTTCACCGTCGACCTCGGCCGTCAGTGGCTGCAGCAACGTACGCTCGGAGAGTGCGACAGTCGTGATGATCAGCGCGGCGGAAAATAGCCAGATAATGAGTGTCAGCAGCAGTGTGGCACGCACGCTGGAGCTGCGCCACAGTGGCATCTCAGGCGCGGATGACATAGCCGGTACCGCGGATGGTGTGAATCAAAGGACTGTCGAATCCTTTGTCGATTTTTTGCCGTAAGCGCGAGATGTGTACATCGACGATGTTGGTTTGCGGATCAAAGTTCAATCCCCAAAGCTTTTCCAGCAGCATTGTCCGTGTCACGACCTGATTGGCATGGTCCATTAAGTATTCAAGCAGCGCATATTCGCGCGGCAATAACTCAATGGTCTTGTTATTACGGGTCACGGTACGCGACAGTCGCTCGAGCGATAAATCACCGACAGATAGTTGCGAGTCTTGTGGCTGCGGGCGTCGGCGACGGCACAGCGCTTCGATTCGCGCGAGCACCTCGCTAAATGCAAATGGTTTTGTCAGATAATCATCCGAGCCTGCGCGAATCGAAGCGCTGTGCCGTCGCCGACGCCCGCAGCCACAAGACTCGCAACTATCTGTCGGTGATTTATCGCTCGAGCGACTGTCGCGTACC
>JBCCZN010000006.1:0-30017 GCA_039187375.1 Pseudomonadota bacterium
GTAGTGGTTGTAAACCGCAACCGACAACACGCGTTTGGCGCGCGCCTGTCCGATGACGTAGTCATCCAAAGTTGTGTTGATCTCGGCAGGCTTGGGCAGCTTTTGGTGGCCCAGCTCTGAAGCCTCTTCCAGCTCCTCGCGGATGATATCGTTGCACAGCTCGACGCACTCATCACAAATGAACACCGACGGACCCGCAATCAGTTTGCGCACCTCGTGCTGGCTTTTACCGCAGAACGAGCAGTAAAGCAGTTTGCTGTCGTCGTTTTTGCCGCGCTTTTCGTCTGACATAAGTGACCTTGGAGTCTCGCTTCACGACCTTGATATCGGCGCGCCCATCGCACACCTTAGTTTCAGACCGCTTTTCTTCCGGTTATATAACATGCGTAGAAGATGGCCGCAAAGCGCATTGACGCCGCCGCCAACTTCGTCACAAATTGGGTTTATTGGTTAATTATTCCTGATTATTCATAGACTCAGGGCGGCTTTCGAGCACCGTATCAATCAACCCGTAGGATTTGGCCGCGTCCCCGCTCATGAAATTATCACGTTCGGTATCGTCTTGGATTTTCTCAACGGGCTGACCGGTGTGCTTGGCCATAATTTCGTTCAGCTTACGCTTCATTTCGAGAATTTCGCGGGCATGGATGTCGATATCCGTCGCTTGACCCTGAAAACCGGCGCTCGGCTGATGCACCATGATGCGAGAGTGGGGCAGCGCATAGCGCTTGCCGGCAGCCCCGCCGCACAGTAGCAGTGCACCCATACTGGCCGCCTGGCCAACGCAGATGGTGCTGACATCGCAGCGAATGAACTGCATCGTGTCGTAAATCGCGAGCCCTGCCGTGACCGCACCGCCCGGTGAGTTGATATAGAAATGAATGTCTTTGTCCGGATTCTCCGACTCAAGAAACAACAACTGCGCCACGATCAGGTTAGCCATATGGTCTTCGACCGGTCCAACCATGAAAATGACCCGCTCTTTCAGCAGGCGCGAATAAATGTCATAAGATCGCTCGCCTCTTGCCGTCTGTTCGACGACCATCGGTACGAGATTCAATGCGGTGGGTGTCATGGTAAGTTGACTCTCCAATTTGTCATCTGGGAACTATACGCGCCATCAGCCGTCTGCGGCTAGCGGTTTGCGCACAGTTCAGCGTGCGTCCATGTATTCTCTGAAGCCCGATTTACGGGTTGTTTCGCTACCCCGCTCCCGCAGCGCATCCAAAGCCTGATCCTCGAGAACCATCGGTTCGATTTGCTGCAGGAATTGGCGGTCTCCACGATAATTTTCCAGCAGTGCTTCCGGATCTTCATAACCGGAAAACAGCTCTCGCATTTTCGCTTCAACCCGATCACTATCGAGCGTCAGCGACTCACTGCGAACGAACTCCTGCATCAACAACCCCACTTGCACGCGGCGCGTTGCACCTTCGCTGAAATTATCAATCGCCGGTGCGCGCTCCGGATCAGTAACGCCCAGGCGCTGCATTGCCTCCTGCTGCATCGATGCCGATTCTTGCTGTACCAACGCCTGCGGAACATCAATCTCATTCAGGCTGATCAGCTGATCCAGAATCTGCTGCTTGATGTCCGATGCCGTTTTGGTGGCCAGCTCGGCCGCCATATTCTTTTCGACCTCGGCACGCAATGAATTCACGTCTCCGTCATCAACACCGAAACTCTTAATGAACTCATCGTCTATCTCAGGCAGTTCGCGCTCATTCACAGCCGTGACCGTCGCATTGAACTGTGCGGTCTTACCGGCCAGATCGGCAGCTGGATAATCGTCCGGGTAGTTCACATCAAAGGTCTTGGACTCGCCGGTGCTCAAGCCATGCATGGCCTGATCGAAATCATCCAGCATTTGACCACCACCTAAAACAATGGGCACACCTGTACCTTTGCCACTCTCGATGGGCTCACCATCCAGCGTGCCTTCGAAATCCGCGATGACTTGATCGCCGGCAGCTGCAGCGCGTGACACCGGTTGCCAATTGGCCTTTTGCTCGCGCAGATTCTCCAGCATGGCATCCACATCTGCCGCCTCGATCGTCACCTCAGGCACTTCCACCTTGATTTTGTCGAGATCCTTCAGCGAGATTTCCGGGAAAACCTCGAATACCGCGGTGTAGGCAAAATCGCCATTCTCGACGTCCGCCTCCGGTTCGATATTCGGCTGACTTGCCGGAATCAGTTTTTCTTGCTGTAACGCTTCGCTGTAGCTCGACTGCATCACATCGGAAATCACTTCCTGACGCACTTGAGCGCCGTAGCGCTGTCGGATGACCTTTGCCGGGACCTTGCCCGGGCGAAAGCCCTCCAGTTTCGCGTTACGACCAACACGCTGTAGCCGATCCGCAATCTGACTATCGATTTCGCTCGCAGGCACCTGCACCCGCATACGTCGCTCCAGCGCACCGCTGGACTCAACAGACACCAACATTGAGTTCTCTCTTGATCATGTCATCAGGGAAACAATCGGCACGCGAAGACCAAAACTGGTGCGAAAGGAGAGACTCGAACTCTCACGGGTTGCCCCACTGGAACCTAAATCCAGCGCGTCTACCAATTCCGCCACTCTCGCAAGCGTCAGCCCGTGCCAAGCCGATCAGGATAGCATTAATCGACAATCAAGGCATCCGCTGATGAGCGGGCATCCGGATTGCAGCAAGTGCGTCGAAATTTGTCCAAATCGACAGAACTGACCGACAAGCTCTGCACCCAGGCCAACTCCGGCAGCGGTGCGTCAGGCTCAAGACCGCTGAGTACGTCAACGCTGGCTAGCACCGCGCTGACGGGATTCTCATCATAAGCACCCTGCTCCAGCGCACTGAATGCGGCGACGATGGCTTTCGGCAGATTCCAGTGCGATGCGATCGTCGCGGCCAGTCCGACAATCGACGCATCGATGGGCTCATCGATGTGTACCAGAATGCTGTTAGGTTGTGCCGGCAACACCGCCAGCGCGTTACCCAGATCGCGCGGTCGCAGTACCGCCAGCGCCAACAAGCCCAGTTGCCCACACAAACCAGCGGTATGGCATAGCGTGCGTTGGTCTAGCGGCAACATCGCCAGGCGCGCCAGCTGCTCGCTTTGCTCCGATCTGCGAATCGCAGCGTACCAGAACGTGTTCGGATTGAATTGCGGACAGGCAGTGGTATCGAAACTGCGGTCCATCGCCAGTGCCAACGCCATGGTGCGCACTGTATCCACACCAAGCACCCGGTTAATCACCTCGCGCATGCCGGAGACTGGCTCCCTGAGCGCGAAATAGGCTGAATTGGCGACCCCGATCAGGCGTGCAGCAATCGCGGGATCACCGCTGACCACATCGGCCACCTCATTGCCGGTGATGAACTCGTCGGCGAACGTCTGAATGATTCTCAGGCCAATGTCCGGCAGCGGGGGCAACAAATCGATGTCATCGACATCGAAAACGTTGGTCTCGGTTGGTCGAATGACCGACATACTTTCACCTGCTCGCACGCGCTCCACTCGTGCTTGCTAGCGACCAATGTCAGCAAAGCTTTCGCGCCGCTCCGGCGCAGCCCGTTACCAACAGTTGTTGGCGTCGGCGTTCGTTCCCAGTGAGCCCTGTAAGCCCGTACTGGTGATTCGCAACACACCGCAAACCCCGTCAGCCGCCTGTGCTCCCTGCGGTACCGCTTGCAACGTGTAATTGGTTGCATTGATGCCACCGACGGCACTGACGATATAGAACCCCTCGTTGGAGTTTGCCGGCAGCACGACGTTGCAGTTGGCATCGTTATAGGCACTAAAACGCGTGTAGCAACGCTCCAATGCCTGCTGTGTGCGCAACAGCATAGACTTTCCATCGGTACGACGGGTCTTCATCATCTGATCCTGAAAGCCTGGCACCGCAATCGACGCGAGAATCGCAACAATCACGACAACCAGCAACAACTCAACCAGGGTCAAACCTGCCATCCGGGAGGGGTTCAGCGCGGCACCGACGGTGCCGCGACGTGTCGGAAGACTGATCAACGCATCTGCCTCCATGACATACGGCCCGCATCACTCGCACCGCGTTCGGAAATACCGATCATTCGACCGCTAGAGCCACTGACCAACTTGACCTCATCATTGTTGGCGCCAACCCCGGTGATAATCGCCGGCGTTTTGATCGTGTTGATATCCGGCGCCAACCCTGACGGCGGTACCCGCTGCGTGCTGCCATCAGGCAGTGTGATGTCGACCCAATCGCTATCGTCAAATTGCGCATTACGATCCAGGTCGAATACCGCGTAGTCAAGCCGGCCGCCATCAAACGTATTGAGTTCCATCAGCCAGCTATCACCGCCAAATGCGCACGGATCTTCGGCCGGAATCAGTGTGACGAAAATCACCCGGTCACCGCGCACCAATGCGCGCGTGGTGACCCGTTCACCCTGACCGCCAGGCCCACCGAAACCACCGTCCCAAACCAGATCCATATACCAACCGCGCTCAGACGGTGTGCGCTCGTTGTCGGTGACCGCGCGCACACGCAAATCGCCTGCAGACACTTCTGCAAGAATTTGTTGTTGCAACAACTCGGCACGCCCGCTGATTTTCTGAGCGTTGTCGACAATACCGTAGAATGTCTCGATGTCTGGATTAGGCGGCACAACGTTGTCATTCACAGCATAGAATGCACCGGTGCCAAAGAACACCATCGGGAACCCATCATCGCCGGTCGCCGATGCCAGCGGCGCGGTAATCGACTGACGCTGACCGTTGCGGTCTCGAGCCACAAACAGAGGCAACGGCGTGCTACCCGAGCGTAGCGCCGTGGGTGGACGCCAATCATTGACGTTAGTGCCCTCGAGATCGAAGCGCCAGACATTGCCTTCGGTATCGCCAACATAAACACGATCCGCTACGCGGTCCCCGTTCAAGTCCGTAACGAGTGGCTGACCCAACTCCCCGCTATTGGGCGTTGTCAGCGTCTTGAAAACGCCACCATCGGCAATGTCGATAATCCAGATCTTGCCATCCGGTTTGCCAGTGTCGTAACCACTGGTCACAACCGCGCCGAAACGGCCATTCGGCAGCGGCACAATCGCAGGCTGACCGATCGTGTAACCCATATCCGGGTGCGAGAACTCCCACAACACGTCATCACGGTTCATGCTGTCCGGGTTGGTGATATCCAGCGCGAAAACACTCTTGCCCCCTGCGCCGGTGGTGCCTACCACTACCGTATGCCAGGCCGAATTGAACCAGGCATCGGAAATGCGCGGGCTGCCATCGACATAGTATTGATGCGAGTAGGTTGGCAGCGTCAGCTTGTAAATATCTTCAATTGCGGCGTTTGGCACATAGGCGAATAGTTCCTCACCACCACTGCTGGATGCGCTGGCCTCGAAGCCGTGCATCATGCCGTCATTGGCGGACACAACCACCATCGGCGAGCGATTTTGATACGCCGCAGAGCGCCGGAATGTCGTGTAGTCCTCACCAGCACCTTCGCCTGCGAACGCCGTCGACTGATCCAATACCGCGTAACCGAAATCCTGCTTGTGAATGAACTGCGGGTCCGAATTAATGATGTCGCCCAAACGGCTGTCACGCTCGCGATACGGTCCGCCATTCTGGAATTCATCATCCCGCTCGCCCATCAGGTAGTCGCGACGTTGGCGCGCAATCCCAGCCGACACACGCGGACCACCCGTCGGATTGGTACGCAAGAAATTGCGTTGTGCCGAGTCGAGGTTGTTCCATCGGAACCAGCGCCCTGTTGTCGAGACTTCTGAGCCCTCATCGCCCGAGGACGGCGATTGAATGGTCAACACCGTGCGACTTCTTGCCTGCGAATCTGTCAACAGATCCAGCTTCTCCGCTGCGCTCCAGAGTGGATTGGGTTCGATCGAACCGTCCAGATTGATCTTGAACGCTTTGATGTCACCACTCCAGCGACTGCTGTCGAACGAGCCCTGGAACACCAGGGTATCGGCACCCAGTCGTGTCGAGTTTGCGGCGACCGCACTGGCCGAGCTGCGCAGCTCTTCTGCGATGTCGGCGAACGCCTGTGTCAGACTCTCCGCGAGCTGGCTGGCGTTGCCCTCCAGATAGTAGTTGTCCGGTCGGTCAAACGTCTGATCAAAACGACGGCGCGAACCGAAAGTCGTCAACGTATCGCCGGTGGTGCTGTACCAATCGACGGGAATGGTCGCGACCGTATCGGGATCGAAGTCTTCCGGTTTTTCAAAGCCACCGTATTTGGCTGCCATGTAATACTGATTGAACGGTGTGGCGGCAAGGCTCTGCGCTTCCAGTACATCAACCCAATAGGTCGAAGCATACTGATCACCAGGAATATCCGGTCGCAAATCTTCGGTGTTGGCATGCCAGGCCATCGCGGCGATGTAGGCTGAGTTTTGCAGTCCGGAGAATGGCGTGGCGATGCCGATGCCCTCAAGCGAGGCGATTCTTGCGAGGTCCTGCGACACGTTTAACGTATTGTCGGCTGCGACTGCTGGCGGCACTGCCGGTTCCTGATTGCGATTGCTGGTGCCCGGCAGGTTTTTGTCACGGTGGGTATAGATATCGCCGATACCCAGCATCACGTTTTTCTGGCAGGCAAATTCAATCGGATCGTTCCAATTCTCAATAACCGGGAAGCCGTCGGCGCCCGTGTTTGGATTGACCCCCGTATTACCCGGCATGGCCGAGTACTGTGGGACATTACCCTGATTTTTCAGATAACGAAGTCCGGAGTAGTACAGCTCGCTCACCGGATCGAATGACTTATGGTTACCGCCGTTGAGCTGACCAAATTTATTGATATAGTTGATGAAGCCACTGTTGGTAATACTGATGCCGAATCGTGCCGATGTTGCAGACGCATCGTCCGGTCTCGGGTTGACGTATTGAACACCGGTGTCCGGGTCCCATTCCGGATTGGGATTCGGTACCAACCCGCCATTTTCAATAAAGGCTGTCTGTCCGACAAAGTCCTGGCGCGCGCGCAAGACCGCGCCATCGCGGTAGATATTTGAATCCAACAGATAACCGAAAATACCGTAACGGATGTCTTCTGAATATTGCTGCACCAGACCTTCCGGCTTGAAACGACCGCCGTCATATTCAATGCAGTTATCTTCCAGGAGACCATTGACGCAGACAGCGACCCGAACTGCTAACTCGTTCGTAACCGACGGAATGAACGGACTGCCCGGGACATAATCGGTCACCGATGAACTCGTATTGTCGTTATCGAGTCGAAATCGCATCCGATTGCCAAGACCGGCGATACGCATGCGTATAAAGCCGGCAGAGAATGGCGTTGCGCCGGAGACCAATGCACTGTCAGTGCCTGAAGCAGGGATACGCCGATTGGGATAAATGCCGCTGCCGCCCTGACCGCTGTGGCGGGCTTTTTCCAACCAGGTTTCACTGGCGGTATCGCGCACCCGCAAACCACCGGTCAGTACCTTTCGGAACGGGTCGATCGTCTGAGTCGCCGCCCAGTTCAGAAAGTTACCGCTCCAATGCCCGGCACACACATGCCCGACAGCTGCGCCAACCGGAATAAAGTGCTGTTCGTCTCGATTGGTGCTGTGGACGTAGTCGTAACATTTATCAGAATCGAAGTAGCCGTAGAATTCCTGAGCCGGCGTATAGTTGCCCTGACTCGAGACACTGTTGATCGTCGGCCACTCGACTGACGGCACCAATAACAGGTTACCGGGCACATCGCCTGCGCCGAGAAACAGCGGCACCTGCGCCACCTGCGCCTGTGCTGGCAAGGCGAATGCCAATGACAAAACCAACGCAGTTACGCGCGGCAATCGCTTCGAAAGAGAGATATAGCTGTTCATGATGCTTATTCCGTTCAGCACTAGGGTCTGCGGTAGACACTACTCAACACAACCGAGGTCAATGGATCGCCCGCCTCGTCGACGGCGCCGCCATAACCTACGGCTGTAATTCTGTAAAAGGAGATATCACCGACCGCGGTTCCGGCTTCAATTTCCGTCCCCGGCGGTGCGGCCGTAGTCAATTTTTCGATGTAATAACGCGGCGCCTGTGCGGTGCCGGCAACGGTGCGTGGATAGGTCACAAATCCCGCTCCATTGGTTGGCGTGTAGCTTTGCCAAGTGGGGCGGTTGGGTGAGTTGAGCACGTAATGACCATTGGTATCATCGAAATCGGGCAGGTTAACCGTCGTCGCCAGATAATCTTCCGCTTCACGCAACGCCGCCTCGGCTGACTGGAACCCTAGGTTGTAATCGCGTGTGTTCCCCGCCATGCGTTCCTGCATCGTTGCGCTCTTCATTGATGAAGTGCTTAGCAACGACATCAACACAAGAAAAATCAACGCAACAACCAATGCGGCCCCAGACTGGCCAGCGCGTTTGTTGAATTGACGAATATTCACGTGATCGCTCATGGCAGACGATTCCTGATTCCAATCGTGGTTGAGAACACCTGACGGAAACGGCGGTCATCAACAGGGTCAAAGCGCACCGTACCCAGGTTGTAGATGGCCTGGTCGGTTTCCGTGCCGTACTCCTCGGCAGAACGCGACAACAGACTGACCTCGACGCTCAAGACCTGCGTCCAATTCACGACGGCATTCCCAGAGAGCCAGTTATCGATGTCCTCATCGTTATCGGTGTCGACGCCGTAGCGAATCTGCATCGTATCGATACCCTCGACCAGCTCTTCAGCAACAAACGCATTTGCGCCGCCTGCCGTTAACTGCAAACGCAACTGGAACAAACTGGGCCGGCCCGAAGCACCTTGTCCGACGTAAAACGCATACGCCTGATAGCGCGACACTTCTGATCCAAAACCATAGTCTTGATCCGTCGGCCAGGTCGTCGTGCCATTACCCGGTGAATAGCCACCGCTACCGCCGTGAACCAGTGCCTCGGCCGCGCCAGCACCGCCCACCGAAGTCAATTGGAACAGCGATGCTTTCTGGCAATCGGCTGTGACCAACAGGTCACCGGCGACAAAGCCGTGCCCTGGGTCAACAAAAATTTGATTAGGATCACTAAACGGTGCGACGAGGGGCACGACCGGTCCAGTAGCACCGCGCAGCATCAACACATCGCTGCCGGGGATGACCAGATTGCGCAGCTCAACCGGCAATGCAGGCACCCAGTCTGCCGGGTTGCCGCCCGGTGCCGGATCCATAGCGGCTGCGTTGTACAAATCGCCATCTATAGTGCCACGCGCATCATAGCCTTGGACGCCATTAACGATATCGTCACGAACGTTATTCGGCGCCGCGAGATTATTAAAAACACCCACGCTGCCGAAGCAGCCTCGGTAGCCGGACATCCGCGCCGTTTGCGCGATTTGCTCCAACGAGACACGCGCATTTTCCTGTATGCGTGCAACCCCGTCGTTAAACGAGTACATCACCCGATTACCCACGAATACCTGGATCGCCCCACCGATGAGGAATGCGCCGATCAACATGGCGATCATCAACTCGACAATCGTCAAGCCGCGTTGTCGCGACGCGAATTGCTGGGCAGAAAAACTCATAACGATGTGGTCACCTGAAATTGTTCGGGCGGCTGTTGGCCGCGGCTATTGTCCCAGGTCACCGTCAACGTAAATTCATCGCCGACTCGAGTGATGGCACTGGTTGATGCGGGCAGCCTGTTTTGGAGTGAATCACGCCAACGCCAAATATCCTGGTTGGCAATCGTGCAAGGACTTGGAATCGCAGAGCAGTCAGGTGTGCTGGATCCCGAGGCGAGATTATATTCACCGTTCAGCGCCGCTCGCCGGTTGGCGCGCATGCGATCGGCCATCGCACTGGAGAGCACCGTCGCCTGGGTGCGCTGAGCCGCTTCGGAATTGAAGTTCAGAGACGCAGTCTGCAACGTCGTGAAACCTAAAATACCGATCGATAATACGACCAAAGCCGCCATCACCTCGATCAGCGATACACCCTGCATCGCATCTCGTGTTGTCTGTTGTGGTGCTCTTAGGTGCATGTCAGTGTGTCCACCGCAATACGACCGGCCGCGCTGATCGTCAAAACACGCCGGTTATCGCCATTGCACTTGGGCATCTGCAATGCAAATTGCGGCGCCGCACCGGCGGTAATCGAACCAACTGGCTCGAACTGAATTGAATTTACGTTGCCATTCAAGATGCCCGGACTATTGAGGGCCGGCCAAGCCTGGATCAGGTTCCCGGCGGCAGAGCGGATAACCCAGCCGGAACTCCAATCAGCCGCACCGCTGCAATTGATGCTGTCAACCGAGGCGCAAACCGTGATTGGTACACGCCGCCTGGTCGCTTCACTACGCGCCAGATTCAGCGTCGTGACCATATCGTTTGTGTAAGTCGTGGCTCTGTTGTTGGCAATCGACTCATTCAAGGCCGGCACACCCAGGGCCGCAAGCAAGATTGCGACTGCCACGGTGAGCATCAACTCATAGATCGTAAAACCGGATTGATAACGGCGATCGCCCACGTTGAACCCTCTGCAACATTGGTTATGTTCAGCAATATAAGGTGTGAGGGGTTGCCGATTCGTGGAGGGCGATCACAAAAATGGACTTGCATCCCGGCGAGCAGCCCGATTACGTGACCCAGCGCACATTGCGTGACGGACCGGCGTCGCAATGCGGGGCTGGGGTGGACGACGGGATTCGAACCCGCGACCACCGGGATCACAACCCGGGGCTCTACCAACTGAGCTACGTCCACCATAGCTACGCTTACCTGTCCTGGCACGCCCGGCAGGACTCGAACCTGCAACCGTCGGCTTAGAAGGCCGATGCTCTATCCAATTGAGCTACAGGCGCACGGACACAGGCTGTGCTGAATGTCGTCACAATGGTCGGGGCAGACGGATTCGAACCGCCGACCCTCTGCTCCCAAAGCAGATGCGCTACCAGACTGCGCCATGCCCCGTGCATCGTGCTTCACGATATTCAGCCGCGAATTATGCGTCGTGGCTTCCGTAAGCGTCAAACGAAATATAGTGAGTTTGTATCACAGTGCCCAGTGCTGGGCGCAGCACGGTGGGTCTGATATGTTGCCTTCGGCTGCCTATACTGGAGGATGACCTGTGCAAATCCGTAGTCTTGTTTTAATTGCAACAGCGCTTAACTGTCTGTTCCCACCGACTGGTATGGCGCAATCCCCGATCGGCGACTATCCACAGATTCTGGTCGAAACCACAGCCGGTGAGTTTGTGCTCGAACTCGATGCCCGCAAGGCACCGCTGACCGCCGCTGCGTTCATCGACCGCGTGCGTGAGCGTTTTTACACCGGCACCATCTTCCATCGTGTGATCGCCGGTTTTGTTGTTCAGGGGGGTGGACACTACAAGGATTACACCGCCACACCTGAGGTCACACCCCTGGTGAATGAATCCGGTAATGGCCTGTCGAACGTGCGTGCGACCATTGCAATGGCCAGAACCGACGCGCCGCATAGCGCCGGCGCTCAGTTCTACATCAACGTCGGTGACAATGAGCGCTTGGATCCATCACGCAATCGCTGGGGCTATGCCGTGTTTGGTCAAGTAGTCGCTGGCATGGACATCGTCGACGCCATCGCGACCGCACCCACCGGCCCCGGCGGGCCATTTGCCGAAGATGTGCCTGCGATGCCGATTGTGGTCACCGAGATGCGTATCCTGAGCGCCGCCGAAATTGAGGCACGCGTACAAGCAGAGCTTGAAGCTGCCGAGGCCATGTTGGAATCACTCGAGGCACAGTAGTGAGCACAACGCTTTTCATTTCCGATCTGCACATCGACGAAAAGCAGCCGGAAATTGCGGCGCAGTTTTTTCAGTTTGCTCGCGGCGAGGCACGACAGGCCGATGCGCTGTATATCCTGGGTGACCTGTTTGAAGCCTGGGTTGGTGACGATGACACTGATGCTTACCTCGCCAATGCGCAGAATGAAATCGCCGCATTGACGCGTCACATCCCCGTATTCGTCATGCATGGCAATCGTGATTTTCTTCTAGGCGCCGCATTTGCTGAGCGCACTGGCGTTCAGTTGATAGATGACCCGGTGGTAATCGAGCTGCACGGCACACGCGTGCTGTTGGCGCACGGCGATGCTTATTGCACCGATGATCACGACTACATGGCCGTGCGTGCACAGATGAGAAACCCCGCCTGGCAAGCACAGATTCTCTCACTGCCACTGGAAGCAAGACGTCAATTGGCCGGTCAGGCGCGTGCCGAAAGTACCAGTGCTAATGCCGGCAAGGACATGCAAATCATGGATGTAAACCAACAGGCAATCGAAACCGCGCTGATTGATCACGAGGTTACCGATATTTTGCACGGCCATACGCACCGGCCTGACGTGCATCACTTTACCCTGGCTGACGGACGCAAGGCGCGGCGCATGGTTCTGGGTGATTGGTACGAACACGGCAGTGTTGGCGTTTGGAACGCCGCAGGTTTCAAGTTGGAACAACGGCCTCGCGCGCTCGCCTGAGCTACTCGTCGGCAAGCGGCCCGCTGTGAAACCGCAGCGCCTCAGTCGGTGCCACAATCAGCTGCTGCTCAACGATACGCAAGGCATCGACACGCGCATCAATCTCACCCTCGAAATGGGCATCGGCCAGCTCAAGGTAGTGCTCGAAGTGTCTTGACTCCGATGCCAGTAAGCCACGATAGAATCGGGCCAGCGGTGCATCCAGCAAAGGTGCGATCAGCGCGAATCGCTCACAGGATCGAGCCTCTATCAATGCGCCGACGATTAACGTATCCACCAGCCGCTCTGGCTCTTGTAATGCCACTTCATCACGCAAACCACGCGCATAAGCCGCGGCACTCAGCGGAGAATAGTCAATCTCGTAGTGTCGCAACCATTCACGCACCTGTTCGTAGTGCCGCAACTCTTCACGTGCCAGGCGCGAGAGCCGCCAGGCCAATGCGTCATTGCGCGCATATCGGTGGAGCAACGCCAACGCCGTGGAAGCGGCTTTTAGTTCGCAATTGGCGTGGTCGATCAGCAGGGTTGGC
The DNA here is from genome assembly GCA_039187375.1 of Pseudomonadota bacterium. Lineage (GTDB taxonomy): Bacteria > Pseudomonadota > Gammaproteobacteria > Steroidobacterales > Woeseiaceae > CALBPI01. The sequence goes on from JBCCZN010000006.1 coordinate 12,972, forward strand.
AGATCCGCTGCCAGCTGCTGTGCCCAGAGCGTCGATGAGGGCACCTGCAAAAACGCGGCGATCTGTGGCGGCACATCGGCCGCAAAACCGGCGGCGGTCTGCTTATCCCCGATCGCGATAGACACGTTCATAGCTGGACGACCTGGCGCGAATCCAGTCGCATGGCATCGCGACCGTCTTCACCCTGGCGGGCATCATCCCGGCGCTCCTGCTCAATGCGCTGCAGATAATCGCCCGTCACATCGCCGGTCACATACTCGCCGGAAAAACAGGACGTATCAAAGCCGCTGATCGTCGCGTGTTTGTGCCCTACGGCACTCACCAGTGCACTCAAGTCCTGGTAGATCAACCAATCGGCTCCGATCTCCGCCTGAATTTGCGCTTGATCCCGCCCGTGCGCGACCAACTCGTGCGCTGCCGGCATGTCGATGCCATAGACATTCGGATGCCGAACTGGTGGCGCAGCCGAGGCAAAATAGACCTTGGCGGCACCAGCCTCACGCGCCATCTTGACGATCTGCTGGGAGGTAGTACCCCGCACGATGGAGTCATCGACCAACAAAACCGTTTTGCCGCGAAACTCCAGCGGTACCGCATTTAATTTGCGGCGCACTGAGGCGACCCGCATCGCCTGACCAGGCATGATGAATGTGCGCCCGATGTAGCGGTTCTTGATGAAGCCTTCGCGATACTTAACGCCCAGTCCGTGTGCAACCTGCAACGCGGTCGTGCGGCTGGTATCCGGAATCGGGATGACAACATCGATGTCGTGCTGCGGTCGCTCGCGCAGGATCTTGCTCGCCAGTTGATCGCCCATGCGCAGACGTGACTTGTAAACGGATATGTTGTCGATGATCGAATCGGGCCGAGCAAAGTAGACGTACTCAAAAATGCACGGAGACCAACTGCGTCGTGGCGTGCACTGGCGCGTGTGAAGTTGATGTTGCGCATCGATAAACACTGCCTCACCCGGCTCGACATCACGCAGACGCTCGAAACCAAGAATATCCAGTGCCACACTTTCCGAAGCGAGCATGTATTCGAAGCCTTGCGCGGTATCGCGCTGACCAATGACCAGTGGTCGAATGCCCCACTGATCCCGGAAGCCCAGCATGCCCTGCCCCATGATCATCGCCACCACGGCAAATCCACCCACGCAGCGCTTGTACACGCCGGCAGTCGCCGCGAACACGGCATCGGCCGACAGCCGATCACCTGGCTGGCGCGCGACCTCATCGGCGAGCACATTGAGCAGCACCTCTGAATCGCTACCAGTGTTCAAATGACGCTTGTCGCGCGCGACCAGATCGCCGGCAATGGCATCCGCATTGGTTAAATTTCCGTTATGTGCCAGAACGATACCGAATGGAGAATTCACATAGAACGGCTGTGCTTCATGCACACTGGTGCAACCCGCAGTCGGATAACGAACATGCCCGACGCCTGCATTACCGAGCAGTTTCTCCATATGTCGTTGCTGGAAGACGTCCCGGACCAGTCCCTTTTTCTTGCGCGAGTACGTCGTCTCGCCATCGGTGGTGGTGATGCCTGCGGCATCCTGACCACGGTGTTGCATGACCGTTAAGGCATCGTAGATAGCCTGATTAACCGGTGCGCGACCGACGATACCGACAACGCCACACACTGCTAGATCGCCTCATCCGCAGCAGGCGTGTCGTCGTCGGTCTCCATCGCAGGGCCGGTGCGAATTTCCTCGCGCACATAATCCATCGCTTTGGGCGCCAACACTGCGATGGCGTCAGCAACAGACTGCACATACGGCTTCAAGACTGACTGTTGCCACCAATCATCCTTGTCCAGATCAACGTAGGGACCTGCAATGACGATCAGGCCAGAAATAATGGCACCGCGCGCAAAACCGAATACCAGTCCAAACAGGCGATCCATACCACTCATCCCGACCTGATTGGCAAATCGGGAGATCAACCAACCGACGAGTCCACCCAGCATCAGAACGATCATAAAGATCAGTATTCGTGCCAACCAGGTTCGTAATGCCGGTGACCCGACCCACTCGGTGAGCACATCGCCGCCAACCGGTGCGAAATGAAACGCCGCCCAGAACGCAATCAACAATGAGCCGACTGAAATCGCCTCCTTGATGAAGCCACGAAAAACACCGACGATCATCGATGCGACAAGAATGCCGATAAAGACGAAATCCAGCAGCGTCATGGGAATGTCAAGCCAAAATCAAGTGTTGGCGTAATGGTACCAAACCGCGCTCCCCCGGAGGCGATTAAGGATACGCGACCGTGCGGGCCGTCTGGCCAGCCTGAGTGAGCTGTAAGACAATCTCGTCTGCCTCGGTGCGCGTTGCGACTGGCCCGATGCGCACCCGGTGAAATGACCGTCCGTCGCGCTCAACGCGGCTCATGAATGCCGGCAGACCTTGCGCCTTATACCTATCCGCCAACCTCTGCGCGTTGTCTGCGTTGGAAAAACTGCCCAGCTGCACCACCCAGAGCGACACCCCACCCTCGGGTGCCGGTGCAACAGGCTGAGCGGGCGCGGGTTCAACGCTCGCCTCAGACGGCGACTCAGACACGGGCTCGGATAACGGTTGAGGCTGCGCTTCAACGTCGCTTGCTGCGCGCAACGGCGTCTCAGAGTCACGCATCAACGCCTGCTCGACAGGTGGCGACGGATCCGTTGTCGCGCCCTCACCTTCATTCTCAACACCAACTTTGCGGGCCGCATCGCTAGCGTCTTCGGTCGCTGCCGCTTGCACAGTTGCAGTGTCCGATGGCAACGCCTGAACCGGTGCGTCGGGGGGCGGCAGTGTCGCGGGCTGCTGTACTTGTTCACCGGCACTCGCGCTTGCCGGCCGATTCTCGCGTAGATCGATCGTTACCCGTTTTCCAACCTGCGTTTGCGCGCCCTCTACGCCCGGCAACTGAATGCTGCGGCTAACGGTCTCGTCGGGATTAGGTGCATTCTCGAGAAAAACCGGAATCAGCAACCAGGCCACAGATACGAGCACGACAGCGCCGATCAGTCTTTCTTTCACTGCTCTTTCCATGCTCCGCAGTATAGACGAGCGCGGACCTGTCCGACGACGGGAAATGAACCGGCTACGACAACGCAGCCAGACTCTGGCGTGAGTTCGCGGGCGCGCTGGAAGCCCTGCCACGGTGAGCCACCAACCAATGCTGGACGCACGCTCAATTGACTCATGCTGGCAGCTAGGACGTCGGCTGGCATCGCCCGACCACCATTGGCGGCGACCGCAATCCACCGCCTGACCCAGGGCACCAACGACTCCAGCATGAGGCCAATCTGCTTATCGCGCATCGCACCGAATACCAATGTGATCTCCCCGTTGACCGGCAACTGCTGCAAATGATCAGCAAGTCGCGCCACCGACGCGGGGTTGTGGCAAACATCCAGCAAAATCCGAGGACAGTCGTTCAATGACTCCAGCCGACCGGGTGGCCGACACTGCACGAGCGTAGCGATATCGTCCTGTGAAAGTGACGCCAGCAAATCAACCGACTTCAATGCCATCAGCACAGCCGCCGCGTTCGCGCTTTGCGCCGCGTCAAACCAGGGTAGCCCCTCGATCGAGCACACACCGCTGAGCCAGCGCCAGTGGCGCGCGCCATCGCGACGCCAGGAATACGCCTGCGAGGCCAGTGACAACTTGGCACCACACCGAGCCGCAGCGGCCAACACACTATCGGGCGGCGCCGCAACGGCACAAATAGCGGGCTTACCGGGACGGAATATAGCCGCCTTTTCGGCGCCGATCTGGTCCAGCGTGTCGCCAAGCCAACGCTGATGATCCAGTGCGACATTCGTTAAGACACAGACATCGGGCTCAACCGCGTTGACCGCGTCCAGACGACCGCCAAGGCCTACCTCAAGCACCCGCGCATCGACGTCGCAATCATCAAAACTCACCAATGCTGCCAATGTCGCGTATTCAAAATAGGTCAGCGCCACGCCCTGGCGTGCCCGCTCGACGCGCTCAAGTGCCTGCACCAGCTGTAGCGATTCGACCGGCTGCGCATCAACGACAATCCGTTCATTGAAGCGATCCAGATGGGGAGACGTATACAGGCCAACACGTTTGCCAGCACCTGCAAGCCCTTCGGCCAGCATCGCTGACACAGTGCCCTTACCGTTGGTGCCGGCGATCGTGAACGTCAATGGATTATGCCGCAGCGCAAGCCGAGGCAGCACGTGATTCAGGCGCTCCAGACCCAATTCGATATGCGCAGGATCCGGGTGCTGCATTTGCGCCAGCCAGTGTGCCAGCGCGAGGTCATCATTCACTCGCTGGTTTCTGCCTCGTCGAGCGACAGCGCCTTGAACGTCGCCGTATTTTCGTCGGTACGCTGCGGTCGATTCATGAATTTACGCAAGATATCGGCTAACTCCGCGCGCATCTGTCGCCGGTCGATGATGCGGTCAATTGCGCCATGTTCGAGCAAGAATTCCGCACGCTGGAAGCCCTCCGGCAAGGTCTCACGGACGGTCTGCTCGATGACACGCCGACCTGCGAACCCGATCAAAGCGCCAGGTTCTGCCACGTTCAAATCCCCCAACATCGCAAGGCTCGCACTAACGCCTCCGGTTGTCGGATCCGTCATCACGGAAATATACGGCAATCCTGCATCGGCCAATGCCGCCAGCGAGGAGCTGGTCTTGGCCATTTGAAATAGCGAAAACAAGGCCTCTTGCATGCGGGCGCCACCACTGGAAGAGAAGCCGACCAACGGCGTGCGGTGCGCCAAGGCATGTTCTGCCGCCAATCGGAATCGCTCACCCACGACAGACCCCATCGAGCCGCCCATGAAGCTGAATTCAAACGCTGTGGCTGTGCAAGGCTCGTCATAGAGCAAACCGTGGGCGGCTAGCAATGCTTCGCTCTCGCCAGTTTTTTTCTGCGCCTGGCTAATCCGGTCCCGATAGCGTTTACTGTCTCGAAACTTCAGTGGATCCTGCGGCATCAGATCTGCCCCAATCTCCTGCATTGACCCCTCGTCAAAAAACGTCGTCAGGCGATCACGTGCGCCCATGCGCATATGAAACGCACATTTCGGGCAGACCAAGAAGTTGCGGGTCAGCTCGGCCCGGTACAACTGGGCGGCACATTTCTCACACCGAATCCAGAGTCCTTCCGGGACGGAATGTGTCCGTCGCTCTGTGGTGATGCGCGAGGGCATCAGCTTTTCAAACCAGCTCATGACCCGATTGTAGCGCGACCAGATTCGCGATTCATCGCTGAGGGGACCAGCGGCAATACCGGCAGCAGGTCGGCATCAATATCGCTGGCGGTAGGCAATGCAAAATGAACTGGATAGATCACCTGAGTTAGGTACAAACCGCAAGCTGGCGCTGCCGCCGCGCTGCGCCTACGGTCGTGACCGGCCAGAATTGTCGCAGCATCCTGAACTGCACGTTTGCCGCTACCGATCTCAACGAGTAAACCGACTATATTGCGCACCATATGCTGCAAAAACGCGTTTGCGGCAATATCCACAACGATCCACCGCGCGCTCTGGCGCACATCGATCTTGCGCACTTCGCGCACCGGATGCCTGGCCTGGCAGCCGGCCGCACGAAAAGCGCTGAAATCATGCTCTCCAAGCAAGCTACGCGCTGCAGCGCGCATGCCCGGAACGTCCAAAGATGCGTGCACCGTCCACGCCCGATTGGCAAACAGCGCAGACGGCGCAATATCCGCGCGGATCAAATAGCGATAGCGACGCTCGATGGCATCGAACCGGGCGTGGAAATTTGCGGGTACCGACATTGCCCATGCGACCGAAACATCGGCGGGCAGATGACTGTTTACACCCAGCACCAAAGCGCGGGGCTCGCGCTTGCTATCCAAATGCACGACCTGACCACTGGCGTGCACACCGGTATCGGTGCGCCCAGCGCAAAAAACGTCTGTGTCGCAATCCTCGACGCGGGAGAGCGCCGCTTCCAACTGGGCTTGCACCGAGTCCGAGTGCTTCTGCCGCTGCCAGCCACAATAGCGGGTGCCGTCATATTCAACACCCAACGCATAGCGCGCCACCGGCGCGCTTAGCCCAAACTATCGAGCAGCGCCTGTGCTTCCTCGCGCTGGCTTTCGTCGCCTTCGTTGACCACTTCGCCGAGTATGCTGCGAGCGCCTTCCGGGTCACCCATGTCAACGTAGGCACGCGCAAGATCGAGCTTGGTGCCCACCTCACCCATCGATTCCTCGTCAACCTCGAGCATCGCATTGACGCCAGTATTAACGGTGCTGTCATCGCCATCACCGAATGCATCGTCAGCGAACATCGTCGGTGCAGAGTCAACGATCGGTTGCTCCATCGTCGCATCTTCGTGAGCTTTCAAATCGTCGACACGGAACTCGCTGGTTAAGTCGGCGACATCCAGATCTGCCTCTTCAATTCGACTGCTCGAAATGGGCATCTCGGTCGTGTTGTTTGCCTCCAGATCAGCCAGCACATCCGGATCCGGACGGGCCATTACCGTCTCTTCCGAATCGGCGGGTAGGCTTACCTCAAAATCATCAGGCAGTACTGACGTCGCGCCGGTTGCAGAGAGCAAATCCGAGCTCAGTTCTTCGCCGGCGTCGAGCAGTTCATTCGCCGTACCGGGATCCAGTTGCAAATCGGCGAGATCAATCTCGTTGGTGTTGCCGCTGTCCTCGCTATATTCGTCATCCATCGTCAATGGTTGCTCGACGGTACCGTCGTCAAACGAATAATCCAATGCGGGCGACTGACCGGTCGGGCTATCGTCCAGCATCGGCTGTTCGCTCGTGTTGTCATCGTCGCCGATGTCATCGAATTCAAAATCGATACTGTTGCTGACCGCCGGCTGCTCGGTAGTCAGACCACTGCCATCGAATACCTCGCCAAACCCGTCATTGTCAGTTTGCTCTGCCCCAAGCTGCGCATCGATGGAGCGCGTGTCACCGTCAAATGACAGGTCGAGGTCTCCGCCGCCGGCACTCACCTGCGCACCGCTGAACAACTCATTGGTCGGCGCAATCTGCTGGCCCATTATCACAACGTTATTCCAAGCTGGATCGCTATCACCGCCGATGGCCTTGAACCCTTCCGCAGCACCAACGAAGCCTTGTTCGTTGCCCCACTGGAAGAAAATCTCACACAGCTTGGCGTGCAGCTTGGGATCCTGACCGTCGACCGTCAGCGCACCCTTAACCAGTTCCGCAGCCTGATCAAACAGCCCGTAAGCCATGTGAAAGTCGGCTTCCTTGAGCGGGTCAGACTGATCAAAGTTGATCGCCGTCTCCGAGCTAAAGGTGTCATCGAGGCTGACTGGCGCAACCGCTGGCGCTTCCTGCGCAGTCACCGGCGTCGCTTCCGTCACCTCCGGAATGGACGTCTCCTGAACCGGCGCGGTCTGTTCCAGCATATCGTCAGGTAACGCCTGATCAAGCGACGGTGAACGCACGGTATCGCCACCACGCGAACCGATATCCCGCAATCGACCGGTTGCAGCCAGCGTGCCATCCAGATCTTCCAGGTCAGCAGCATCCAGCGCCTCCCAGGTGCCGGTGTCATCGGCCGCCGCAGCGCGTTGTCTGACCGCAATAAACCCAAGCAGACCCAGCACAACGGCAGCACCACCGGCGATGTAAACCCAGCTATCCAGCAATCGATCCAGCAAGCCCTTGTCGGCCTGCGATGAACTGGTTGTGACCACCGCCGGCACCGGGGTCGTGGTGGCCGGCGTGTCCGCCACCGGCTCTTCCGCTTCGCCCGCGTCAGGCTCATCGACCAATGCATCATCAGTGACGTCAAACGCGTCGGTGTCAGCGGCATCCGAAGCATCAGCCAGCGAATCGTTAATTGTGTCGTCCGAATCTTGAGTTTCCGCGAAGATCTCGTCCGCTGTCAGCGGGGCGTCCAGCTCAGGCTGACTAGAGAAATCCGGATCCGGCTCAACGGGTAATTCAGCGGCGGGCGCATTCTGTTGCGCGAGCTGGTCTTGCAATCGCGCCAGCTCCTCATTGCGCAGGGCCAACAGTCTCTCTTTTTCTTCGAGTTCACGCTGCAGCGCGGTGACTTCTGCCGCACTACGTCCATCGCTACCGCCCGCAATATCGGTACCGCGGGTTGCGATGCCACCGGTGCCAGTGTCTTCATCCGGCGGTACTAGCCGCAGTGAGCCCTCGGAGCCACGCCAGTTGGCATTTTGTTGTCGCACCGCCTGCAATGCATCGCTACGACTAATTGAGAACACTGACGATTGGTCTGGCAGCGTCAGAACCGCACCGGCGCGTAGGCTGTTGATGTTGCCGTTGAACGCCTGAGGGTTGGCATCGTAGATTGCGATCATCGCCTGATTGATCGCCGCCGCATCGCCCGGGTTCATCGCGCTGGCGATCTTCCAAAGCGAATCGCCGCGCTCGACCCGATACTGACCCGCACCCGCTAACGACGACGCCGGCATGGTCGCCGGCGTGGGGTTGGTCCGTCTGACACTGCCGCTGCTGGAGGCCGCATTGCGCTGTGGCGCGGCCGGTCGGCTCATCGCCGGTGGCGCTGTCGGTTGCGGCGACGCATAGGTCGGCGGATCGAGCAACACGGTGTATTCACGTAGTAATCGTCCGCGCGGCCAAACCGCTTCAATCAACATCGTTACAAAAGGATCGGTGACCGGTTGCGTCGAGGTAATCTCGATTTTTGGTGTGCCCGTGGGGCTCACCCGCAATTTGAAGCTATTCATGAACGTCGGTTTGGACAATCCATAACGCTCGAACGCCTCGGCACTCGCAAGCCGTACCTCTAGCCCGGTGAGCTCTTCAGAGGTTGCGCCAACCAAAGCGATCTCCGCGCGCAGCGGTTCATTCAGCGCCGAGAGGACTTTGATGTCGCCCAACCCCAATGCCAGAGCCTGCTGTGCTGTGAACAGGCATGCCGCGACAATTACAGCGGCTAACCGACGATACATATTCCTTGTCTCCAAACCGATGTCAGTCGGTCTTTGGCTGTTATTCCCCCAACTGCACGACATAACGCACAGTGTGATGCCGAAATCATAGCTTACAAATACTTTTTGACCAAAATTTCAGCAATTTGCACGCTATTTAGAGCGGCGCCCTTACGTATGTTATCTGCAACGATCCAGAGGTTTATGCCCCGTGGATGGCTTATGTCGCGTCTAATGCGCCCAATAAATACAGGATCAGTGCCCGCCGCTTCTGTGACGGGTGTCGGATAACCGCCCAAAACCTGATCATCCAGGACCTCAATGCCCGCTGCAGCGGTCAAAAGCCCCCTGACAGCGTCAATTTCCAGCAATTCGCGGGTCTCCACGCAGACCGCTTCACTATGACCGTAGAAGACTGGAATCCGAACTGCCGTCGCATTGACCCCGATAGCCTCGTCTTCGAGAATTTTGCGCGTCTCCCAGACCATCTTCATTTCTTCGCGGGTGTAACCATTTTCCTGGAACACATCGATATGCGGCAGTGCATTGAAGGCAATCTGCTTCTCACCGTCTTCCAACTCCAGACCCTTGGCATTGAGTAAGCGCGCCGTTTGACCTGCCAGTTTTTCAATCGCTGAGCGTCCTGCGCCAGAAACTGCCTGATAAGTACTGACGTTGATTCGCTCGATGCCGGCCGCATCGTAAATGGGCTTCAGCGCGACCAGCATCTGCATCGTCGAACAATTCGGATTGGCAATAATATTGCGCTGCCTGTGATCGGCGATGAGCTCGGGATTGACCTCCGTAACCACCAGAGGGATGTCGTCATCACGACGAAAGTGCGAGGTATTGTCAATCACCACGCAGCCAGCCGCAGCCGCCTTGGGCACGAATTCCGCAGACACTGGGCCGCCAGCAGAAAACAATGCCACGCGCACCTGCGAAAAATCGAATGTTGCAAGATCTGCAACCACCAGATTGCGATCGCCGTAGCGCACCCGCTTGCCCGCGGAGTTAGCGCTGGCCAAAGCGTGAACCTTGCCCGAGGTCACCTCGCGCTGGGCCAGAATTTCAAGCATTGTCTCGCCGACGGCCCCCGTCGCACCGACGACGGCTATGTTCAAGTCACACTGCGCCATCAGCTCTCACACCTCATCGTTGGCGGCAATCGCCGGAGTCTGCGAGACCACGTCAGCATTCTGTGCGCGGTGGCGCAGGTAATGATCGGCCAGGGTCAGGCAGACCATCGCCTCGGCTATTGGCGTGGCGCGCAAACCCACACATGGGTCATGCCGGCCTGTGGTCACAATACTGGTTGCTTCACCTTGTCGATCAACCGTCTTGCCCGGGGTTGTAATGCTGGAGGTGGGCTTGAGCGCGATGCTGACCACTAAATCCTGACCGCTGGAAATGCCGCCAAGCGTGCCGCCAGCATCATTCTTGGCAAAACCGTCTGGTGTTATCTCATCGCGGTGTTCGGAGCCGCGTTGCGCCACGCAATCAAATCCGGCGCCAAACTCTACCCCTTTCACCGCGTTTATACTCATCAAGCCGTGGGCCAAGGTCGCTTCCAGCTTGTCGAAGACCGGCTCCCCGAGGCCGGCCGGCATACCGCGCGCTACGCAAGTGACGCGCGCGCCGATCGAATCGCCGTCACGACGTAACTGATCCATGTACTGAGCCAGCGTCTCAAGCTGATCCGGATCGGCACAAAAAAACGGATTGTCATTGACGATCGTTAGGTCTTTCGCCGCCAGCTTGTGCGGCCCGAGTTGCGAGACGTAACCGTCCACGCAAATACCCAATCGCTGATTGAGGTACTTACGCGCGATCGCACCCGCTGCAACCCGCATGACCGTTTCGCGCGCTGATGCACGACCGCCGCCACGATAGTCGCGGATGCCATACTTCTGCTGATAGGTGTAGTCAGCATGACCAGGACGAAACTTATCCTTGATCTTGCTGTAGTCGCGTGAGCGCTGATCTTGGTTGCGAATCAACAAACCAATCGGTGTGCCGGTGGTCACACCTTCAAATACGCCAGACAAAATTTCAACCTGGTCCGGCTCCTTGCGTTGGCTGGTGTAGCGCGACTTGCCGCTGCGACGGCGCTCCAGATCCTGCTGGATATCCTCGGCGGTCAACGCCATCCCCGGCGGACAACCCTCGACGATACACCCCAGTGCCACACCATGGCTTTCGCCAAACGTCGAGACGCGAAACAACCGACCGTAACTACTTCCTGCCATGCTGTCAGTTACCCAAATTACGCAATACAGATTCGTGTGCTGCCAAAGCCGCGCGTTCGATCACCGCTATGCCGCAGGCGTCGTCGTCCAGCACCAACCACGTAAATGGTACATCGGCGTAACTGCGTTGCAACGCCTCATCGCTGGCACCGACTTCCAGCACCAGTACACCGTCCTCGGTGAGGTGATCCAATGCGCCGGCCAGCAATCTGCGAACGACATCCAGCCCATCATTGCCAGCTGCCAGGCCAAGCTCGGGCTCGTGCCGATACTCGTCGGGTCGCGCCTGCATCTGCTGGACATCCACATACGGTGGATTGCTGACAATCAAATCGAACGGTGCGAGTCCGACCGGGAAGACGTCGGCCTCAAAAAAACTCACGCGATCGGACACGCCCAGTTGATGTGCATTGCGGCGCGCTAACTCAAGCGCGGGTTTGCTGATGTCGGTCGCGGTGATCTGTGCTGCGGGTAGCGCCACGGCAGTGGCGATGGCGATGCAACCACTGCCAGTACCGATATCCAGCACACGCGACACACGGCTGGCATCAACCCATGGACTGAACCGGCGCACGATGAGATCACCAATAGGCGAGCGCGGCACCAGAGTGTCCTCACTGATCTCGAACTTCAGCCCGGCAAACCATGCCTCGCCGAGCAGATAGGCGAGTGGCTTGCGGGTTTCGATGCGCGCTTGCGCGGTGGCGATAATCGGGTGCAGACGATCGGCAGCAATCGGGTTCGACAAGACCGCATCAAACCGGGTCGACCAGGCGGGGTCGGCGTAATCAATCTGGTGCGCCGCGGCGACCAGCCAGGCTGCCTCATCAAATGCGTTATTAGTTCCATGACCGAAAAACAGCCCCGCCTGCTCAAACTGACTGGCTAGCCGTTGCACCAACTCAGCACCATCACCTGCCGCCATCAGCTCGTCAATCATGCGGAACCATTGCCACGCGCTTGGACAGCGATTGCGGGTGTGCGAACATCCTCATGGTCATGCTCAATTTTCGTTCACCTGTTCCATTGATCATATTACTGGTCGCGTTCTCTGCCGGGCTGTATGTGGGACTGAAACCCGCGATAACCGACGAGAATACGCGATCTGATGCGGATTTGCGCACCGCCCAGGCGCTTGAGGCCGGTACGCTACTGACCCCGTCGCGGGCACTGCAACCGATCTCATTACACAGCGCAACCGATGCCGAATTGACACTGGGTGATTTACAGAACCGCTGGACGCTGGTTTTCTTCGGTTTCACCAACTGCCCGAATATCTGTCAACCCACGATGCAACTGCTCAGCCGGGTACAAGCCAGAATTGCAGCGAAGGACGAATCTCGTGTGCCGGATATTCTGCTTGTAACGGTCGACCCGCAGCATGACGACGCCGACACGCTGCTGCGCTACACGCAGGTTTTTGGTGATCAGATCACCGGAGCAACTGGCGACATTGATGCAATACGCGCGTTTGCCAGCGATCTGGGCGTGTTGTTCCAGCGTGTTGAGCTAGGCGAGGATCAATACACAGTCGATCATAGTGGTACGGTATTACTGCTAGATCCCGATGCGCGCTTACGCGCCATTTTTAGTCCGCCGCTCGGCGCGGTTGGCATTGCCAACGACATCATGACACTGACTGAGGGAGCCGGCGCATGAGACCACTGAGAACGATTGCTGTTTTGTTGCTGACCCTGATGTGTGCGGCCTGCAGCGAGACACCTGAGCAAGGTATTAAGGTGAACAACGGCTGGATTCGCTTGCCGGTTGCGGAAGGCAAAATGACTGCCGGCTATATTACTATTAGTAACTTCAGCGAGGCACCAGTGTCGATCACCCGCGTCTCGTCGGCCGCGTTTGAGCGCATTGAGATCCATACAATGTCGATGCAAGACGGCATGATGCGGATGCGACCGGTTGATTCGCTAACACTCGCTGCTGGCGAAAGAATCGAACTGAGCCCGAATGGCTTGCATCTAATGCTGCATGGCGCCAACCCGGATGTAACCGAAGGTCAATTAGTGCCGTTAACACTGTTTGACGGCGAACAGCCACTTGCTGAGCTGCGCGTACCGGTCGCAGCGGAAAACCCGCACGTGCAATAGCGATGGGCGAGCAAAACACACACGGTCGGATCGGCGAAACGCTGGCATTACTGCAGTATTTTCTGCCACAACACCTCTTGACAGGCCTGACGGGCTGGCTGATGCGCCGTCGTTCACGGTGGCTTAAGAATGCAATGATTCGTGGTTTCGCCAAACTCTACGATATCAACACCGCAGAGGCGGCTGGCAAGGTGCCTGACGACTACGACACGCTCAATGCATTTTTTACACGCGCGCTGGCCGACGATGCGCGCGACATTGAACATCACGAACACGCCCTCATCAGCCCTTGCGACGGCGTAATCAGCGCATGTGGCCATATCGAAAACGGCACCTTATTGCAGGCGAAGGGTCATCGTTATCACGCAGCAGAGTTTTTGCAGCATGACGAACTGGCCGCCGCCTACGATGGTGGCCGGTTCGTTACCGTCTATCTGTCCCCGCGCGACTACCATCGCGTGCATTTCCCAATCGCAGGAGAGGTATCGCAGCACCGTGCCATCGATGGCCAGTTGTTTGCAGTCAATGGCGCAACCGCACGCGCGATCCCAAACCTGTTCTCCCGCAACGCGCGCCATGTGATGCATCTGCAATCATCGTTCGGGCCGCTGTCGATGGTGATGGTCGGTGCGTTGAACGTCGCCAGCATCACACTACCGTGGAAAGATCACGCTGGTTATCGGTTCGAAAAAGCCGACACGGCTGGCTGGTTCAATATGGGCTCAACCGTCGTGCTGCTACTGCCCAACGGCTGGGAATTGGATTCGCATTGCGAGACAAACGCGACCGTCAAACTGGGACAAGCGCTGGCGCATTGGCGGACTTAATCAACCAGATGACTCTTTCATGAGCTGGCGGCCACTCGCTGATGTCGACACCGCACGCACACGCGCGGCACTGCTGCGCGCACTACGACGCTACTTTGATGATTCGGGTGCGCTGGAGGTCCAGACGCCCGTATTGGGTAACAGCAGTATCCCCGACCCGAACATTGATAGCCTGCGCGCTGTCGCACCTCAGTTGCGCCGCCAGTTTTACTTACAGACATCTCCAGAGTTTGCAATGAAACGTCTGCTCGCTGGAGGGTATCCCGACATCTACCAGATCGCGAGCGTATTTCGTGATGGCGAGCGTGGCGCCCGGCACCTGCCCGAATTCACGATGCTGGAGTGGTATCGCCTCGGTGCGACGCTCGATGACATCGTGCAAGATACTGAAGCGTTGCTGTTACAAGCTCTAAAGCCAGTGCATACCAGCACACCATTGACTATCACCGATGCAACGCGGGTGCGCCGCTACGATGACTGGCTACAGGATGCCGTCGGGATAAACAGTGATGCGCCGGTTGATGCACTGCAGCACCTCGCCGGCGAGGACTTTCCGCCAGGACTAAAACAACAAAAGCAAGCGCTACTCGACTGGATATTTGATCGCGACGTTGCCGCGCATTTTCGTAATGACCATTTACAGGTGGTGACGCATTACCCGCGAGAGCAGGCAGCGCTTGCACGATTGGATGATACGGGCACGCGTGCGCTGCGTTTCGAGGTCTATCTGGGGGCACTTGAACTTGCCAATGGTTTTGTCGAGTTATGCGATCCGGAAGAACAAAGAAGACGGTTTGAATCCGATCTGGCGACGCGCGCGCAACGTGATCAGCAGCTGCTGCCGCTTGATGAGGAATTCCTTGCTGCACTGGAACATGGCCTGCCGGACTGTGCCGGTGTTGCGCTCGGAGTTGATCGACTCTTGATGCTGATCTCGCAGCACCCACATATAGACAACACCGTGACCTTTAATGACGCAGGAATACCCTACGATGAGCATTGACTACGAGCTGTTGCTGGCGCAGGCGAAAGCGCTAATCGATAATGAATCTGACGCGCTCGCCAACCTTGCCAATATCAATGCCCTGCTGTTCGACCAACTGTCCGATCTAAACTGGGTGGGAGTCTATTTGATGCGCGACGGCCAATTGGTACTCGGCCCGTTTGTCGGTAAGTCAGCCTGCACGCGAATTGACCTGGGCCGCGGCGTCTGCGGCACTGCAATGGCCACGCAGCAGGTGCAGCGTGTTGACGACGTACACGCTTTCGAAGGCCATATCGCTTGCGACAGTGCGAGCGAATCGGAGATCGTCTTCCCTATTTCAAGTGCGACCAAGCAATATGGCGTATTCGATATCGACAGTCCGACTCAGGCCCGTTTCAGTTCAGCCGATGAGGTCGGGCTGGCCCCGATTGCTCGGTTGATCGCGCGAATATTAGACGCTGATGCCAGTTCTGTCGGGCTCGCCTAGTCCTTGACGCGCGAGACGTATTCGCCAGAGCGCGTGTCGACGCGAATAACCTCGCCTTCTTCCACAAACAATGGCACTCGCACCGTGGCACCGGTCTCCAGTCGCGCCGGCTTGACACCACCCTGAGCGGTGTCGCCTTTAACGCCAGGATCGGTCTCGACAATTTTCAGCTCGACAAAATTAGGTGGGGTGACTGCCAGAGGCGCGTTATTCCACAAAGTGACACTACAAACGTCCTGATCCTTGAGCCACTTTGACGCATCCTCAACGGCAGGCCCGCCTGCTGCATACTGTTCGTAACTATCCGGTTCCATGAAATGCCAGAATTCCCCATCTGAATACAGATATTGCATATCCAGCTCGATGACATCTGCAGCCTCGACGGATTCACCCGACTTGAACGTTTTGTCGAGCACCTTGTTTGTCTTCAGATTGCGGACTTTGACGCGATTGAACGCTTGCCCCTTGCCCGGTTTTACGAACTCGTTCTCGACGATCGTATATGGATCGCCATCCAAAATGAGTTTGAGTCCTGATCGAAATTCGTTGGTGTTGTAGCTCGCCATCTGCCCGTGATTTATCGAAAGACGTGACGATGTTAACTCGCAGGCGGTGATTAAGCGAACTGCGTCACGTTTTGAGCGCCTCAAAACCAGGCAGGTTCGGTCGCTGTAATAAGGTGGCGTCAGGACGAAGATCCACTCAAAACAACGATTTCACTTAACACAGGAAACGAGCCTTGACCCAAGCGGCGACTATTCCCATTCACGTGTTGTCACCACAGCAGGATGATGCTGAGGCGGTCAACCAACTGTTACGCGGCGCAGGACTCGCCGTACATTGCCAATGGCACTCGGGAACGGACAGCCTGTATCAGCACATCACTAATGAAGACCTGTTGATTATCATTCGTGCTGACGCCGCATTCGGTGACCCCGGCGACATTGCAACGACGATCGCTGGTCGTGAGCTGGACATCCCAGTTGCTGTACTTGCCACGCAATTCGACGAGCCTGCCGTGGCGAGTCTGCTCGAGCAGGGAATTCGTGATGTCGTCACACTCGACTGCCCAGCACGCTTACAGAACACGCTATATCGCGAGATTCGTACGACACAAATGTCTCGGCAAATTGCCGACAATCGCGATAGCGCGCTAAACGTGCAAAGACAATTCAGCACGCTGCTAAACAACGTACCAGATGCGATTGCCCACGTTCAGGAGGGCATTATTGTCGAGACCAACAAAGCCTGGCTCGAGCTTTTTGGCCGCAAGACCGACGAAGACGTCATCGCCACACCGTTTATGGATGTCTTCGCCAAGCCATCACAACCCGCGGTCAAGGGTGCGCTGGTCGCTATCAGCAAAGACAAATGGAACAACGAGTCACTGGATGTTGAGATCGTTCGAGCCGACGGTCGTAGTGTGGCGCAATCCGTACAGTTGCAGGGCGCCGTATTCGACGAC
>JBCCZN010000007.1:0-29606 GCA_039187375.1 Pseudomonadota bacterium
ATCTCACCATATTCACCGAGAATCTGCGCGTCAGTCGTAACCAGTGAATCGATACGATTGGCATCTGCGCTGCCAAGACTGCTGCACTCACGAATCACCGCCATCATGTCTACCGGCGTTTCCATCGGTGCTGATGCGCCGGCCTCGAGTCGTGACAAGGCAAGCAATTCATCCAGCATCAAACGCATCCGATCGGCTTGTTGTGACATCGCTTGCAAAGGCTGTCCCCACTCCTGCATCGCCTGATCGTCGCTCGTCAGTGCTTCCAGATAACCATTGATTACCGTCAACGGTGTGCGCAACTCGTGCGATGCATTCGCGACGAAATCACGCCGCATACGATTTAAACGGGTCCGTTCGGTGATATCTCGAATCACTAACAACCGGTTATTTTCGTTGTAAGGCACGATCTGCAGATTCAACCAACCATCCTCACGCCGAGGTGAGGGAATAATCAGCGGCTGGGCATAGTCTGCTGCGGCGAGGTAGGCGACAAAGTCGGGATGACGAATCAGATTGTCGACCCGCTGACCCCGATCTCGCTTGCGCTTTAGACCGATCAACATCTGCGCTGCGGCGTTATAGCGCAACATTTCCCCACGCTCATTCATCGCAATGACGCCATCCGGCAGGGCATTGGTCGACTGGCGAATTTCCTTCATCAAGCGACGATAGCGACTCTTATGACGGCGCACACGTTGCTGCTGATAACGAACGCCAGCGAGCACTCTAGCCCAAACCCCATCGCCGTTGGGGACCAGCACTCTTTGGCGCCGCGACAGGGCCCGTTCAAGTTGCAGAAGCCGTCGTAAATGGAATATCAGCACGCCGGTCAACGCAATAACAAAGCCGATCATCGGGTAGCCGAAATACAGCCCAAGTCCCCAACCCAGCAACAGGATCAGACCAATGCCAAGCAACACGTTGGCCCAGGCTGATCGCATCAGGACTGCCTGACCGAAAAGCGATAGCCAGCGCCGCGTACCGTCTGAATCAGACCGTCCACAGCATGTAACTCCAAAGCCTTACGCAATCGTCGAATATGCACATCAACCGTGCGCTCCTCGACATAAACGTTTGTGCCCCAAACCCGGTCGAGCAGTTGTGCACGCGAATAGACACGCTCCGGGTGGGTTAGCAAAAACTTCAGCAGGCGATATTCTTTGGGGCCCAGCGACACTTCAGCATCGTTGGCAAACACCCGATGCCCGACCGCGTCTATTTTCAATGGTCCACCGATATGCATTTCGCTGGCCGACGGAGCGGCACGGCGCAAGACCGCATGAATGCGCGACATGAGTTCGCGAGATGAGAATGGCTTGGTGATGTAATCGTCGGCGCCGCTATCCAGGCCCCTGATCTTATCCTGCTCTTCAGCGCGCGCCGTCAGCATAATGATCGCCAGGTCTTCATATTGCGAATCACGTCGCAAAGAGCGCACCAACTCCAGACCACTCATGTCTGGCAGCATCCAATCAATGATGGCAAGATCCGCGCGCCGGTCAGCTAGCAATTCACGCGCGCTCTTACAATCATGCGCTTCATCCACTTCATAACCTGCACGCGACAATTGAAAACTGATCATGTCGCAAATAGCGACCTCATCTTCGACGATCAGAATGCGTGAACCGCTCATATCAACCCACCATTGTATTCACGGTCATTACACCTGCCTGACATGACGAATATGTTACACGAGCGAAAGCGTTACTCCGACTATCGTCGCTTGCCCTCGCCCAGTTTATCGGCAACATGTTGTCGCACGTAAACAGCCTGAGCCTGCGCCGGCGAATGCCAAGCGTGATCTGACTGCATCGCAATCATCATCGCGGTGCGCGCACTGGGCAATAATTGGGAATGACTGACGCCAATACCGGCGCTTGCAGCCCTCGCCGCCAGATCGCGATAGAGTGCCGGCGCGTTACCGAGGATGTGCCGCACCGATGCGTCCGGGAACTGTTCGATCGCCACGAGCTGCGAATCACCGAGAGGAACAAGTTGATCGGCGTGTCGTTGGAATTCACGCACATATAACTCGCCCATACGCGCATCAATCGCGACATGCGCACTGCCCAACGCCGTAATGTCGCTAGATGCCTGCCAGGCAATATTCTCAAGACTGCACACGCCCATCATCGGCACAGCATGCGCGTGTGCTAAACCCTGAGCCACTGCAATACCAATTCTGACACCGGGAAAAGAGCCAGGCCCCTGACCATAGACGATGCCGTCTAACTGAGATGGGCTAACCCGCGCCTGATCCAGGATGCTATCAATAGCCTGCATGAGCACACTGGCATGCGATCCCGCTTGTGCCAGTGACGTTTCCAACACCGTATCACCGTGACGCAACGCAATCGATGCGTGGGTCGATGTCGTATCGATTGCAAAAACACAACGACAGCTCATGAGGCGACCCTTTGCGGCGCCATGTCATGGCGTAAAAACGTACAGGCCTCATCGATGCTATCGCCAACCGGGATCGGCGCCAGCGCCGACAGAAATACCCTTCCATAGCCCTTTTCGTACAAACGGCGATCACCGAGTACGATCACGCCACGATCGGTCGCATCACGTAAAAGACGCCCCACGCCTTGCTTCAATGCCAATACGGCTTCGGGTAATTGGTGCGCCATGAATGGATTTTGCCCGCGTGCACGTAGATGCTCGGCGCGTGCCACCAACAATGGATCATCCGGCGCTGCGAAGGGCAGCTTGTCGATGATCACGAGCGACAATGCCTCACCGCGAACATCAACGCCTTCCCAAAACGTACCGGTGGCGAGTAATACCGCATTGCCGTCACGACGGAATTGGGTCAACAGTTGATCGCGCGGTGCCTCTCCCTGGACATACAATGGCCGCCCGTCCAACAACTCCGGGCGGGCCGCAAACCAATCCGCGCTTTGATTCAATGCCCGGTAACTGGTGTGCAGGATAAACGTGCCGCCGGGATTCGCCTGTAACAATGGTGTCACGCAATTCAGCAGTGCGTCGATAAATCCCTGCGAGCCTGCCGCAGGCAATCCTCGTGGCACGACCGCCCGGGCATTAGCAGCGAGATCGAACGGTGTCGCAAACTGCAAGCAGCGCACCTCGTCAAGGCCGAGTCGAGCGGTGAAATGCTCAAAATTCTCGCCGACAGCAATCGTCGCCGAAGTAAAAACCCAACTGGCCTCGGTTAAGTCGATCGCCTGACGCATACGTGCCGATACATCCAGCGGCGTCATGTACCAGCGGACATTTCGCGGTGTCACATCGAGCCAGCGAAGGCCCTCTTCGTCATTGGCTGCCGACGCAATTGCCAGCTTGTCGGTCAGCCGTAACAGGCGGTCGAGCAGCGATTCGCCCGCTTCCGATTCATCGCTCAAGACTTCGACCTGCTCGATTAGCGCTGCCAGTTCATTACGTAACTCGGGCAGCTGCTGGTGCATTGTGATCGGCAATTGATCAGGCGCATAGCGGCGCGCCTCGTCCGGAATGGCCATACGCAACTGGCGCAAGCCGGTGCGCGCGCCGATGACCGCATCGACAAACTTGGGACCGCCCAGGTTAGTGAATTGCACCTCTAACTCGTCGAACAACTCCAGAAATTGTCGTTGCGAGACACTGACGCCAAAGAACTCTACAGCGATATCGGCAAGTTGGTGCGCCTCGTCGATGATGATGGCGTCTGCTTCCGGTAAAAATTCGACAAACCCACCTTCTCGAAAAGCCAAATCGGCCAGCAACAAATGGTGATTGACGACGACCAGGTCCGCAGAGGCCGCATCGCGGCGTGCATTGGCGACGTGGCAATCATCATAAAACGGGCATTTCTGACCGTGGCAGTTGTCAGCGGTTGAGGTCACCAGCGGCCAGAGCGCCGCGTTCTCGTGAATCGCAGTGACTTCGGCCTTATCGCCGGTTCGCGTACTGTCGCGCCAGTCAGTGAGCACGTCTGCTTCGCTGCCAGTCAGGGCACCGTGTTCGCGCAGCGCATTATCCAATCGAAGCAAGCACAGGTAGTTGCTGCGCCCTTTCAACAACGCCGTGGCCACCGGTCGCCCAAGGCTGCGGGTCAACATCGGCAAGTCACGATGATAGAGCTGGTCCTGCAGTGCGCGGGTACCGGTCGCGATAATCGTACGCGAGCCACTCAGTAGAGCCGGCAACAGGTACGCAAGGGTCTTGCCGGTGCCGGTGCCTGCCTCAACGACCAGCAACTCGCTGTCGTGCATCGCGGCCGCCACGGCTTGCGACATCAATTGCTGTGATGGTCTGGGCGCATAGCCCTCTATGCTGGACGCAATCGGTCCATCGGCAGCGAGTAGGCCCTCAATATCGATCATGGCGCGCAGTGTAGCGCGTCCAATGCATCTCAGCGGCCGCGAATTCGTCCTGCAATCGCCTTTAATGTGTGTTGATCGGCCTTGATCGTGACTCTGAGGAACGGCCCGGCAGCGGTGTAGCGCGCTGCATCGAAGTCCGGATCACGGAATCCGGCCAGGTTGTAGCCGAATGATAACCACAGATTATCGGCAGGATTGAAGCCGATCTGCGCTCCCACCGAATAGTCCAACGTCTCACTACGCCAGCCATGCAAAGCGCCGGCATTCAACTGATATTCCCAGCGCCGGGCAAAAGGCGCGCGGTAGGAGATACCAATTAGGTCAGTATAGCCACTGACCGAGATACCAAATAATTCGTCACGCACATACTTGGCGGCATACTGCAGCGCCAGCTCGCGCCCTGCGGACAAGCGGCGCACAGCATTAAAATTATTGACAAAGCGGTGGCGGCGAGTCTCTCCGGTTGCAGTTATCGTCTCGTCGAGGACAAGGTCGGTGCGATTGAGAAAGGCCCACTGACGCTCTGCCAGACGGAAGGCCCAACCAAAGCGCAAGTCCCCGCGACGTTGCTGGCCACCCGCATCGCGCTCGGTGTCCAGATATTGCACTCCAACCGAGAAACCGTGGCCCTGAGACGGTTCGCGATACCAACCCAGTACCAACGTATCGGAGGCATCGAGATCTGAATTACGATGCTCGATACGCGAGTTCAATGACCAGGCGTCTGATTGGTACAGAGCGCCAACAAACGCAGAGACGAAATCCGCACCAATACCACCGGAGGCTAGCGGACGCTGCGGATCGAGGATCAGCGCATCGGCACCGATCAGTGTGTTGCTGTGGTCGACACCGACATCGATTGTCCAGCGCTCACTGAGCTGCATACCTTGTAGCAAACCAATATTGGCGAGCAACCGAGGCCCAAACTCGGAGATCTGGTTGTCCAGGGTGGTAGTGAATTGTGCCCGTTGCCACGGCGTGGCCCGCACACCTATGCGGGTCGTCTGGGCATCGATATCGCGGCCATCGGCGATTTCATGCTCGGCGAACAACGTCGCCTTAGTCAGGTTCCAATCGGCGCCCAGCAAAATTCGATTGGGATAATCCACGCTCTGATCATCACCATCGGAAAGTGCCTGCTCGCCACTCAAACGCAAGGTCAGCTTGTCGCCGAAAAGGCGTCTCGATACGCCAGCTCGCACCAGCATCGATTCGGCTCGCGAACCATCGCTGGTCTCATCTTCGACTCCGGCAGCGCCCAGCCAAAAACTATTGCGGCCATCATCGTAGCGCGCTTCCGCATCACCCACCTTACGGGTAATGCCGTTATCGAGATTTTCCTGCCAGGCTAGTTGTGTTTGTAACAACCAACGCTCCGATACTTGCCAGCGAATATTGGCCCCGGATTGTTCGATGCCCAGCTGGTTACCCGCTTGCTGGCCCAGGCCAAACCCACCATCAGACAGGTTGTGAAATACCCGCGCATCAACGCGCCCGGTGTTGTGCTGTAAATCGAACGAATAGGCGTATCCCGAGGTCGAACCGCCCACGTCATCGCGATCGGTATCGGCATATTCCATCCGCAACGTTGTAGCAGCGCCTAACTGCACCCGCATATCGGCGCCCAGCAAAATGTTGGCATCAACCGCGTTTTCTTCCTGCACAGCGCTCAAGCCCAACTCGAGTGCATTGTCGAATAACTTCAGCGCAGCGCGCCCACCAGCGGTGACATCATCTCGACCCGCATTACGCGCCTCATACTCTGCGACGATGATCTGTGGATTAAGCTCCTGATCACGGCTGGGTATGGGTCGTTTGAAGAACAGCGTGCCGTTAACGTAGTCGATATCATAGTCGAGGTATCGAGTCAGACGACGCGTTGCGACTACAACGTTGGCATTGAATCGATCGCGCGTTTCAATCCGTACCTGCTCGCTGTTGATCACAAGGTCCCGACCACTCAATCGGTACAAACCGGATGTACCATTGCCTTGAATGTCATCACGTGTAAATGCCTGATCGGTATCAGCAGCAAATGCATTGAAAGTGACATGGCGACCAAAATACTGGGTTTGGAACCCGTTGAAGCGACGCTCGTAGCGCGACAATTCCGTCGTCGACAGACCGGTGCTGTAATCACCAAACAATGCCGAGAACTGCTGCCGTTCCAACTTCACATACAGTTTGCGTTGACTGGGAGCTTCGAATCGACTTTCGGTGCCATCGCCGTACAGCGTAAAGAAGGCATCCGGATCGACTTCGGTCAATAACTCATCACGATCCACCGCACTACCGCGAGTATCGTAGGCCAACGTCAACAGGGTATTGGCGCCTACACGACCTTTGGCGAAAAACGCCACGCGGCCGTCTTCGTAAAGCTCATCCTCCAAGCCGGCAGCATCGGCAAACGCTACATTGTCGCGCAAGGTGTTGTAACCAACAGTACCTTCCGCAAAACCCACCAGAATCCAGTCGCGCGGCGCAGGCTTCAGATACGCACGAACTTCCTGCTCACGGTCATTGTTGAATTGCAGTCGCAGCGTTACCTCGCCAGCCTGAGTCGTTGGCTCCAATTCTATAAAGGCGATGCCATCAGGTCCGACGCGATACAGTTGTTCGCGGTCAACCAGCCGGACAAGATTATTCTCACGCTCACGCGCCACCTCGAACCATGAACGGTAGGGTGCATCAATGCGATAGCCACCTACCGAAGCTGCACGTGCCGGTCGGTTATCACCATCAAACAAACGTACGGCGATTACCGGTCGCACGCGACCGTCTGCAATCAAGCGACTATCTTCCAGCGCCAACTCACCGCGTACCGGCTGACCGGCGTAATGAACGACACGGCGCCAGGTCTGTTGAATAACGCCAGTCTCATCAATTTGCTGCGCAACCAGTGTATTGGTTCCCTCTACCAGGTCGACACCACGCCACTGACTCAATAGCCGACGCTTGTCGTCGCTGAAACCAACGCCATCGAAGTTCAGCGCACTCACCGGTTTGCCATTCAACGACAGCTCAATGCGAGTGTCCGCCGGGTGTAGCAGCGCGACGGTCAAACTGGGAATCGCTGGCTGATACTGCGCATCGGGCAATACAAACCCGTCATTCGAGGGCCACTCGCTCGTTGCGGGAACTTCCGGGGTATCAATTGCCGCGGCCAGATCCTGTGTTTGCTGAATACGCAAATCCAGACGATCAATTTGCGTATCGGGACCGGGACGAGCGCCTACCGTAGCCGCTCGTTGGATATCACTGGCCTCACGCGTAACCTCAACTGCCGCCTGACGCCCGGCGCGCAATCCGGTCATGATCAATTCGACACGACGATTGCGACGCTTACCCTCGACTGTCGCGTTGTCGGCCACCGGCTTATCCGGACCGACACCGCGCGCCTCAACCTGACGTGCCGGCACACCCAGTGCATCGGCAAGATAACGCGCAGCGGCGCGTGCACGCGCTTCGGACAGCGCATAGTTGTCTGCAAACACGCGACGGTTCGTCGCCGCGATTCGATCGCTGTCGGTATGCCCAACCGCGGTAATGCGAATGTTGCCCACACCGCGCCAGGCATCGATCAGCACATCAAGCTCGGCGCGATCAGATGCCGACAAATCAGCTGAGAGCACATCAAAATTCAGCGCCAATACATAGTCGGCTTGTTCGCTGGTAGCGGCTTCACGCAGCATGCGTGCCTCTGCGACCGGTGTACGTGCATTGTTATCGGTCGGTGATTTGAAATTCAGCACCGCTCGTGCGTCCAACTCACCGGCGAAGGTTGGA
Source organism: Pseudomonadota bacterium (assembly GCA_039187375.1). Taxonomy (GTDB): domain Bacteria; phylum Pseudomonadota; class Gammaproteobacteria; order Steroidobacterales; family Woeseiaceae; genus CALBPI01. The sequence goes on from JBCCZN010000007.1 coordinate 8,118, forward strand.
TCCACATTGGCAACAAAACTCAGTGTGTTGCGCCACTGACCGTCTCTTTGACCGAGCACGAACACCAGCGCGTTGCCCGCAGCACGCGGACTGGGCAGGCGCTCCCCATCCAATCTAACCGATGCGGGCTCAAGCGTAGCCCCTTGTGGCAACAATACAGTGGCGCTGACATCTTCCAGTGATACATTGCCGGTGCCGCGCATATGCAGCTGGTAACGTATCTGCTGTGTATTGGTGCCAGGCTGGTTGACCAACTGCAATGACACCTCGCCCTCTTCTGCCGCAATGCGTTTCAGATAAAAATCTGCGCGTTGCAGTAATCCCGGGGCCAGATCCACCCACTGGGAGAACGCACGACCGCCAAACCGCGGCGCGTTATCGCACGGTGCCAGCTCCAACCATTCAGGCACGGTGACCGTATCCAATTGCACCGTATGACGGCCAGGCTGCAAACCTTCCAGATGGAATCTCCCAGCCTCATCGGTGACCGCGAACCGTCCATCTTCCAAATAGACTCGAACACCCTGAACACCGGTATCCTGCGGCAGTGTCTCGACGCCACAATTCGCTTCGACTACACGACCAATTAGCGTACTACGACTGCGCAACAGATCCTCACGTACTCGGATTGCAATCGCCGCGACGTTCGAAACCAGATCGCCGTCGGCGGCCGCCAACACACGATTTTCAAGTCGCTTGCCACGCACCGCACCGGTCACCTCCATGACATAGGTCAAGGTGGCGCGCTGCTGCGCAGCAAGCGTTGGGAGCGTAAAGCGGAAACTGCCCGAGCCGTCGCCACTCATCACAGGATCGGCGACCGGGTTGTCGTCCAATCGAGCTGAATCCGCGACAAACCGCAACCCAAGTGCAGGCGTATCGGTCAACACGATATTGGTGGCAGGGCCGCGGCTTGAAGAATTTTCAATCGTCACCGTGTAGGCAACAAAATCACCGACCGCTGCCTGGGTACTGTTTGTGGTTTTGCTGACAAACAAACCACCATCAAACGGATCCAGCGGAAAATCGACTAACGAGGCAGCACCATTGGCAGCCTGATTAAATGGTAGTGAAAAAGAGGCATCGTCGATATCAAACGGTGCGTTCGGCAACGACGCCAACTCATCGACGCTACGAATAGACGGTGCCAAATAGCCACTGGGCGGGGTGACGACCAGGCGGTAGTCACCCGCCGGCAGTACCGGAAAGCGGAATCCGCCTGTCGGTACCTGGTATAGAACACCGCTGGCGTCTGTCACCGGGGCGCCACTGGTGACCGTAGAAGGATAGGCACTGATGCCATCGTTGCCAAACACACTGGCCGGTAGCCCGCTGCTCGCATCGACGATGGTAATGACAGCGCCGTCAACTGGCAGGCCGGTTATCGCATCGAATACCAGCGATAGCGGTTCAATCAGCGCGCTGGCGGCGGTTGTGTCATTACTGTCCGCCGGATCGGTGTAATCGACCGACAGCGCGGAGTCCACGCTCGCCTGCAAGCGACAATTGCCAGAGATCACATCGTTATCGCCCAATGGCAAATAGCCGGTAAACACACCGGTGTTGCGGTCAGTTTCCAGTAACAGCAGGGTTTCACTGTCCCCGCTTGCAGGGTGCCGCACGCTAACCTCGACACTCTCGCGTAAATTTGGATTTAGATTTTGATCCCCGTCGGCAAGGCGAACGAAGACGGTTTCATCGGTATTGTAGATACCTGCTTGTACCGCGGGCTGTGCCAGCATCAGGTCAATCGGCTGACCGTTAGTATCCAGTGGCGCAGCCAATGGGGCGAAGGTGCCGTTCTGCAGGCAACGTACCGGCCCCTGCCTCTCGGACAGTGCATTGCTGGTCTGCAACAGACGACTGAAACTAACCGTCGCCGGCGTTCGACCGAAGACGGTGGTCACGGTGGCCACGTTACTGGCAACTGTGACAGGGTTGCCGACCACATCATTAAACGTGACGCGGGCGACATTGTTAATGGCCGTGCCGGGTGGCGTCGCAGACACAGCGCCCTGCAACGCACACGACCAGATCACGAAGGCAATCAACACTGTCCGGGACACACCCGCACGAATGCCCGGAGTGCAACGTCGTGCACCCCGGACAATCGTGGTCCGGATGTAACCCAGCAGCGTCATCGATTAGTTGATCGTGACCCGGAAGTTCACGACCAGCGTATCGTCGACACCGGCGTTCGTGCCCAGAGACGCTGCGACATCCGCTTCAAGCGTGGCACCTGCCAGTCCACAGTTGTCACTGTCGGCATCGCCGGCATCCGCGGTACAGAACGAGGTCGTACCACCAACGGTGTAGGAGATATCCGAGACACCACCGTTGTACTCGCCAGTCGCCAAAGTCAGCGTGGCGGCGATCACATCGGTCACGCCAACGTTTGTCGCATCAGCACCACCGGTATTAACGATCGTAATGGTGTATTCCACCAAGGCGCCCGGAATGTGCAGCGGATCGGTCGTCCCGTTGATCGGATCACTGATCAGTGACTCGGTCTTGGTGACACTCAATGCCGCGGAAGACACCTCGTAACCATCTTCAGCCGTTTCAGCGCCGTCGTTACCCGCATCACCGAACACGACATCGACGCCGGCTGTGTTGCCACCCGCCGTTTCCGTGACAATCGTCGCACCCGATGTGCCCGCTACAGCGGTTGTTGCCGTCAGGCTCACATTGGCGAAATCAGCATTGGTCGCACCAATGGGTACATCAGCAACCACGAACACCAGAATATTGGCGTCTGCAGCCAGACTGTCGACGAATGGCTGATCGCCGGCACTGAAGTCGCCCGAGCCATCGGTATCAGCAAATGCACGCAGGTTATTGACGTCCAGGTTATCAGCATTGCCAAACACACTGGTGCCGGCTGCCAGGTTGGCTGGTGTCAGCGCATAGTCCTGCGTTTCGTTACCGGTGTTAGTCAACCGGAAGGTGGTGACGACATCACTCTGTCCCGGGTTGACCTCGGTGGTTAAACCACCCACTTCCTCAAGCGTCAGGTCAACACGGTTGTCGACGACAAAAGAGGTTGCTGTGCCGTTGCTGGCACCGGGCGTACTGTTGCCCGTTGGTGATGATTCGATCGGTGTCTGATCGATGCCACCAACCTGATAGTCGACGGTGGCAATGTTGTCGATCGTCTGGCCCGCTCCCGTCCCGACGGCAAATGCCTGGGGCGATGCGACCATGGCGAACAACACACCGGCAGCTGTGAGGGTCACAGCATGCAATGGTTTCGCGAAGTTCATTACGCTACTCCTGATTACGGATTCCAAAACTGTATTGCGCAGCTCGCTCGTATTCGCACGACACCCTGCGCGATGTCGTGCGGTCCCTGTTGTAGTTATGAGCCTGGGAATCCGTTGCCAGGAGTGCGGTGCAAACACCGCAAATCAGTTAGCCACGCATGGCCAACTGGCGTGTTTAGTTCAGTCTCGCCCGAAAGCGTGCGAAGCCTTGCGCACCCGGATCGAGTTGACCGTCGAGTGTCCAGCGAATGTGTGTGAGGTCGCTGGCACTGGCCGGCACCGGTTGACCGTCGCGGTTGACGGTCAACTCATCCAGACTGGCAAAGGCATTACCACCATCCACTGAAAAGCTGATATCGGCGCCCGGTGCGAATGCCGAATCGAATACGTATTCAAGTTCGTCCGCGATCGGGTTCGTAATGACAATGTTCTCCACAGCCTGGTCAGCAACATTTGTGTAGGTAACCGTATAAATCACCACATCACCGGGGACGACCTTGTCGGCTGGAACTAATTTGGTGACGGTTTCACCTTCCTGGTTCACCGTTGTTTGCTCTTTCTCAACGACCGTGCGCAGTTCGACTTTGCCCTCTTGGGCTGCGGCGCCTGCGCTGAGAATCATGGTGCCGGCAACGGCGAGTAAAAATTGCTTAACTGTCATGGTGTCGCTCCTGTCTCGTCGCCATCGCCTAATCGATGACAACCTCGAAAATGATGATCTGGTCGCCGTCTGCCTCGGTCAGATCCCCAAGCCGTACAATGACGGCCGGCACAGCGCCACTGGTATCCAACTCGCCTGCATCGCCGTCCACCTGATCGCTCAGTGCGGCGGCATTCAACGACAAGGAGTTATCGGTGTAGTTGGTATTGGCCGGAATAGCATCGTTGAACACTGCAGCAGCGGCGGTCCCGGTGCCGGTTACAGATACGGTGATCGTGTAACGAATGGTCGCGCCGGGGACCGGACTGTTACCGCCAAAAGGATCAATCACGGTTGACGCCTTGAGTGCATTCAGCGTGACGTCGCTAACGATATACTCGCCGCTGGCTTGTTGAAGCGCTGTGGTAGTGCCGGTGACCGCATCGACGCCATTGTCACCTTGCCCGGCAAACAGCGTTCCGGGCGCGCCGGTCCCTGTGGCGCTGGCCGCAACCAAAGCACTGCGCCCCACATCGCCGTTATTCAGCCCGGTTGGAATGTCATTCAAAACAATAATCGCGACACTGGCGTCGGGCGCCAGCAACGGATCGTTGGTGCCGGGCGTGTAAGGCTGATCACCCACCGACAAATCCCCGGAGCCATCGGTATCAAAGTAGATGGACGGTGTGGCCGCCAGCGGGTCGAAATCGTCCGCCGGATCGGTATTATCGACACTGAGCACAAACACTTCGTTGCCGTTGCCGGTATTGGTCACGGTAAACAGCAGCCCGACATTGGTATCGCCGCCGGATACTGTGCGTTGCGGGCTTTGCAGAACCACAGCAACGTCGAGTGTTTCCGCGACGGTGATCACGACCGTATTCGACTGCTGGGTAACGGGAGTACCCGCCAGCTCGTAATTAACCGATGCGGTATTACTGATATCGGTGCCCGCCGTCGTACCAACCGCAAAGCCCGATACTGGCGAAATCACGCTTAACAGCGCTGCAATCGCCAAAAAACCGCTTTTTTTCAAAAAACCCGTCATAGCATGTGTTCCGCCAATATTTTGACCCGCCAAGCGTGCCTAAACGGACGCTCGGTTGCTACATAAAACAGACACCTACGAGTGGATTTGGGAGCAAGATCACATTTGGCGTGTGAACTTAATCTCACTTAATCCAGTGCGACATTTTTTCAATCCCCCCCTTGACAGTCCTGAAATCTCTCTCTATTGTGCGCTGCAACATTTGTTGCATTGCACCATTTCCATACGGAAAGGAGATATGAAATGAGAGAGCAGATCGAAAACGTATTGAGCAAAGTGGCTGATTCAGCCCGCACCGGCATGAACGGTGCCGTAGACGCGACGCAAGAGCGTGTAACGCAGGCGAGCAAAGCGGTTGCCAACACCAAAAAACCGGTTCAGCGCGTATCCAAGGCCAGCCTGGAAGTGAACGCGGTCGCATTCCGCACCTCTAAAGAACTGATCGAACTGCAGAGCAAGAGCGTTCAGAAGGGTATCGATGCCATCGCCAAGCGCCTGCGAGAGGCAGCGCGTGCTGACAGCGCTCGCGAACTGCTGGCTCAGCAGCGCGACGTCCTGCCTGGCGCTGCACGCTACTACGCTGACAACGCCAAGACGGCGTTCAGCATCGTTCGCGGCGCCGTCAACGAGTTGGGCGCAACGATCAACATCCTGCGAGACCAGCCTGTTGCCAAGAAAGCCAAGAGCGCGGCTCGCAAAACCACGAAAACGGCAAAGACCGCTAAAGCAAAAGCACGTACGGTCGCTAAGAAAGTTGCGAAGACGGTAAGCGAAACCCAGTCGGCTGCACAGTCGGCTTAAGTTTCTCGACTCTCTCCCCCCCCTAGGAGTCACCGATTCTGGCCTGAAGCTCCCCCTACAATCAGGTCCAGCGCAATGGCCCCCATCATCCCAGAGGTGATGGGGGTTTTTTTTGGGGTTTCGTTAAATGAGTACCACCCATTGTCCGATTGACCTCTATATACTGCGCCACACAACAAAGGCCACTAGGAAAATTCGGGGGAATTCGGGATGGCAACAAAACTGACAGCGCTGGCGACATGGATCGATACAGTCGCCGCACGCACGCAGCCGGACAACATTGTCTGGTGCGATGGCAGCGACGCTGAATACCACCGTCTGGTACACATGATGTTGGACGATGGCACCTTGCACGAGCTCAATCAGGACAAATATCCAGGCTGCTATTTGCACCGGTCCGATCCCGACGATGTTGCACGGGTTGAGCACCTGACGTTTGTGTGCAGCGAAAATCAAGCCGATGCAGGCCCAAACAACAACTGGCAAGAGCCGCAAGCAGCGCGCGCCAAAATGTTGTCGTTGTTTGACGGTGCTATGCGCGGTCGCACGATGTACGTGGTGCCTTATTGTATGGGTCCGATCGACTCGCCCTACTCGCGTTGCGGCGTCGAAGTCACTGACAGTCCATACGTTGTTGTCAATATGAAGCTGATGACCCGGATGGGCGCACAAGCGCTTGAGAGAATTGAGCGAGAAGGGCAGTTTGTAAAAGGCTGGCACTCTACAGGCAATCTGGATCCGGACGAGCGTTTCATCATGCATTTCCCGGAAACGCTGGAAATCATGAGTTATGGCTCGGGTTACGGCGGTAACGCTCTGTTGGGAAAAAAGTGTCACGCACTGCGCATTGCGAGCTGGCAGGCCCGCCAGGAGGGCTGGCTGGCCGAGCACATGTTGATCGTGGGCGTACAAAACCCGGCAGGCGAGACCCACTATCTAGCCTGTGCGTTCCCTTCCGCTTGCGGCAAGACCAACCTTGCGATGCTGATTCCACCCGCGTCGCAGCCGGGTTGGAAAATTTGGACTCTGGGCGACGATATCGCCTGGCTGCATACCGATGAAACCGGTCAACTGCGAGCGATCAACCCCGAGGCCGGGTACTTTGGTGTGGTGCCTGGCACCAATGCCAAAACCAACCGAAATGCGTTCGAGACTATCCAGCGCGACACGATCTTCACCAATGTCGCGGTCACTGCCGATAACTGCCCGTGGTGGGAAGACAAAGGCGAAGGTGAACCGGTTACCGATTGGCGTGGAGACGCCTACACCGGTGAGGGCCCGGCGGCTCACCCGAATGCCCGCTTTACCGTCAGCGCCAAAAACAACCCAAGTTATAGTGAACTCGCCGACGCACCAGACGGCGTGCCAATCTCCGCGATCGTCTTCGGTGGACGCCGCAAAAGCCTGGCGCCACTGGTCTATGAAGCACGGGACTGGCAGCACGGGGTCATGATTGCAGCCGGTGTCGCGTCGGAAACAACGGCCGCTGCGACCGGCGCTGTGGGTGTAGTGCGACGCGACCCGATGGCCATGCAACCTTTTTGTGGCTATAACTTCGCCGATTATTGGTCACACTGGTTGTCATTCAGCGAGCGTAGCAACACGTTACCGCGTATTTTCCATGTCAATTGGTTCCGGCAAGATAGTGATGGTCGTTTCTTGTGGCCCGGTTTCAGTGAAAACCTGCGTGTGATGCGCTGGATTATCGATCGCTGTGACGCGCGCACTGAGGCGCAAGATACGCCAATCGGATTGTTGCCCATGGCAGCCGATATTGATTGCACTGATCTGGATATCACCAACGAGACACTGGAAGACTTGCTCGCGATTGACCGTGCAGACTGGCAAAACGAGATCAGCGCGATCGAAGACTATCTCGATGGATATGGCGACCGCCTACCGCAAGCATTACGCGATAGCGCCAGTGAGGTACAGGAGCGACTCAAACGCAGCGCCTAGACGCTGGCTCCGTCTTTTGCGGCTATTTGCCGGCCTCGAGCATGTAATGTACGGCCAGCGGCGTACCGGGTTTTGCGACCTTGCCAAGCCCGATAATGCCCTCGCCGCGTAACTCCATGCTGTCGCGACGGATGAACGACTCTTCACCACTGATGGTCACAACGAATGTGCCGTTGGTGCTCTCGTCGACCAGAAAGTACTTGTTGCGCCGCTTTTCGATTCGCGCATGCACACGTGAGATCAGATTGCCCTTAACGATCAGGTCGTTATCCTCAGCACGCCCCATCGTGATCTGCTGCAGCGATGGGTCAACAGCTGAGGTTCTACCACCGAACGACAAGGTCAGCTGAACCGGGTGTACACCACTCTGCGCAAATGGAATAGCCTCGACCACGCTGGTCGCGTCCTCGCCGCGTTGCCAGAGGATCTCAAACAACACGACCTCGTCGGTCTTGCCCTTGACGACAGCAACATCAATCTGACGGGCCATACGACGCCAGTCGTCGTTTAGCAACTCCACCGTCGTGTCGGTCGTGACAATCTGACGCGCTTTGGCTTGCGATGTCATGCGGTTGGCTGTGTGTACCGCGGCACCAAATATGTCATTGGGCTCACGTGCAACCATGCCGTAATGACAACCCACACGAATCGAAATATTTTGTCCGTCCGGAGCAAGCGACGGGTTAGCGGAAATCTTGTACTGCATCTCGACCGCAGCAGCCATTGCATTGTCAGGTCGTTCAAAAATCGACATGACCTCATCACCCATGGTCTTGATGACCGTGCCGCCGGCATTCGCGGTGGCGCCGGTCATGATCTCCAGACACTCACGCACGACTTCCCTCGCGGCATCGTCGCCGAGACGCTCGTACAGCTGCGTACTGCCGACCACATCGGCAAACACAATCGCGACTTCCAGTTCTTCACTCATAGTCAGGCAACCCTGTCCGACTCGCGCCCACTATCCGTCGATCACGCGCGTTTGTCGTAATGTCAAGAGTATACCCTTGTATGGTCGCTTGTTTGCAATTCAATGGCTTACGGTCGTGCAACAAGGTAAGCAATCCAGGCCGGATCCGCCTCTCCGGTGGCCGACGGCGCGTAAATGCCATTGCCCTCACCGTCTTCGTCGGTGCCCTCCCAATACACATCCACCTGACTGAAGCCAGCCTCGAGCAACAGCTCACGTAGCTCAGGTAGCGTCCAGATTCGCCACTCGTAGGTGAACGCTTTTTTCATCTTCGAGCCATCGTTGAAGTGGAAGTGAATATGGCAGCGCATGAAACCGGTGACCGGATGGTACTTCGCCTGATGCCAGACATAGGTGAAACCATCCAACTTGGTTTTTTCACGCATTTCCGAATAACTCTCCGAGCCACCGAAAGCATCCAGGAAGAGCAACCCATCATCAGCGAGCCCAGCGCGTGCAGCTTCGAAATATTCGCGTAACTGGGCCCGTGTATTGAAAATGAAATAGGAAAAGTTGAAGGCGCCGATGATATCCGCCTTGGGTGCATCCGCATGCAAGACATTGTCATGGATCAACCGCACGCGCATCTGCTGCTCGGCGCTGAGCCGAGATACTCGATGGTCAATGCCCCAATCCAGCGTTGGCCGATCGAGATCGATTCCCACTGATTGATTCTCAGGCGCACGCCGCACCCATTCGCAAGCCGCACTCGCCGTGCCACAAAAGTCTTCGCGAAAACGTCGCGCGCGTTTGCCGCGAATGCTCTGATAGGTCTCGGTCAGAAAATCGACCTCGACTTCGACATCCTGAACCGACGCCTCATACAGCTCATGGCGATCGGCCAGTTGCGCTTGAGTCGGTTCGGATAATTTGTGCGCAGATTTGCGTGACATTCGGCACCTATAATGAGCGGTTCAATTTGGGGAGTAACGGGAGTCGCGATTGTAACGGCGCACCAACCGACCCGCTAGCACCGTTTCGTCTCTAGGCGGCCTTTGCCATTGCGTGTAACGCGTCGAGCAGTAAATCCGGATCAGCCACCCGCTGATGCGCCTGTTCACTCAATAGCCGACGCCAACGCCGCGCGCCCGGCTGCCCTGCAAACAAGCCCAACATGTGCCGCGTAATATGCTTGATCTGAACATGCTGGCCATCGACCTCGCGTAACGCGTATGTATGCATGGCTTGGACGATCTGTTCTCTTGACGGTGGTTGACGTCCGGACAAAACCTGCGCCAATTCGGTGAGAAAAAACGGGTCCTGATAGGCCGCGCGCCCGATCATGATGCCGTCGACAAAACGCAGGTGCTCACATGCGCTGTCCACGTCGCGTATGCCGCCATTGATCACGATGGTCACGTCCGGACAACGCTCTTTGGTGCGATAGACGCGTTCTGGATTCAGAGGTGGAATCTCGCGATTTTGTTTGGGACTGAGCCCCTGCAACATCGCAATGCGCGCATGCACATCAAAATGGGTACAGCCCGCGTCGATCAGTGTGTCGATAAAACGTGCGAAAAATGCATCACTGTCCTGATCATCAACGCCGATGCGTGACTTCACCGTAACAGGAATAGTGACCGCGTCTCGCATCGCAACAAAACAACGCGCTACCGTATCTGGCTCGAGCATCAGACACGCCCCGAAGGCACCGCTTTGTACACGGTCACTGGGGCAGCCAACATTGATATTGATCGCGTCGTAACCGGCAGCTTCACCTCGAACAGCAGCTTCTGCCATCAGGCCCGGATCGTTCCCCCCGAGCTGCAATACCACCGGTGACTCTTCGTCGTTAAATTTAAGCAAGCGTTGCGCGTCGCCATGGTGCAGCGCAGCGGCGGTAATCATCTCCGTGTACAACAGGGCATCGGGAGCGAGTAATCGATGGAAAAAGCGGCAATGCCGATCGGTCCAGTCCATCATTGGCGCGACGGCCACTCGTTGTTCTTGCATAATTTGTATACGGATAATTACAAAGCGTGCGATGCCACGACGCAACTGTACAGTGATGGCCAGGAGCCGAAGCCGTACTATACGTGATTCAAAGGCATCGGAAGGCAGCTTGCCATGACAAAAGTACTTTTGGTTATCGGCGCCGGCGCGGGCATTGGCGGGCATGTTGCGAAGCGCTTTGCTCAGGCTGGCTATCACACCGCGCTGTGCCGAAGAAGCGATCAAAACGGACTCGACGAGCTCGTTGCCGAGATTAACGATACCGGCGCGAGTGCCACTGGTCACCTGCTCAATGCGGTCGACCAGGATGCGATCGAGAATCTGGTGACACAGATAGAAGCCGACGTCGGCCCGATTCACGTTGCGCTCTACAACCTCGGTTCACAAATCGGCAGTCGTCCGCTGGAAGCGACTACGCTGAAACAGTTCGAGCTGGGCTGGCGGATGGGGGCATTCGGGTTGTTCCGCCTGGCCAAAACGCTGTTCCCGATGATGGCGCAGCGCCAAGGCGGCACGTTGCTGGTGACTTCAGCGACCGCATCGGTACGCGGCAACGCCGGTCAACACTCACATTCGGCATCGATGGGCGCGCGCCGAATGTTGTGCCAGACACTCAACGCCGAATTCGCATCTCGCGGCATTCACGTCGCACACATACTGATTGATGGCGCAGTCGATGCGCCCGATACGCTGGGCAAGATGCTTGGCCGCGAACGCTTCCAGCAACTGCGCGAAACACGCGGCCTGGAACAAGACGGCCTTTTATTGCCAGCGCAAATTGCCGAAACCTACTATCACCTCGCCCACCAACATCGTTCCGCGTGGACACACGAGCTCGACCTGCGTGCCTACAGCGACCTGGCCTGGTGGAATCACACACCCTGATTACCGGTTATTAATTGCGGGAGAAACCAACATGACCAAGACACTCGAGTTCGTTTTTGATTTCGCAAGCCCCAACGCGTATCTGGCGCACCGGGCACTGCCGCCGATACTCGAGCGCACTGGTGCATTACTGAAAATCACACCCTGTCTGCTCGGCGGTATTTTCAAGGCCACCGGCAATCAGGCTCCGATGATCGCGTTCAGTAACGTCAAGGGAAAACTCGACTACGAACGGCTTGAAATTCAGCGTTTCATCGCTCAATACGGGCTCAAGAATTTTCGCTTCAATCCCAATTTTCCAGTCAACACCCTCGTCATGATGAGAGCTGCAGTCATTGCCGATAAGGAAAATAGACTGGACGAATTTATCGATGTCGGACTGCATGCAATGTGGGAAGCGGGCCTGAAAATGGACGATCCGGACGTGTTTACGGATGTCATGAACGATGCCGGTTTTGATGGTGCTGCATTGCTGACACGATCTCAGGACCCCGACATCAAGGCTCGCCTCGTCGAGAATACGCAGACCGCGGTGGCACGTGGTTGCTTCGGCGTACCTACCTTCTTTGTGGGTCAGGAGATGTTCTTTGGTAAAGAACGACTCATGCAAATAGAAGATGAACTGAGCCGCCCTTGACACCGCTGACCCAGTATAATGGCCAAACGACTCACTAGTTAGCTGACCAAAATGACCACACCAAACCTGCAAGGCATTCACCATGTTGCGTATCGCTGCAAGGATGCGCGTGAGACGGTTCAGTTTTATAAAGACACGCTCGGCATGTCGTTTGAACTGGCATTCGCTGAGGATCATGTGCCATCAACCGGCGCCTATGACCCCTATATGCATGTGTTTCTGGATGCCGGCAACGGCAACGTGCTTGCGTTTTTTGAACTGCCGCAACAGCCAGAGATGGGTCGCGATGGCAACACGCCGGACTGGGTGCAGCATCTGGCATTGCGCGTCGAGACAGTCGAAGAACTCGAAACGACCAAGACGCACTTGGAGTCGATGGGCATCGACGTTCTCGGTCCCACTCACCATGGAATATTCAAGTCGATTTATTTCTTCGACCCGAATGGTCATCGGGTAGAACTGGCCGCTGATATCGGTACCGATGAACAACTGCAATCGCTGACCGATGTCGCTGAGGACATGCTCGCCGAATGGAGTGAAACGAAACAAGCTCCGCAACATGCTGCCTGGCTGCATGAATTGGCACGCGAGGAGCACGGCGTCGACTGACACCGTGCTCACCAAACGAGTCGTTACGCGATGCGGCGTGTGCCCTGTTGTGACTGACCAATTGCCAGTTCGCTAAACAAATCCTTCGGATTGTCAGGCGTAAAGATCAGGTCAGACTGACGACCCAGGCCGAGCTCCTGACACAGGTCATAAACGCATCTGAGCACCGAATAGTCCTCAAGGGCGAAACCGACCGAGTCAAACAGTGTCATGTCGTCTTTACCGGTGCGCACAGTCCGCTCGCCGGACAAAACCTGCCACAACTCCGTGACCGTCGTATCTGCATCCAAAGCCTGAATTTCGCCCTCGATACGCGACTGCGGTTCGTACTCAACGGCGATTTTGAGGTCCGGCAACATATCCGGCGCCAGCTCGGTCTTGCCCGGGCAGTCACCGCCGACACCGTTGAAGTGCACCCCAGGCTGCAAATGCTTGCGACTGACCACCGTGCGGTTCGCTTTGTCTGCGGTGACCGTCGAGATGATATCCGCCCCCTCGCACGCCTCATCGACATTGGCACAGGCATGCAGACGCAGTGGGTGTCCCTGCATGTTGCGCGCAAATTTCTGCATCGCAGCCGGATCGACATCGTAATAACGGATATCGGTAATACCAAAGCTGTCATGAAAACCGTATGACTGGAACTCCGCCTGACATCCGGTGCCAATCAAAGCCATCGTACGAGACTCGGCACGCGCCAACAATTGGGCGGCGAAAACCGATGTCGCAGCGGTACGGATAGCGGTCAACAAGGTCATTTCCGAGATCAGAACCGGGTAACCGCTGGCGGTTTCTGACAGCGCGCCAAATGCCGCCACCGTGAGCCGCCCGTCATGCGGGTTATCCGGGTGACCGGTGACATATTTGAAACTGTAGCGATTCGCATCGCTAACCGGCATCAATTCGATCACACCGTGGGAATAGTGATGTGCCACCCGCGGCGTCTTGTCAAAGTCCTGCCAACGGCCAAAATCCGCCGCCAGACAGTCGATGACATTTGCAATCAGCTTGTTCAATCCAACTTGGCTTACAAGTTGTTGAATATCTTGCTTTTCTAGCAACAAGGCCATGATCGTCCCTCCTACCATGAAGCCGCATATTATGGCAGAAAAGCCGGCTTTGCGCTGGGCTGTACGACTCAATCCTTGCGGTGCGCGCGGGTCTCCTCGATCAACTGCATCACCACCGCTCGCAACGCGGCATCGTTGTCCGCGCCGCGCTCGCGTGCTTGCTCAAATTGCAGTAACTGCCGATGCGCGCTGGTGCCATGCTCGACGATCGCATGCAACCGCTGCAGTGCTTCTGAACAGCCCAATGCATCGGAATCCTCGGCGGTCAGCTCCAGCATCTCATCCAGTAATTCGGAGAAAGGCACGATATTGCCGCGCGCCAGATCAATCATCCCGGCGTCGATACCATAGCGTTTGGCGCGCCACCGATTTTCATTGATCAGCATGGGGGTATAGATACGCCAGCGTTGGTTGTGTCGACGCAACCGGTACAACATACGTAGCAAACAGACATTTAGTGCCGCGACCGCAATGGCATCATCCAGGCGCGTGCACACGTCGGCGACTCGCGTCTCCAAAGTTGGATAACGCACACTCGGTCGCAGGTCCCACCAAATTTTAGAGGCATCCTCGATCAGACCGGCACTTTTGAGTATCTCTACATGCCGGGTGTATTCGGCAAAGCTTGCAAATCGCTCGGGCAGTCCGGTTCGCGGTAGCGCGTCAAACACGGTCAGACGATAAGACTTCAAGCCGGTGTCACGCTGGTCCCAAAACGGTGAGGATGTCGACAACGCTAACAGGTGCGGCAAGAAGTAGGACATCTGGTTCATCAGATCAATCCGTACCGCATCATCCTCGATGCCCACATGCATATGCATGCCACAAATCACCAGACGCCGTGCCGCTGTCTGCATCTCTGCAGCCAGCGCCTCGTAACGCACCGCAGCGGTGTGCTTTTGATGCCACCACTGTCCAAACGGGTGGCTTGAGGAGGCAATTGGCGCAAGGCCATAGTCAGCGGCGATGTCGATTACCGTGTTACGCAGATTGGCCAGATCTTCTGCCGCCTCGGATATATTGCGGCAAACGCGTGTGCCAACCTCGATCTGCGAGCGCAAGAACTCCGGGCTGATTTGTCCGTCCGTGGCCGCCTGACAGCGACTAAGCATCTCTTCTGGCGGATCGGTTGCAAGCGCCCCTGTCTCGCCATCGACCAACAGGTATTCCTCTTCGATCCCCAGAGTAAAGCTTGGCTTATTGGTCATTTGGTTGCGCCATCCACTCGCTGACCATGCGCTCAAATTGCATGGCATTCACTGCATAACGACTCTCATCCCGATCAATACTAGCGCTTAAGCCCGATTGCGCCGAATCCCAGCTGCACAGCACGGCGGCCAGACGATCCGCCCACAGATCGACCCCGCCAGAGTGCTGCAGATGATCCTGACGCACCTCAATGGCAACCCCGTCGAAGTCGTGCCGCTCAACATGAAAATCAATCGAAAAATCCTCGGGCTGCTTACCCGAGTACGGCTCGTTGTCACCAACGCTTAGACCGTACTCCCGCATGCCGTCGCGCAAATGGTGCGCAAGCCCGGGACGCTGATCCCACAACACACCCATGTCCCAGGGGCGCAGCTGGCCATTGTAGTTCGGCGTAAAACTGTGAATGGCAATATAAATAGGCCGACAAAACGCACTCAGGGCCTGCACTTGCTGCTCTATCTGAGTATGCACTGGCACGTACAATGCGTCATAGCGGGCGCGTCGACTTGCCTCAGACAAACCAACGTTCGCTGCCACCGCCTCATCGTCCGCAAGGGTCAAAAACAGCGTCGTATCATCAGGACGCCGATTCGGATCAATAATCAATCGTGAGTAATTACCCAGTACCGTGCGTGCCGACAAACGCTCACCGAGCGCCGAGGCGAGTGCGCCAGCGCCAATGTCGCAACCGTAGTGCATGGCAAGCAACTTGTCCGAATACGCATCCGCCAGCGCCTGTGGCACGTGAACGCCCGCATGCTCGCTAACCACGAGAAATGCCGCGCGGCTGTCCGGCCGCAATACGGTCACCGGATCCGGGTCGCTATCGGTCAGCAAAGTGGGTGTCGGACTGCGCTGCATTGGATGCAGTCTAGCGCAGTCGATGGCAGTCGCAACCGCCTAATCAGGCGCTTAATGCTGCCTTGATCGCGGTATCACTCTCCCAGGGAGAGAATTGCTCCATCGGCACGGGCTCGGAAATCTCAAAACCCTGCATCAGCGATACGCCCAGTGATGACAGCGTCTCGCGAATCTCCGCGCTCTCGACATACTCAGCCACGGTCTCCACGCCCATTGCTTGCGCTACCTGCTGTATCGCACCCACGACACTCTGGTCAAAGGTGTCAGCGGAAATCTGGCGCACGAAGGTGCCATCAATTTTGATGAAATCCACCGGCAGGTTTTTCAAATAAGCAAACGAGCACAGTCCGCTGCCAAAGTCATCGAGCGAAAACAAGCAGCCCATCGCTTTCATCTCTGCCATGAAACGACGCACACGGGTCAAATTGGCAATTGCGGCTGTTTCGGTGATCTCAAAACAGACTGCCCCGGCACAAAGCGAGCTGGACTGCAGCTTGGCACGCAAAAAGTCCAAGAAGCGATCATCGCTCAGCGAGTTACCCGACAGGTTTATCGACAGCGTGTAGGCGGCCGGCTCGTCCGGCTGCCCTTGATCGGCGAAATTCAGCGCTTCGTTAACGACCCAGCGATCCAGCGATGGCATACAGTCATAGCGCTCAGCGGCAGCAATGAACGTAGATGGCAACACGATGCCGCCCTCCTCGTCGATCATCCGCAGCAACAACTCATAGTGACGGCAATAGTCCGGCTGGCCATCACTATTGGTGTGCACAATCGGCTGGAAATACAGCTCAAAACGATCTTCTTCCAATGCGCGATTGATGCGCGATAGCCAGTGCATTTGCGCGTGCCGCTCGCCAGCAGCGCCGTCGCGATACATGCTGACCTGATTGCGACCCATGTCTTTGGCGGCGAAGCAAGCAACATCGGCAGCACCCAGAACTTCTGTGACCGACATCATCTCGCCATCCAGGGGTACCACACCAATACTGGCGCGCACTGGATGCACCGCGCTTTGCCACTCGAAGCGATAACACTCGATACTAGCGCGAATATCCTCTGCCACCCGCATCACATCGTTGGGCGCATAACCGGCAAGCAAGACACCGTACTCATCGCCACTCAGACGTGACAGTGCATCATTGGGTCGCACGCACGATTCCAACCGCGCGGCCAGTTGACGAATCAACTCATCGCCCGCGGTATGACCAAAGGTGTCGTTGACAACCTTGAACTGATCAATGTCGATGTAAAGCAATGCGTAGTGTTCGTTCGGGTTCGAACGGGTACGGTGAATCGCGCGTTCGAGAATGTTCTCGAATTCCAGCCGGTTCACCAGTCCGGTCAAGGCGTCATGGGTTGCCTGATACGACAGTCGCCGTGACAAGCGCTGATCGGCACCCGCATCATGGAACACCATCACCGCACCACTAATATGGCCACCGCCGTCGCGAATCGGCGCCGTCGTTTGTTGCACCGACACGTCATTGCCAGCCTTGTCGACTAACAAACACGGCTGGGACATCGTAACCGAGCGTCCTTCGTTCAGACACCGCACGACCGGATTGTCGACCATCTCGCGGGTGTGCTCATCGACCAGCGTCAATATGTCGTCAACGTGCTGGCCGACCGAGGCGCGCAGACTCCAACCGGTCATCGTCTCCGCGACCGGGTTCATATAGTCGATACAGCCCGTCGCATCGGTTGTAATCACACCATCGGCGATTGACTTTAGCGTGACCTCGGCGCGCTCTTTTTCCTTGAAAATACGCTGTTCGGCGAGTCGTCTGGCGGTGACATCCCGAATCGTGCCCTCGATATACACCTCACCATCGGCGTATTGCACCGAGCGCGCACTCTCGATCACCGTTAGTCGTTCGCCATCCTTGCGAATCATCGTGGATTCGAATTCCTCCACCGTCGATTGCGACTGGATGAGCTCCTCGAAGCGCTCGGCGTCCGCGGTTTCATAATAGGTGGTGTGGCGTCGTGCATGCTGCAACAGCTCAGTCTCGGTGTCGTAACCCAGCATCTTGACCATGGCCGGATTGGCAGCAACCAGCGTCCCATTGGAAGTCGCGATATAGACGCCTTCCATGACATTTTCGAACAGGCTACGAAAGCGGCCCTCACTTTGCGACAGCGCCTGTCGGGCGCGTTCTCGACCGACCGCTAATGCCGCGAGTCGTGCAATACCGGCAAGCCGATCCAGCTCCTCAGTGGTCGGCTCGCGCGGTTCGGACAAATACAAATCCAATGTACCGGTAATCTCGCCATCGACTGACGAGAGCGGAAATGACCAGGCTGCACGAATCTCGGCCTGTCGCGCCCATTGCTGCGCCGGTAACCAGGCATGGTGTGCCAGCACATCGTGTATTAACACCGGTTGCCGGGTCGCGACCGCCACTCCGGCCGACAAACTTGGCTCATTGAGTGTCAGCGACGCGATAGCTCGGGTGTCCTGCCCGGCGAAACTCGGGGCAGCAGCCAGGTGCAACTCAAGGCCCGCGCTATCTTTCAACATCATCGTTGCACGCGCGCCGGACACCACGCTTTCAGTGACCCGACAAATGGCGCGATGCACCTTCTCGATCGCCGTGCCGCTGGCGATCATCTCAAGCAGCTTCTTCTCGCTGAAATCGATCTGATCTTGTAATTTCCTCGGCCCGATATCGACGACGCTGACCCGCACCAGGGACTGGCTGCTCGCCGGCATCCGTGACAGTCGAATCTCGCAGTTGAGCTCGACCCCATGGCTATCCCGGTACAACCACTCGAACGTCGGTTGCTCGCCCGCCAGTGCCCGCTGCAGAAATTGCTCGATCCGGTGCTGCTCGGAACCGATGCGTGGTTCGTGATTGAGGTTGCGCAGTCCAAAGAATGCACTCGACAGCAATCGGCCGCGCGACAGGTTAAACAAGGTACTGGCATGCTCATTCGCATCGACGAACCGATTTGCATCGATATCGAACACCAGGATCGCCTCGGGTGCATGCTCGACGAGAGCGCGGTAACGCTCTTCATTCTCACGCAGCAACGCCTCTTCCTTACTGCGAACTGACGCGTCGCGCAAGCATAGAACATAGTCGCCAGCTGCCATTGCACTCAGACGGCTGGCTACCAACGACAGTGACAATGGTGTGCCATCGACACGAACACCGGCCAGCGGTTTACCTTCAAGATTGGGATCACCCGCTTTGAGCTCGGCCAAATACGGCTCAAGCGCCTCTGCTAGCCCGAGCGACTGCGGCGTTAACAAGAATTGCTGGACGAATTGACCAGCCAGCGAACGGCGCTCAGGGTCAAAAAAGCGCACGGCAACCTGATTGGCAAACTGGATCTCACCGTCTTCGTCGACGGTCATTACCATGTCACCTATGTTATCAAGTACTGCGCGTAAGTCACTGAAATCTAAACCATGAAAACGTTCTCTCACGCCGCTTGATGAAGTTGTTGCGGCAAACGTTGCGTCGTCACTGCCGATCGTGTCCAGATCGAGCTGCGCAATCGCGTCCAGCACCGGCTGCTGTGCGGTGTCGTCAATATCCAAACGCGCGTAGTAGGCGTCAACCAGCTCCAACAAGGAAGCAATATCCAGCATTGGCGCATCGGGATCGCCCTGGGTCGCTTCTCTAAGCTGATTTTTTAAAATCGGGTGCATGGGGCAGCGGGTCGCCTTGCGTGCTGTCTCACCACCGTTCCCTGGTAGATCCGTCACTTGCCATTCAGACCGCCGTCATCATGTCGGCGAACTGCATAGCCCGGTCGCGATACTTGCAACCGGAGTCTGCAATTTATGTCGTAAGTGCTTCTTTTACTGTGAAGTAAGTCCCGTTTCGGGTACGTGTGGGAATTTATTCCCGACCTACTCTTCCACAGGTTCGATGCGGATGGACTGGGACGCCGGCATGCTGGAGAGCACCTCGACGTCAGTCTCGATCAGCTCGCCATTGATACGTAGCGCAGGCCCCGCCTGCCCCACCTGTACCGGCACTGAAATCGCCTTGGTCATCGCACGCCCGTCCAGCTCACCTCGAATCACCACGTTTAGATAGCTACGACCCTCGGCACTGGGCGTAACCACCACGTCAATCGTCTCTGAAGATGCGCTTTGGCCGGTGGCCTTCATTGCGATCTGCTGGGGCTGTGTTTTAGCAAGACTCATCGATCCGCGCGTCGACACGCTGGCACTCATGCCGCTCACCGCCTGGCTCACGACGCTCAACCGAACCGTCACCGGTTCGCCGACGCTGGGCACCTGCAGATAGCTGTAATCAATCGCCACCGGCAACGTCGGTTTGCCCGGGCTTCGGTGTTCATGATGCTCGGCGACGATCTGCGCCTTGGCCGCCTCGCGTGCGTCATCGCCCTGATCCTCAGCAATCAGGGTTGTACTGTCCGGAGTACCACCGCATCCCAGTAGCGCCGCAGTGATGATTGCAATCCAATATTTCATAGTATTTTCCGTCCTCGCGGCGACCTAGTTGGTCAATGTGATATCGAAACAAGTGCGGTCGTTGGGCTGGGCGATCGCAGCCGGCGCACCGGATCGGTAGGAGAATTCATAGACGTCCATCGCATAGTCGCCGGCCGTCAGACCCGGCAGGTTGATGGTCTCCTGATTGGCAACACCTGACTGTGCAAACGTGATGAACCTCTGGCCCTGGTAAACCAGCGCATCAGGATCACTACTGCCCACCGCCGGCGGATTGTTTGTAACGACCGAGATCGTATAGTTTCCGTCAACCGGAATCGAGAAACGCAGATACTGCCGCACCGCCAGCTTGTTGCCAGCCTCGCCGGGATCGAACGCGTTCGAGCTGCACACCTCAACAGCGGCTGCGTTCAATGTCAGCGTCGTATAGATGGGTAAGGTCAGATCAGCCCGACCCGCACCTTCGGTTTCATTGTTGCCATAGCCATCACTATTGGTGCTGATTCGCTGGAGGGTTAACGCCGAATCCAGTGCCCCGGCCGACGCTGGGTTTTCCGCCTTGAATGCCTCAACGAACGGAAAAATAGTCGTGAATGGCACCCCGTTGGCTTGAGCGCCAACCAGTACCTCGTAGATCGGCGTGAAGCCAACCGCCAGCGTATCACCGGTGTCGGCATTCGAATCGAATATGTCGTAGAGAATCGCTTGTACGCTACGTTCACTGAACCAGCCACGATTGGCCGCAGTCAGATCGTTGTTTTCCAGATCAAACTGAAAGCCACCCGCCTGCTGAGAATCCAGAGTGTCGTAGTAAATCGAGCCATCATTGATCATCGCCGAGACGGCATTGCCAAAGCCCTCACCGAACGCCAGTCGCGGATCGAGATACTGCACGAAATTGTGCGAGCCTCCGGTGCTGTCAGAGCGCGACAACGTATCTTCGAAATAATGACCCCACTCGTGCGCTACTACAAAAATATCGAACTCCTCGGTGTCGACATCCTCATCGCCTAGCAAAAATAGCGAGTCGATATCACCGCGATAAAACGAGGTGCCGATCTCGCCATTGTCGATACTGCCGGTACCCACGTTCGGTGTGTTGTTGACACTCCAATAGGCATCCAGCGGTGGGAAGACCACGTCGGGATC
>JBCCZN010000008.1:0-28879 GCA_039187375.1 Pseudomonadota bacterium
CAGGCGCGGAAGCGGTTGAACTGTGTATTGAGCATGATGTCGACGTCATCGTTGCGGACCAACGCATGCCTGAGATGGAAGGTGTCGAGGTGCTCGGTCTGGTGCGCGAGCGTTCGCCGCGCACGATGAGAATCTTGCTGACCGGTTACGCCGATCTGGATGCCATCGAAGGCTCGATCAACGTTGGAGAGGTATTTCGTTTCCTCTCCAAACCGTGTCCGCCCGACGCGTTGAAAGCCACGATTGAAATGGCGGTTAAGGCATCTGATGCACCCGTATTGCAGCCGACCGAATCCTTGCAGTCGATTTCACAGACGGCGCCACAGCCAATAATCGAAGCTGATGATTCGCTGACGCCCGCCGCTGAAATTGCGCCGCAGACGCAATCCGCTTCCAAGCGCAAGTCACCGTCTCTGGTACCGAAAATGCTGGAGAGTGTCACGGCACTCAGGAAGCCAGCCGAGCCCGAGCCACAGCCGGAGATTACGCCTGAGGCGTTGGCCAAACAGCGTTTGGATCGTCTTGCAGAAACCGGTGAACAAGTCATTTTGGCCGGTGACTCAGTCGAGAGTCAGCCGGGTGACAGTTTTGAGGACGTTAACCAGGTTGGTGTGATCGTCTTTACGCTGAGTGACGATTTTTTTGCCGAGGTGGATGCTGCGCTTGGAGGTCGATATCCGATCTACCATGCTAATCGACTCGTGAAAATTCTGGAGATGATCAACGAGGGTAAGGCCGGCGTACTGATCTCGGAAGTCTCCAGCGAAGGCTCTGTGCTTCGCAAGATCCTGAACAAATTCAAATTACATCTGCCAGAGTTGATCGCGATCGTCGTCAGCGACGATAGAGACGCAGCCGAGATGATTTCATTGATCAATCACGGCCAGGTGTTTCGTTACATGGCCAAGCCGATATCCCATGATCGTTTGCGCCAAAACGTCAATGGTGGTGTGTTGCGTCACCTGCAATTGCGCTCCGACCCCAGCCTGATTCCGCGCATGCAGGTCGATACCAGCGATGAACTGGACCGTGTCAGTGCCAATGGCATAGACAAGGTCGTGAGTAAGATCAAATCGCTGGGTCGCTTCTGGCGTCGATCTTAGATCGGGCAATCGAATCGTGATTTTTGTTGGCAAGCTTCGGTTGCACACTAACCGCTCGCGGCAATTCGGCAAGTCTAACGATATCGTCTTGCTGTTGCTGGCACTGCTGGCATTTGGCGGCATGCTGGCGTGGTTTTTTCTCGGCAGCGATACGCAGGTAGTTGAAGACGAGGCGATCCTCGCGCCAATTGACACCGATGAGTCCGAGGTTGTGCGTGCCATCGTTGAAGAAGCACAACCGGGCGAGGAGTTGTTGAACAAAGCGCGTTTGGCAGCAGCGGCCGGTATGCTGGTCGAGCCGGTCGACAACAGTGCTTTGCAGCTTTATGCCGATTATCTTGAACAATATCCGGATTCGGCTGAGGCAGCGACAGAGCTGGAAGCGGTGGCCGATCAGGTCGGCGAACAAATCAGTGAAGCCAGTTCCGCGCAGGACTGGGATGCCGCAGCAACTTTGTCACAGCAACTTGTGAACGCCGGCGTTCCACACCCATCGATCGATGCGTTTTCGCAGGCGTTGGACACGGCTCGCGCCGACTTGAGTTCGGCAGCACTGGACGCGGCGAATCGTGGCGATGAAGACGAAGCTAACTCGACGATTGAACAATTGGCGTCGTTGCCGAGGACTGCGCCAGGAGATGTACTTGAACTGCGTTCGTCCGTTCGCGATGCATTGGTTGCCAAGCGGGTTGCGGATCGTGCTGCGGCCGAGGCTGAGGCGGCCCGACAGGCATCGCAACGTCAAGCGGCAGCGCAGCGTGCCGCCGAGCAGCAGCGCGAACGCGAACGCCAGCGACAAGCAGCTTCCGAGGCAGCCGCAACGCAATCGGCACCCACTCAGGCGACACCGGCAGCCGATCCACTGGATGCGTTGCGTGCAGCACTGTCGGCCAATCGCTATTCCGGCAACAATAACGCTTTTGACGTTTATGCAGGATTGCAAACGGATAGCCAGATTGCTGGCGATGCCAAAGCCTTGATGATTCCAGCAGTTGCGGAACAAATTCGTGATCGTGCGGCCGGTGCTGATCCTATTGGTGCTGAGGCTTTGCAGCGTCAGTTAGCGACCATCGATGCGAATGCAGCCGGCCAGCTACAGGCTGCGGTGGATCGAGCATTCATCGAGCAGGCAACCGCGCAGACCGTGTCGGCAGCCACGCTGCGACTGGTGCAATCGGTGCCACCTTCCTATCCTCGCGCGGCGTTGCGGCGCCAGGTCGAGGGTCGCGTCAAACTCGAGTTCACTGTTGATACCGACGGCGTGCCACGCGATATTGAAGTTGTCGAAGCGACGAGCACGTTGTTCAACCGCTCGGCACTGCAGGCGGTTTCGCAATGGCGATATCAGCCTCGTGAGGTTCGTGGACAAGCGGTCGCACAGCGTGTCTACGCCTATCTTGAATACGCGCTGCAATAAGTGACGGCTCTCGACGCCGTCCAACTGAACTTCAATCCGACTGCAGTACTGATATTGAATGGCCTGTTGGCCATGATCGTATTCGGTGTTGCACTGGATTTGTCGCTGCAGGATTTTATCCGACTGCGTCGTCAGCCACGTGCCATCCTGACCGGGTTGTGCGCGCAGTGTTTGTTGTTGCCTGCATTGACTGCATTGTTGATTGTCGGTCTATCACCGTCGCCGTCGCTGGCCTTGGGCATGATCCTGATTGCAGCCTGTCCTGGCGGCTCGGTGAGCAATTTTTTTTCACAGCTTGCGCGCGCCGATGTTGCGTTGTCGGTCAGTCTGTCGGCGATATCAAGTCTGTGTTGCTTTTTGATGACGCCTTTTACGATTGCCTTTTGGGCCGGCTTATTGCCGACCACACAAGCGGTTTTGCAGAGTGTCGAAATCGATTTTGTGCAGATGCTGTTGCTCGTAGCGATCGTTCTTATTATTCCAACCGCACTCGGCGTGTTATTTGCGTATGCTCGACCGGGACAGGCTGCTGCCTTGAAGCGCCCCTTGCGTCTGTTTTCAATGACTGCGTTTATCTTGTTTGTCGTGTTGGCCTTTTTCGCCAATGGTGCATTATTTATCGACCATGCGAATGCTATTTTCTGGTGGGTTCTGGTGCATAACAGCGCAGCGTTTGCTTTGGGTTTCGCACTTGCCTGGTTGACACGATGTCGGCCATCAGCGCAGCGCTCAATCTGCATTGAGGTAGGCATTCAGAATACGGCTCTAGGGTTAGCGTTAGCGTTGACCTTCTTTCCGTTGCTGGGAAGTGTCGCATTGATAACCGCATGGTGGGGTGTCTGGCACTTGATCGCGGGCGGTGCGATTGCCTGGTTCTGGTCAAGCAAGGCACCGGAAGGCTAAGCTAGACGCTCACGGTTGATGATCGCGGAGCCGACCATGTTTTTTCGTATCAGTCTCTTATTGATCGCGTTGACACTGCCGGTTGCCAGGGCAGAGGTGTCCAGCGCGGCGCCAACAGGTTTTGTCGTACAGCATGGTGCCCAGATTTCAGCGCCACGCGATCTCGCTTGGCGCCTGCTGGTGGGACACGTTTCAGATTGGTGGCATCCGGATCATACCTACTCAGGCGATGCGACCAATCTGTCGATCGATGCGCGCGCACTGGGGTGCTTTTGTGAACAGCTGGATGGCGATGATGCTGTGGTGCATATGCAGGTGACTCTGATCCGTACGCCGAGTCTGTTGCGTCTGACTGGCGGCCTCGGTCCGTTGGGGCTGCGCGGTGTCGATGGCAATCTGGTATTCGTGCTGAGCGAGACCGAGACGGGGACTTTGGTCGAACTGAAATATGCGGTCGGTGGCTATGATCCGGACGGATTAGATCAGATCGCGCCGGCGGTGGATGCGGTCCTGGGCGAACAACTGACGCGCTTTGTACGTTTGGTCGAAACCGGTAATGCGGATCTGCCGCAGTCCGAGGCGGTCGAAGAAGACGGCTAGAGTTGAGTTGGGGTGCGAATCGATACGAGTGGAATAGAAATCCGCCCAACACTGCAGGCAGCCGCTGACTAACGTGAGTACTCCGTTTTGACAAGGAGATTCACAATGCCCCGCTTATTTTGTTTTTCGCTCATTGCGCTGGTGCTCTGTGCTGGTGTGCGCGCACAAACCTGGGTGCGCTGCGATGGGTGTTCTGATGCTGGGATGCGACAATTGGCGACGAACGTGCCGGCTGATCGTTTCGGCGTGAGCGTGATTAATGTTATTGATGCCGACGCCGAATCGGCGCGCGGTTTTCGTGTACAGGTGTTTTTCGATTATGAGTTCCGTTCCTGGATGCGCTTTGCGACGCCTGTGTCACTGACGGCACAGGCCAACGCGCAGTTGCAGTCGTGGCGTACGCTGCGAGCTGGCGTCAGAGCCGCGATGACCGCGTCGGTTGCCATTGATGCTCCTGCAGTGTCCGACATCCTGACGGCGCCACACTCTCTGGATCAACCGATCTCGAATGCACTGTCAGAATTCGGTGTACCGCGAACGTCAATATCGCTGGGTAGTTTGGCCGACTATGCGTTTAACCAGGACGAGGCGCTGGCATTTCGATTCAACGATGGTAGTCGAGCAGCTTTGACGTTGACCGGTTGGCAGCAGGGCGCGCTACGCTGGCGCTACATTGAAAATTCTATGACCGACGATACCGATACAGTGTTGCCAGATTCTGACGCGGATGTTCGCGGTTTCGATGAGTTTGTGACCGCGCAGCATGCAGATCGGTTGCAATCGCATTTACAGCGGGTCTGGGACGTGCCGGTCTGGCTCGACAATGCCCGTCGCGAGCTGGCACAACGCTATCGCGTGATCTGTGACTGGCGTAAAGATGAGATAGTCTGTCGGTCGATTAGCTGAGCGCTGGTGACTTAAAAAAACCCGGTGTCGCAGATTGCGACACCGGGTTTTCAACGACAGGCGGAAACGACCTGTTTTCGTTTGCCGATCAGATAATCGGGTTGAATGCAGTCAGACTGTCACGTAATTGAGTGTTGCCAAGACTGTGATTGGGGAACAGCATCTCGAAATTGGCTTGTTCGCCATGCACTGCAAGGTAGTTCAACACCACAGCTTCAACTAGCAGGTTGACGTTGTTCGCAATTGGACTACTACTTGTTTCGCCCGATCCATCACGGCGGAAGTAGCCAATTTGCTGGTGATTTTCCGGTGCGATGTTATCGCCGCTGAATAACTGCGGACGCCCGTTCGGGTTGTAGACAAGGAAGAATGCTGCGGCAGTACTCTGGTTATCACTGACCCATTCGAATTTGCCGCGTCCGTCGACGGTGTCGTCAATGACGCCATTGCTAGAGACCGAGCCGTCACTGAAGACATACATAAACAATGGCACGTTCATGCGCGCTGCGTATTCCAGTGCAGCGCCCATACAACGCCCTGCGCGCAGGTCCCGAACCTCGCCACGTGCGCGTCGACCACCATGATAGTCGTAGCCGCCCATGGTAATCGTACCCGCGCCGGCATAGCCATTTGCGACAAGCTTCATAACCGATGCGGTTTTGCGGAACTCACGGTCCATGTCGTACTCGGCCTGCGAGAAAATGCCCGTAGGTCCAACTAGATCGGCATCCAATGACGGATTGAGTTGTGACGGGTCTCCAAAACGGTCGGCCAGATCGGCAGACTTCAGATAGCCGCACTTGACCAGATCTTTGACGACAGCATCGGCATCGATTCGCGTATCGACCTGGCCCATTTTGCGGTCACTCAATCGATATACGGACTCCAGTACCGCGACGGCATCGTTTTGCGATAACAGTCCGACCAGTTTGCCGGTGTCGACCAAACCAGTGACATCGCTGGGTCTGTCGACCTTGGTTGGCCGAACGGCTGGATCGATGAACTCTGCCGGTGCCATCGAGTTACCACCCGAATCGCTGGTGCGTGAGCCGATCAGATCGAGCAATTCACCGCGCACGCCAGTGCGTGAGATCGCGTACATCGGGTTGTGGGGGTTATTGCCGGTGTCGTTCTCGGAACGATTGACCAAAATTGCGCCATTGGTGTTGGCCAATGTCGCCGGTGAGCAGCGCTCCATAATGCCGCGCAAGAACGCACTGTCCGAGTGGAAGGCAAGACCCAGGTCGGTATTGATGAAGTCATTCGTACCGGTGTCTGGATTAACCGAATCGGGCGTCATATCGCCGGGCAAGCCCAGCTTGTTGTAGCCGGCCGTTGACAGGAAATCCATCTGACCACCCTGACCACCGACCAACACGTTGGAGCCGGCAATGTTGGCACCGCCGGCCAAATCGAAACAGACGAATGGGATCTTGCCCGCACCCGCCAATTCCAGACCGCAGCCACCGCGCAGTGGTTGCAAGTCCGCCGACAACGCCGCAGCGGCTTCGCGCGGATTGGCGAACAGGCTAAACAAGCCACCACTCAGTGCGGTTCCGGTACCGGCCATAAAACCCTGCGCGATGAAGTCACGACGCGTAACCGGGCGTTTGTGTTCCGGGTGCATCAATGGTGCGTCCGGATGAAGATTGACCTTTTTCTTAGCCATAGTGATTTGTCCTTTTACAAATCGTGTTACTGCACCAGCATCGCAGCACTACCCAGAGCAGCAGAGCATACGGCGATGCCGACAGTTTGAGTGCGATCCGCCGCACAGTTATTGCCACACGCAGTGAGGCGGGTGATCAGATTATTAAGCTCGCCCTCAACATCCGCACGGTTTGGCTGGGATGCCAGATTTACGCCGACGATCCCGTCGACCAGCGGGTCGATTAACAAGTTTCGGCCCGCTTGCGAGCCGAAGGCAGCATTCGCGGATGCGCTGAAGTCCAAGCCCGGGAAGTACGTCGCACGGCGACCGGTGTCATTCAATAGCGCATTGCAGTACTCGACCGAAAGCTGGGCGATACCGACCTGATTCGAGGCCAGGAACCCATCCAGTGCTGGCGCTACCGGCATCTGTTGCTGCACCAGTTCATAGGTTGTCATGACATCCGGGTTGGTTCGCGGTATGCCGGTGACGGCAGACATCGTTGCAGCGATTTCCTCGAATGTACGGACACCAATATCCGCAACCGGTACCAGATCGACTGGTGGTGGCGGTGCCAATGGCACCGGATCGGTACGTACATTGACGTTGTTGCCCAGCACATCGAAGCTCAGGAAGAACTCGTCACCCTCAGGGCCCTGTTCCAGCGCGATCACGGTGCCAAGGTTGGACAACGGCTGACCTAACTCTTCCACCAGTGTGCTGTCGAGGGTGGTGCTCACAGTCCGATAGGTCTGACCGACAGGTACCTCGTCGCCGTTCAAGCCGATTCGAATGCCCTCGATCGGGATGTTCGCAAAACTCGCGTTCTGATCGAGCGAGATGAAGTGTGGCGCATTGAACAGATAGCTGTAGTTGTCAAACTGTGACACTTCGAACAGTACATACGCATCTGGCACATCGATCAGGTGTGCAACGCTGAACAGCAGGTAGAACTTCTCACCCACGCCCGCATCAAAATTCTGGAAGATCTGCTCGTCCGTCAGCACCCGGTTGTGGATGGACACGAAACGGTACGTGCCGGCGAAGCGACCGTTATTACTGGCTTCGCTACCCAGCACGAATGCGTAGGTGTTATCCCAGTCCGCGATGCTACCGCCACCCTGCTCATCGGTGATATCGATACGCTGACCATTGACGTAAATGCTACGGCCATTGACCGGGTCATAGTTGGCGACAACGTGCTGCAGTGTCGCCTGCAGGACCTCGTCCGCATCCGGTGTCGACAGCGCCGGCATACCATTCGCGTCAGTGACGCTACTTCGGTTTGCAAAGTCATAGTCGTACAGGTTCTGGAACAACGTGAAGTTGCGAGCATCCGGACCTGCAGAATAGCTGACGATTCGCGACTCCTCTTGCGTCACATTTGCCGGTACGACCCACGCTTCAATCGAGTATTCGCCAGTCGCTTTGATCATGTCATGCAGCTTGGCACTGTCGGCTACACGTGCCTGCGCTTTGCCGTCACGTAATGTGACACCCCAGCCACCGACCCAGTTGTAGTCACCGGAAAGCGTCAGATCCAGACTGGGCGTGATGCCACTGGTATCAAACGCGGTCACGCCTTCGCCTGCCTTGAATTCGTAGGTAGCAATGGCGTTCGCCTCATATCTGCTGCCGCCACTGGCGACGACGCCGTCGACAATCGACAGTGCACGACTGATCGTCAGCGACGGGTCAACCTGCGTCGGTGCAATATTGCCGGCCATCGCGTCGATGGCTGCCTGCATCTCATTGGCGTTGCTGAGGCAGTCGCTCCAGCAGTTGTGGAACTCTTCACGCAGACGTACCACAAATCGTGAATCCGCAGTGATGTTCAGATCGATACGCGGCCGGGAGGCATCGTAGGCGGTATCAAGGTCGCCTTCCCCGAAAAACGGACCCTGTGCATTGGGTGCACTCGAGGCATGACAGCCGGCGCAGTATTGCGTCAGGACCGGATGGACGGTGCTGCCAAACAACGCAGAGTCAGCCGGGAAGTTACGACTGGAGCCTGGCTCACGAATGACAGGCGGTTCCAGGTCGATCGTACGACCGCCACCCGCAACAAGCTCGCCGGCCCAGCGAGAAATCCATGTGGTCATCCGATCGGCACACGCCGCATCACTGGATTCCCAGCAGTTGTGACCGCCACCGACTTTGGTCGACAGGCGCGAGTTCTCGGGAGACATCAAGTCCACGACGGTATTGGCTTCGGCATACGCCAGATTGATGTCGTCATCACGGGCAAAGGTTGGCGCTTGTCCGCCAGTGCCATGACAGGCGCCACAGCCAGCTTCTGCCTGGATGTTGTCCCACAGATTGAGTCGGAATGCCTGCACATCGGCGCTGGCCGGAGCAGGCCCGTTATAGCCTGTGCTGGGTGGCGCCGAGGTAATCGGTGTCTCTTCGACCGGCGCTCCGCCGCCTGAACAGGCACTGATCAAGCTGACCGTCAGGGTTAGAATCAGTGCTTTAATGCTGCGCGACTGATTTTGGCTGCTCAATGTCGTCATTGAATTATTCATGGTCATGCCCCTCAGTCGCCCATGCAGTAAGTCGCCGCTTCAGCAAAAGTCTGCTTCAGTCGGTAACCACCGCTTGTCAGTGAGTTGACCATCGTGTCGATCTGGCTGCGATCGGCAGCGTCCACCGGGTCACGCAGACAGACGTTACGGAAAACTTTTTTCGCCTGACAGCTAGCAAATTCGGCGCTGTTGGCCAACTCCTGGCCGAGTGACTTGGCGCCATTACCAAACCCCGGCAGCGTGTCATCCCATCCGAGTAGCGCATTGCGACCCTGGCGCCAGTAGTTGCTCCATTGGTCGTTTGGTGTGCGGAATCCAAATGGGAAGTTGTTGTCGTTGTTGAAGTACTTCGGTTGTACCGCGCCGTCGGTGTACTCGATGCGACCGGTTTCTTCATTGAAGTTGTAGTACGCATACGCCTGCGCCAGCGGGTCCATGCCCGCATGACAGGTAATGCAATTATTCAGGAACAAGCGCGCGTCGCCACCCGGGCTGCGCGTGACGTCCTGACGGATACGATCTGGCGGTCGTGTGCCATCCTTAACCTGTTCGAGGTCACGGCACAGGTGATTCATCAGCGTA
This sequence comes from Pseudomonadota bacterium, assembly GCA_039187375.1. GTDB lineage: Bacteria > Pseudomonadota > Gammaproteobacteria > Steroidobacterales > Woeseiaceae > CALBPI01. The sequence continues at coordinate 9,688 of JBCCZN010000008.1, forward strand.
AAGCGCAACATCGCCCGATTAGTACCGGCGATGAAAAAAGCTTCGGCGGCAGCGCGCGACGTCATGACGCCGGCGGTGGCTGCCGGTGGCAAGTCGGTCACCGCAGATTGAGTCGTTCGTACAAGATTGTCACGCAGGTTAATGTTGTCGCGCTCGAGCGCTTCATAATGACTGTTGTCCGTCATCGAGTAGGCTGGCAGTCCAAGACCTGTGGCGCCGATGTAAACGATGTCTTCTGACAGCACCTGATTAAACGGTACGTCATCGCGTACCATGCCGATGACCGTGGCGACGTAGTCGTTTAATGGCACGAACACATCGAAGTCTCGGTTTGTCCAGGGTTTCGCGAAATTCTTCAGCGTCACATCGTAGAACGCACGATTGTCCATGGCGGTGTTGGCTGCTGCGATTGCGTTGCCCGCCGCAATGTCAGATGCCATGTCTGTGAGCACCGCTTCCGTCGGCGGCACCCCGGCCAGCCGATCGTGCATGCGCTTCGCCTGTTCGCGTGGCCCCGCTTGCACGTTTGCTGCGACGAGCAGCATCGCGATCAGCGAAAGGCCGTTGCGTAACAACATTATCGAGTTGTTTGGCTTCATTGATTCCCTGCACTTGTCATTTGGTCTGCCCCCGGGCAAACCAGTCATCCCAATGACAGCGCCGCAAAAAAACTGGCGGTCGTTGCTGTCCGGAAGTGTGTGTCTAGTTCACAGTGCTTGCAGTGACCGTTCTCACAAAGGGTCTGCCTGAGAGTCAAACTTGTGACGGCGTCGACATTCACTTCACTCGGTGAGGGTTTTGCAATCGACGTGCCACGCAGAGCGAATATGCAGAAATACGAAAAAAACCATTGAAATTTCATCGATTTAACGATAATTGAGAAGAATTCTCATTTGTTTCAATATGTAAACCGCTTGTCGGCAGATTGGGTACAGACCGTACTCAATAACCGTAAACCATTGTTTTAAAACAAAAATCGTTTTGTCGCTGATATCAGACATGAGTGTCGCGCATTGGCACATGCCGTTTTTTCTGTGCAGCCGAAGTCAGGTCACATTTCCTGAGGGTCACTTGTCAGTCGAGGCGGCTTGACGCGTTCGGTTGATGATTGGCGTCAATGCCGCTGGAGTGCCTGTGGTGACAGGCGTTGCGCCCGAGTGCTGATCCGTCATGTGATTTGACTGGCGCATCGAAACACAAGCTTGTCTGAGTTTGACGACATTACGTACGCCGGTGCGTCTTCCTATACTCCGGCTCACTTTCTGTAACTTCAGCGGCACTTGCTCGCAGTTTCGAGCATGCCGACCGAAGTCCGAATGGAAGTGTGATGCTGTTAACAGAACCAGTACCGGTCGATCGCCACCATGCAGATTACGTTTAATTGGCGGGCTCGCGACCGAAGCTGGAGTGAGGGCGCCCGATGAATTCAATGGAACCCGTGACTAGAGATCATCCGCTGACAACACGGATAGTCGCAACAATAGCGCTGCTAGCGTTATTGTCCGCCTGCAATTCCGGCGGTAATGACGGTGACCAGGTTGGCTTTGGTAGTGGGCAGGATCGCGATCCTGTCGCGCTGGAGTCGCCGATTTTCTATGTCAAACGGCCGGTTCCGGTGGTTGAGGAGGGAGAAGATCCCGTTGAGGAGGACCTGCGGGTCATTCTGTCATTCAACCCGGGGGCCGATTTGTTTTTTCGTGATCGCGCGTCTCCCAGCACGCCAGACGTCGATTTGACCAGTGAACTGACTCAGGGCCTGGCCGATATTCGTGATGTCACGGTGTCGTTTGATGCGACCAAGGTCGCGTTTGCAATGCGCTACCCATTTGACCCAGACGTTGAGCTGGAAGATCAGGTTGCGACCTGGAACATCTGGGAGTTTGATCTGGAAACGCGCGCACTGCGGCGGGTTATTGACTCAGACATCATCGCAGAGCAGGGTCATGATATTTCGCCGCGGTTCTTGCCGGATGGCCGTCTGGTATTCAGTTCGACCCGACAGCGCCAGTCATCGGCAATCTTGCTTGACGAGGGTAAGCCACAATTTGCTGCACTCGATGAAGATCGCAATGAACCGGCGTTTCTGTTGCACACGATGCAGCTCGATGGCACCGATATCCAACAGATTGGCTTTAACCAGTCACATGAACTCAACCCGGCTGTTCTGAATGACGGCCGTATCGTCTTTACTCGGTGGGACAACGTTGGTAATAACAATGCGTTCAATCTCTATCGCGTAAATCCCGACGGCAGCGATTTGCAGTTGTTGTACGGTGCAAATAGTCACGATGTTGATAATGATGGGCAGCAGGAGCAGTTCACACTGCCCGAAGCTCTCCCGAATGGGCGCGTACTGAGTTTGCTCAAGCCTTTCACTGGTGCCGATACCGGCGGCGCTCTGGTAGAAATTAATGTCGCCGACTATATCGAGAACACGCAGGCGAGTTTGAACAACGCCGGTGGGACCGGTCCGGCGCAGACTCCGGGTACGGTCAACGATGTGGTTGTGGCAGCCGATCAAACCTCACCGGGTGGGCGCTATCGATCCGTGTATCCACTACGAGATGGGACCGGACGTTTGCTTTTGAGTTGGACGCAATGTCGCTTGCAAGATCCGCTCACGCTGAGAATTCTGGCCTGTACACCAGCCAATTTGGCTGATGCAAATCTGATTGATGCACCGCCTCTCTATGGCATCTGGATTTACGATCCGGAAGATGAAACGCAACTGCCGGTTGTAACGCCGGAAGAGGGCGTGATTTTCTCCGATATTGTCGCGGCCGAAGTTCGTGCGCTAACACCGGTGTTATTGCCAGGGCTGAACGATTTCACGCTGGATTCGGGACTGGCCTCCGATGGAGAGGGCGTAATCAATATCCGCAGTGTCTACGATGTACTGGGTGTCGATACGGCGCCAGGCGGCATCGATGTGGTCGCGGACCCAGCACAAACCGATGCCGCAGCGCGGCCAGCCCGCTTTTTGCGTTTGGAAAAAGCGGTGTCGATCCCTGATGAGGATATCGTCGAGATTCCCGGTAGCGCATTCGGTGCGGCAGGCGGCCTTGGAATGCGCGAAATTCTTGGCTATACGATGATCGAGCCGGACGGCTCAGTGATGGTCAAGGTGCCAGCGGATGTTGCATTGACCTTTAGCATTCTGGATGCGCGCGGGCGCCGTATCGGTGGGCGACACGATAACTGGTTGCAGGTCCGTCCTGGCGAGTTAGTCACCTGTAATGGATGCCACGACGGTGGCAGCGGCTTGTCACATGGCCGCAACGATGCGTTTACTGCGGCGCACGATGGTGCCACGACGACCGGTCAGCCTTATCCCAATACCAATCCAGCGTTTTTTGCGGACATTGGCGAAACGATGGCCGAGGTGCGTACGCGTATTAGTTGTGGCACCGATTTCTGTGCGTCGCTGGAGCCCAGTATGGACATCTTCTTTGATGATGTCTGGACCGATCCCGCCGCCGCTGGACGGGCGCCGGATGCTTCCTATCAGTTTCGCTATACCGAATTGACGACATTGGCGCCAACGACACTAGCTTGTCAGCAAAACTGGGACGCGACCTGTCGTTCGACGATCCATTATCAAGATCACATCCATCCCATTTGGTCGGTGCCGCGTCAGACATTGGACGCTTTGGGCAATGTTGTTAGCGACTTTACCTGCATCGCCTGTCATACCGATCGCGATGCCGCAGGCATGTTGCAGGTACCGATCGCGCAGTTGGATTTAACCGACGGAATTTCTGATCAAAACAACGACCAGTTCAAAGCGTTTCGTGAGTTGTTGTTTAACGATAACGAGGTTGAGCTGCGCATGGGTGCGTTGCAGGACCGGCAGGTTGAGGTTGGTATCGATCCCGTGACGATGTTGCCCATTCTCGAGACGGTCACGGTGCCTAGCAGCATGACCGGCGGCAGTGCCAATGCATCAGGGCGATTTTTCGATCGGTTTGATGCGGCGGGCACGCACGCAGGCTACCTCACGCAGGGTGAGCTCCGTCTGTTAGCCGAGTGGCTGGATATTGGTGCGCAGTACTATAACGACCCGTTTGTGGTGCCGCAGGATTGAGGATAATTGGGTGACCGGGTGAGCAGAGCAGTTTTGCAATGGACAATCGCAGTGGTGTTGGGGGTGTTAGTGTCGCTGCCAACGGCATTCGCCCGCGAATATCGCACGGTTGAGGTTGCCGATCCGTTTCTGGATATGCGCACTGGTCCAGCTAAGGGTTACCCGATCACTCATGTTGCAGAAGAGGGTGAAGTTGTCGAGATCATTCGTCGTAAGACAGAGTGGTTCAAAGTGCGAACTGACCGTGGCAAAGAAGGTTGGGTGAATATCGCGCAGATGGAGCTGACGCTGGACGAAGCAGGCGAGCTCACCGAATTCGAGCGTATCAGTCGCGATGAATTTTTGTCGCGTCGCTGGGAGGCGGGTGTACTCACAGGTGATTTCCAGGGTGCCGACGCACTGGCTGTGTACGCCGGTTATTCAATTTCTCGCAATCTCTCGGTTGAGATGTGGGGTTCGCAACTGATTGGCAATTTTTCAAATGGCTATATGGCAACCATCAACGCCGTGCATGAGACCTGGCCTGAATGGCGGTTGTCACCTTATTTCACACTCGGTACTGGTGTGATTCATACAGAGCCCAAGTCAACACTGGTGAGCACCGAAGATCGCACAGATCAGGTAGCTGTGGTGGGCGGGGGATTGCGCGCCTACGTCACACGACGATTCGTGTTGCGGGCGGAATACAAGAGCTACGTCGTTTTGACGAGCAGAGATGACAATGAGGAAGTAGACGAATGGAAAGTCGGTTTCGGTTTCTTTTTCTGACCGGCGCTGTCCTGGTTTCAGCAGGTCTTAGTGGCTGCTCGTCACTACCGTTTTTTGGTGGCAAGGAAGACACCGAAATCGCAGAGACGCCAGAGCAGGTGATCGAGCCGGAGGTGGCGCGGCGTGAGATCAAGCAGCCACGTATCGATACTGAAGATTTTGAGATTGGTGTGCACGCCGGTGTTATGAGTGTCGAGGATTTCGGTGTCAATCCGGTGCTTGCGGCCTCTTTGGCCTATCACTTTTCGGAATCGCTTTTCGTCGAGGGCAATGTTGGCCGTACGGATACGGAAGAGACCAGTTTCGAGCGCTTGAGTGGCGCTGCAGAGTTGCTCACTGACGATGAGCGCCAGTTCACTTACTACAACGCATCGGTAGGTTGGAATCTGTTTCCCGGCGAAGCGTTTTGGGGCGAAGGGCGTGCATTTAATCAGTCGTTCTACTTGTCTGGTGGTATCGGCAGCACGCGCTTCGGTGGCGATGATTTATTCACGGTGATCGTCGGTGCCGGTTATCGCCTGCTCATTAACGACGTCGTGGCATTACGTGTCGATTTCCGCGATCACGTATTCGATAGCGATTTACTCGGCGAGAGCAAGACCGTGCACAACCTGCAGGGTCGCCTCGGTTTTACCGTATTTTTCTAGGATGAACAGCATGATGAAAATGTCGATCCGAAAGTGGCTAAAAGTCTTAAGCTGTGCGGCTGTAATAGTCGGTGTCAGCGGTTGTTCTGGTGTTGAGCCTTGGGTGAAACCCTACGAGCGAGACCGTCTTGCAGATCCGATCATGTTCCTTGATCACGATCCGGTATCAACGTCTTACATGCACCATGTCTTCGAATCCCGCGAGGCAGCACGCGGTGCTCAGGGCAGCGTCGGCGGTGGTTGCGGTTGTAACTAACCAGCAGTGGAGGTCGAGGTTATGCGCAACGTTCAAACACATCTGATCGTCTGGCTAACAGCTGCAATGGTCCTGGCCAACGGCTCGTTGTCAGCGGCCGTGCTGCCCGACGATCGAGCGGATGTGATGTATCACCGCTATGAGGGTGACAATATCTCGATCGAAGGGCCATCGGTTTTGTTACGTAAATCGGTCGGTAAGAGCCTTTCGGTGTCGGCCAACTATTACGTCGACATGATCACCAGTGCCTCGATTGACGTTGTCACGACCGCCAGCCCGTACACCGAAGAGCGTACACAGACGTCACTCGGCGTGGACTACCTGCGTGGCGGCACCATGATGTCGGTCGGGGTGACCCAAAGTGACGAGTCAGATTTTGAGGCGCGTACCTACAGTCTTGCGGTTTATCAGAACTTGTTTGGTGATCTGACAACGGTCACGTTGGCTTATGGTTTAGGCAACGATGTTGTCGGCATGTCCACCGACCCGACATTTGCACGGGATGTGACACGCCAGCAATACGGTATCGGTATCTCTCAAATTCTGACACGCAACCTGATCATGGCCTTGAACTTCGAGGGTATTACCGACGAGGGTTATCTAAACAACCCGTATCGTTCGGTACGCTACTTGGATGACACGGGCGGCTACAGTTTTCAGGGCGAGCGTTATCCGAATACGCGCACCAGTGCTGCCGTATCGATCAGTGGGCGATATTACTTGCCGTATCGCGCAGCGCTGAATGCGGAGTATCGCTACTTCAACGATACCTGGGGGATCGTCGCGAATTCATGGGAGATCGGTTATACCCACCCGTGGCGCGATCGTTGGACCTTTAGCACACGCTATCGCAACTACACTCAGGGGCAGGCGGATTTCTATTCTGATCTTTTCCCGCGAATCGACGCACAAAACTTTCTTGCGCGCGACAAAGAACTCAGTGAATTCACCAGCCAGGCTGTGCGCCTTGGTGTTGCCTACGACTTTGGTCGCGAAGGCATGGGGCCCCTGGATCGGGGGCGCGTCACGTTTTTCTGGGATCGCATGTTGATCGACTACGAGAACTTCCTCGATTTGCGTGTGACCGGTGTGGTGCCGGGACAGGAGCCAGTGTTCCAGCTCGAGGCCGATGTCGTTCAACTGTTCGTCTCGTTCTGGTATTAATCTGACGTACGGCTTCCCGGTAACGGTGGCGGTAGCCAGACGCCACTGAAGCGTTGCCGCTTCAGTGCGACCATTTGAATCAGCAGCTGCGATGCTCTAATGCTGTCGGGCGCCACCACCACATAAAGGCTGGCGTGGGCATTGCGCGACCAGCCCAGTACGAAGGTGTCATTTTCTTTTAGTGACTCAGTCAGTGCGTCAAGCATGTCAGCGTCAAACGCAGGCAGGCGGCGGACATCACCAGATGGCGTCATGATGATGCCAGATAAGCCCTGAAAAGCGACTAACGCGGCGCTGGTGCCAGTCGTTGCCACATCGGTCAACACCGTCGCACTACCCAGTGCCCGCGTACTGACCTGGCTTGCCTCGAGCATGTCGGTATTGGCAAGCCAGTACCCGCTGGTGCGCAGTTGTAGCGCAAGCGAGTTGCAATGATTGGCAAGCGTTCGCGCCGTCAACTGGATGTACTGTTCGATGAACGTCACATCGAGTGCTCTGCCATCGTCGAGATACTCACTCACCAGCGGCAGCAGCGCTTTTGCCGCAAGATCGATGATCGGATCGGCGTAAAAGGACTCCGGCAGCTTTAGGTAGGCGTCGAACGCCTGGTCGCTGCGAATCAGTCGCTCAAAGTAGCCATTGCCGATAGCTGACGCGATGGCTTCGTCAAACAGGCCAAATGCGATGCTGGCGCAATGACTGTCCGACTCATGAAATACGCTGGCAAGCTTGCTCGCTTGCTGTGCACGCATTCTGCCGGCCCAGTAGTGCACCGATTCATGTGCGACGACCGGCAGGCGATCATAGACCGATTCACCAAGCGCGGTCTCAACGTACATCGTGTCGCCGCGCAGCTGGGCGCGGCTGCCGAAACGCGCGTCCCGAATCGCGACCAGCACAACCTGCGGTAAGTCATCAGCAGTTGCTCCGAAAAACTGCGCAGCGGCCGATAAGGCCATTTGGATTGGCGGCTGGCGCAATTCCCATCTGAGTTGGGTTGCGATGCGTCGCAGATGCGGTTGCGCTTCGCCAGACCAGCGTTGTTCAAACTCGGATGTCAAATGATCGGTGAGAAACGGCAAATCGGCCGAGTCGGCCAGTTGCGAACCGGCGTCTGGCAGCGCGCTGAAGAAATTCGGCATGGGCAGCGGTTCGGCTGCGATCGGTTGTTGGGTTGTAGAGCGAGTGTTGCGTTGGCGGGCATCGCGCCAATAGTTCAGTGTTTGCTCAATATCACCGCTGGTGTGCCACTCATCAACGACTAATGCCTGACGTGTGCAGGGTATGAGCTCAGCCTGACAGTCGAGCGTGTAGTGGAGATTGGTTTCAATACTCGCGGAAATCGTGACCGCCGCCATCGCCGATGGCGAGGCAAGTAGCAGGAATAAAGGCACCACCCGCGTACGATGTCGGAAGCAAATCAGCATCCCGACATCATACGCCAGATCGTAGCTGCCCTATCGGCGTCGGCGTCCGCCTACCGGCAAGAAACCTTCAGCTTCAGCCAAAGTGCCAAGCGCCTCTTCCATGATGCTGCGTGCCTTTGCGGTCATGCTGTAGAGGTAGTGATGCAACGCGGCATCCTCTTCATTTCGCGATTCGCATTGTGCGCTGTATTCCTCAAATGCACACAAATTCTGGACAAGATCCGCGGTGTGGCGCGGGCACTCGCATTCAACAGTCGTGCTGGTGCGCGCCAGTTGTGCCAGTTCAACATCATTGAACCGGCGCCGCGGAATCTCTTCCTGCGGGTTCACTTCAACCGCTTGCTGCGGCGCTGGAGCGGTGTCTTCAATCACGGGACGGTTTTCAGCGCCGCGACGCAACAACTGATAGAGCGTCTGTGTCGTGACCGGCGAACGCAGCAATTCAACCCGATCTGCGGCCAGTGTCTCGAGATCCTGTTTCGTACCGAAATTGAACAGGACGATGACGCGACGGGTTCCTGCCAGCCGCCGCAATTTGCCGACGGTCAGGCGTGTTTCAGTATTGATAACGGGAAACTCGAGCAACAAGACGTCGGGCTCGGCGCGACGCAGCTGATCCGAAAACTCATCGACATCTGTACCGGTCAGACAGACCTCTAGTTTGCCTGGACTGTTGATACGGTCGGGCAAATTCTCGAGTGCAAATCCGCCAAACGCTGCAACGCGCACTAATCCGACTGATGCAACCAGTTGCAGGCTGCTACTCTGTTCGATTAATTGATCGCGTCGTGCCTTGAGTTCTTCCGTGGTCAGATTGGCAATTTGACCGATGGATGAGCCGTTATCCGATAACGATTTGAGCAATGAGAGTTTCTCAATGTCTGATTTCGAGTACACGCGACGCCCGCTTTCAGTGCGGTCAGCGACAATCGCGCTGTAACGACGCTCCCAGATTCGTAGAGTGTGAGTTGAGATTCCGGTTAGGCGGGCGACTGCGCCGATCGAATAGCCGGTCGATTTGGATTCGTCGCCAGATTGACCTTCACTGAGGTCCGTGGTCTGGATAGCCATAAGTTACTCCCTGCGAGCACCGTGGGCCACTCGCTCGTGTTGATCTTCGCAAGTTAGACGCTAGCATAAAAACCTATACATTTCCAGCTTTTTGTCTAGGTTTGTGGGTTCCTGTCTAGAAAATCAGCCAGTGCTTTGCCGGTGAGCGACTTTTCTCCAAGTTCGACTAGTTTTTCAGGGGTTCCTTGTCCAACAATCCGGCCGCCAGCTTGTCCACCTTCGGGTCCAAGATCAACAACCCAGTCGGCTTCAGCAATAACGTCTAAGTTGTGTTCTATGACAAAAAGTGAATGACCCGCATCGACTAATCGCTGCAGTACGTTGATCAACCGCTCAACGTCCGCCATATGCAAGCCGATTGTCGGCTCGTCGAGGATATATAGAGTGTGGTGCGGATTGTCTATCGCGGCAACTTCGGCATCGGGTAGCGTCCGCGCTTTGGCCAATTCGCTAACGAGTTTGATGCGTTGTGCTTCGCCGCCTGACAGGGTTGGGCTGGGCTGCCCGAGCGTGAGATACCCGAGGCCAACATCCTGCAATAGTGTCAGCGCTTTCAGGATTTTCGGGTGCGATTCGAAAAACGCGATGGCGTCGTCGACTGACATTTGCAATACATCGCCGATGCTCTTGTCACGGTAGCGAATGGTCAACGTCTCTGACGTGAAGCGCATGCCGTCGCAGCGCTCACACACCACGCGTACATCTGGCATGAAATTCATTTCAATTCGCCGGAGACCCTGCCCGTCGCACTCGGGACAGCGCCCTTCCTTTGTATTGAACGAAAAGCGACTGGCGGTGTAGCCACGAATCCGGGCCTCAGGCGTCTGTGCAAACAGATCACGAATCGCATTCCAAAATCCGATATAGGTGGCCGGGCATGAGCGGGGTGTCTTGCCGATCGGTGTCTGGTCGACTTCCAGCACACGCTGGATAGACTCCCAGTTATGCAGCGCGTTGCAACCGCTTGCTTGGGGCTGTTTGCGCTTCTGATTGCGTCTTGCAGCGATCAGTCTTGACACATTGTCTTCGACGACCCCGCGAATCAACGAACTCTTGCCACTGCCAGAGACGCCCGTTACCGCGACGAACCGGCCAAGCGGCAAATTGACGCTCACATTGCGCAAGTTGTTTCGTCGAGCGGAATCGATTCGTAAAGAGGTCACCTGCTTGCTGCGCGGATTTGCAGGTCGCCGGTGTTCACGCAGGGGATGTTGCAGGGGCTCACGCAGCATTCGGCCGGTCAGTGAGCGCCTGTTTTTCAACAACTGCCGCACACTGCCTGCGGCGACGATCTCACCGCCCCGTACGCCTGCACCAGGCCCGACATCGATCACGTGTTGCGCACCGCGAATCGTGTCTTCATCGTGCTCGACGACAACGACCGTGTTGCCGTTACGTTGCAGTGATTGCAGGGTTGCGAGCAGCCGCGCATTGTCGCGTGCATGCAAGCCAATGGTCGGTTCATCGAGGATGTAGCAGACGCCAACCAAGTTAGAGCCAAGTTGCGAGGCGAGTCGAATGCGTTGGGCTTCGCCACCGGACAAGGTCGGGGCCGCGCGTGACAGTGCCAAATAGCCGAGACCAACATCATTAAGAAAAGTCAGCCGGTTGCGCAGTTCGCTGAGGACATCGCGTGCAATCAGTGCGTCGCGATCACTTAGGGCCAGTGCATCGATTTTGTCGCCAAGCTCGGCTACAGGCAGCTCAGTCCATGCGGCGATATTGCTGCGGCCCAGACGCACCGCCAACGCGGTTGGGTTCAAACGCTGCCCATTGCAGCTCTCGCAAATGGAATCGACGATGTCGCCATCACCTTGGTCTTCGTAAGCAAGCGTACCGGTCCCCTGGCACTCATCGCACCATCCCTGTGGTGAGTTATAGGAAAACAATCGTGGATCCAGTTCTGGGAAGCTGCGATGACAACTGGGGCAGGCGCGCTCGATCGAGAACAACACGTCCTTGCGACGCGAACCAGGTTCGCTGACGATTATCACGCCTTTGCCGAATTCGAAGGTACGCTCGAGAGCGTCCCGCAGGCCGCCTTCACTTGAGGCATCAATGGTCACATTGGCGACCGGCAATTCGATGTCATGTTCGCTGTAACGATCTAGCCTTGGCCATGGCGACACGGGCGTCATGTTGCCGTCAACACGCAGCGAATCGAAGCCCTTGTTCTCGGCCCATTTGGCAAGATCTGTGTAGTAACCCTTGCGAGCGCGAACCAGCGGTGCCAGCAACTGGATTGTGCGACCGGAACGTTGCTTGACCAAGCGCGCACTGATTTGATCAATCGACTGTGGCTGGATGGGTTCATCACATTCCGGGCAGTGCGCCGTACCGAGCTTGACGAACAACAGACGCAGGAAATGATAAATCTCGGTCATCGTGCCGACCGTACTCTTACGGCCGCCGCGGCTGGTGCGTTGTTCGATTGCCACGGTTGGCGGAATCGCCGTGACGGCATCGACATCCGGACGCGATGCAGGCTGCACGAACTGCCTGGCGTAGGCATTCAGTGATTCTAGATATCGGCGTTGGCCTTCGTTGAACAGGATGTCGAAAGCCAGCGTGCTTTTACCGCTGCCCGATACGCCGGTGATCGCGGTAAACGAATTGTGCGGAATGCTGACATCGACATTACGCAAATTGTGCTCACGCGCATTGCGAATACGGATGTCGCGAGCATCACGACGTGACGTTTTGTTACGCACATAATCACGCTGCTGTTCGGCAACGCTGCTCGGCGGCTTCAAATACGCGCTCAGTGCCTGTGCGGTCGCATTATCAGATAGCCTTAACAGACCGTCACGATCACCAGCATACAAGCACTGGCCGCCACGCTCTCCACCGTCGGGTCCCAGATCGATGATCCAGTCGGCAGCCTCGATGATATCCAGGTTATGTTCCACCAACACGACGCTGTGGCCATCGTCCAGCAGTTGATCGAATGCCTGCAGCAGTTTTTCGATGTCAGTGAAGTGCAAGCCGGTCGTGGGTTCATCGAACAGGAACAACTTGCCCTGACCGCGTTTGCGCGTCTTGCGCGCTTCGCCCAGATGACGAGCAAGTTTCAGGCGTTGCGACTCCCCACCGGATAACGTTGGCACCGGCTGACCGAGTTTCAGGTATTCCAGCCCGACATCGACCATTGGTTGCAGCACTCGCTGCAGTTCGGCGTTATCAGCAAATGCATGCAGCGCTTCGCTGACGGTTAGCTCCAACACATCGGCGATCGACAATGCGCCGAATTCGGCGTTTGCCGGAAACACCTGCACCTCCAGAATTTCGTCCCGGAAGCGTTTGCCGTCGCACTCACCACAACGAAGATAGACATCCGAGAGAAATTGCATCTCGATGTGCTCGAAGCCATTTCCGCCGCAAGTCGGACAGCGACCGGTACCGCTGTTGAAGCTGAATGTGCCGGGTTTGTAGTCGCGTTCGACAGCCAATGGCTGTTGTGTGAACAGCTTACGAATCGAATCCCAGGCGCCGACAAAACTCGCCGGATTTGACCGCGTCGTCTTGCCAATCGGGGTCTGGTCGACGTAGATAATGTCGTCGATCAAGCGCGCTCCGGTGATCGATTGGTGTTGACCGGGAATGTTGGCATTGTGACCAAATCCCCGAGCTAGAGCGGGATAGACAATGTCGCCGATCAGCGTCGATTTGCCGCTGCCGGATACGCCGGTCACGACTACCAGCGCTTTCAGTGGGATGTCGACATCGACGTTTTTCAGGTTATGTTGGCGCGCCCCCCGAATACAGATTGCCGCTGCATCATCGGATACGATCCGACGACGCACCCGTGCGCTCGCAACCCGCTGCTTGCCGCTCAGGAAGGGTGCGGTTTGAGATTGTCTGGAGCGTGCGAGTTGCTTCAGCGAGCCATTGAACACGATATTGCCCCCTCGCTCTCCGGGGCCAGGACCAATATCGATGATGCGATCAGCGGCGCGCATAATGCCGGGGTCATGTTCAACAACCAGTAGCGTGTTGCCGGCATCTCTCAGTCTTGTCAACACGGTGTTAATACGGTCGATATCCCGCGGATGCAGTCCGATCGACGGCTCGTCGAGGACAAACAGTGTGTTGACGAGTGAGGTTCCGAGCGCTGTGGTCAGGTTGATGCGCTGCACTTCGCCGCCGGACAGGGTGCGCGACTGGCGATCGAGCGTAAGGTAGTCGAGTCCGGTGTCGTTTAGATACCGTAGTCGATGGTTGATTTCGTCATGCAATAACGTGAGCGCCGAGTCGTGGCCATCGCTCTTTGGGAGCGCTGAGAAGAACGCGGCGACGCGTCGAATCGGCAGCAACATCAACTCATGGATATTCAAGCCTGGCGCTTTGGTGTCTACCTCAGGCGCTATTCGTGCGACCAGCTCCCTGTCACCCAACCGCCAGCGTAGTCCGTCGGGTTTCAGGCGGGCGCCGTCGCAGGTCGCACAGGTTTCGTAGCTGCGATAGCGCGATAACATCACCCGTACATGCATCTTGTAGGCTTTTTTCTCCAGCCAGTCGAAGACTGCTTTGATGCCGGGCCAGTACTTCTCGCCGCGACGTGTTTTGTCGCCGACCATGACCCAATGCAATTCGTCTTCCGTCAGTGCACTAAACGGTACATCCGTCCGCACGCCTGCAGCCGGTGCGCGTTTTACGAGCCGATCCTGTAACTCAGCGAACTTGCCGGTTTGCACTGGCCTGATGGCACCCTCGGCCAGGGTCTTGTTGTCATCTGGTATGACCAATTGCATGTCAATGCCCATCGTGCGACCGAAGCCGCGGCAGGTCTCGCAGGCACCAATCGGCGAATTGAACGAAAACGTGCTGGGTGTCGCTGTGCTGTAGGTCAGATCGCACTGGGCGCAATGAAGGAGTGACGAATAGCGGTGCTCGTGCTGTGTATCAAGATTAATGATACGTGCGAAGCCCTCGCCACGCTTCATTGCGCTCTCAAGGCTGTCGACAAACCGATCGCGATTGTCGTCGCGAATCCGTAGCCGATCTTCGATAACGATAATCTCGCGCCGATTCTGGCTGTGAAATCGTGTGTAGCCCTGTTGGTTCAAAAACCGCTGCATCTCCTCGCCACTGAATTGCTTTGGTATCACTGCTCTCCAGGCGATAGCGATACGTGCATCGGCGTGCTCGGCATACCAGGTGTCAGCGATCTGTTCCGGGTGATCCTCGGTCACTTCGTTGTGGCAGCGATCGCAATACAAACGTGCGGAGCGCGCAAACAGCAGCTTCAGATGGTCGTTCAGTTCGGTCATCGTGCCGACCGTTGAGCGTGAGGTGCGCACCGGGTTGGTCTGATCGATGGCAATCGCCGGGGGGATGCCTTCGATCCGGTCCAGGTCAGGTTTGTCCATCCGGTCCAGGAATTGGCGAGCATACGGCGAGAATGTCTCGACATAACGGCGCTGCCCTTCGGCATAGATGGTGTCGAACGCCAACGACGACTTACCCGAGCCAGACACGCCGGTAATAACGATCAACTCGCCCAGGGGCAGCTCCAGATCGAGATTGTTCAGGTTATTTTGGCGGGCGCCAAAAACACGAATGGCGTCGTCGCGATTTGCCATGTCAGCTCCACGGCGTCAGGGATTGAGAGGAGAGTGCGCGTTGCACCCGGCCGCACGTTTATACTGCGCCAAGCGCGGTACGACAAATCCGCGGTTGGACACAGGCGAGACCAATGAACAGGGATACCCCACCGATCATTTTCTGGTTGCTGATGGTTAACACCATTATTTTCTTACTGCCTCAGGCCTTGCCGAGTGTGCGATTTCCGCTGGGCGCGCTGGCTTTGTACAGCAATGTTGAGAATTTTCGACTTTGGCAAATCATCACCTACGCCTTTCTGCATGGGGATTTCTCCCATCTGTTGTTCAATATGTTCGCGCTGTGGATGTTCGGACGCGACATCGAACAGACTTGGGGATCTGCGCGATTTGCGACCTACTATTTTGCCTGTGTCATTACCGCCGCTATCACACAACTGATCTGGACTGGCTTTCCGAGTGGTTTCGCAAGCACGGTCGGTGCTTCCGGAGGCGTCTTCGGTATCCTGATGGCCTATGGGATGTGTTTTCCAAACCGCAGGATTATGCTGTTAGTGCCACCGATTCCGATGAAGGCCAAGTACTTCGTCGTCATTTTCGCTATTCTGGAGCTATATCTTGGGTTCGCGAATACCAACAGTGGGACTGCTCACTTTGCTCATCTCGGCGGTTTGGTCGGTGGGTTGATACTCATACAATACTGGCGGCGTAAAAGACTGATTCGTTGAAGGACAACACGATGTACTTGCAATTTCGCTGTCTAATATTGGGTGTGCTGCTCAGCATTTGCATTGGCTGCGGTCCGGGGGCACCGACACCACCACCGCCGTTGACAGCGCACGTCGCCGATACGCAGCGCGGCCCGCAGATTCGTCGTCTGTCCGCACGCGTCTCTGGTACTGACGTTCAGGGCGTTGTTGTTATGACCGCCGATGGTGACGACATTATTCTGGCAGCGGCGCTGGATAATATTACACCCGGCTTGCACAGCATTCAGATCCACGCCGGGTCCGACTGCGAGTCGGCGGGCGGTATCATGGATGGCGGCGAACAAAGCGATCTGATGATCGGTGACTTCGGCACGTTCAAGGCGACTGATTTTCGCCAAGGCAAATTTTCTGTTCGACGAGCAATCGATCTCAGTGTTGGCGATTTCTCCAAACGTGCAGTGGTTGTTTATGCGGGCGGGGATGCGATGGGCAACCCGCTTGCTGCAACAACCCGGTTGGCCTGTGGCGTCTTGACGCCGATTGTCGGCTAGATTGTCAGTAATGGCGGATCGAGCAACAACGCATACTGCTCACGCAGGGAAAGAATGTGTTCGTTCCAGTAGCGCAAACTGTCGAACCATGGAAATGCCTGCTGGAACGCAGGGTCATGCCAGCGACGCGCCAGCCACGCAGCGTAGTGCATGATACGCAACGTACGCAGCGACTCAATTAATCCCAGCTCGCGCAGGTCGAACCTACGAAACTCCGAGTAGCCCTCAAGCAATGCGGTCAGCTGGGTCGACTGTTCATGCTCATCTCCGGATACAAACATCCACAAATCCTGTACGGCAAATCCGTTCGCGACATCGTCGGTGTCAACAATGTGCAGTTGATCGATGTGTTGCAGAATGTTGCCAGGATGCAGATCGTTGTGTACGCGCAGTAGCGGGTAGGCTTGTGCGTTTGCCATGTGATTGTCTAGTGTATCCAGGATATCAACGGTGAGACTGTCATAGGCATCGCGCAGACTCTCAGGCACGTGGTCATGATCGAGCAGGAAGTCGCGCGCCGTGTCGCCGTGTGAGTCGATCGAGATCGGCGGTCGATGGCGGAATGGCCGTTGTTCGCCGGCCAGGTGCATACGCCCGATCAGTCGACCGAGTTGTTGCAGCGTGTTCTGGGACTCGAGTGTCGGCCAATGGCCGCCGACGCAATCAAATACCGCGAACCGATGGGCGTCCGCATGGTGCAGTGTGCGCCCATTGTTGCGATCGGGTGGCACGACTGGGATGTCCAGATCAGCCATTTCCTGAGCGTAGTCGTGCTCCTCCTCGATAGCATCGTCAGGCCAGCGCTGCGGGCGGTAAAACTTGATGACCTTGTGACCGCCTGCTTCTACTCCGACCCGATAGACACGATTTTCGTAGCTGTTTAGTGCCAGCAGGTCGCCGGAGGGTTTATGCCCGCAAGACTCGACTGCATCCAGAATGTCGTCCGGCAACAGGGTTGAGAATCCGGGTATTTTGTCGCGTTCGGTCATGCTGCTTAGATTACCGTTGGGGCGATTGAGTATCGACTCCTGATCCTGCGCGCTACACTGCATAGATGGTGAAACGAACCCTGCCAAAGGACCTGCCCATGACATCGCGTCGTCTACGCAACCCCCTGAGCGCTGTATTGGTGGCTGGTTTGGCAATGCTGACAGGCTGTCAGTCTGCCCCGCTCGTCGTGCCGAGCATCACGCCGATGTCCAGCGACGAAAGTGAGGCTGCGTTTTGGCGCGCCAATGGTCAGCAAAGACTGGCCGCTGCATTATCGAATCGTCCGATAGAGTCGTCGGCGCGGGGCATCATCCTGTTCGTCGGAGATGGGATGGGGATCACGACGGTAACCGCCGGGCGCTGGTTCGATGGCGAGCAGCGTGGTGTCAGCAGTGAGGCCAATACGCTGTCGTTCGAACGCTTCCCCTGGTCCGGTTTGGTGCGCACCTATAACGTCGATGCGCAGACGCCGGATTCTGCGGGCACGATGAGTGCGATCATCACCGGCGTGAAGACCGACGCGGGCATACTCTCGCAAACCGCTGCCGTCCAGCGCGGCGACTGCGCCAGCAGCCAGGGCCAGTCGGTGCTGACGTTGCTGGAGCAGCTTGAGGATGCGGGCTGGGCAACCGGTGTGGTCACGACTACTCGCGTGACGCATGCAACACCGGGCGCGACCTATGCGCACGTGCCGGAGCGAGGCTGGGAAGATGATACGTCGATTCTACCCGAGCAGCGCGGTAAGGGCTGCCGCGATATCGCGCGTCAGTTGTTGGAGTTTGCGCACGGCAACGGTATCGAGGTAGTGATGGGTGGCGGACGGCGTCACTTTCTACCAAAAGAGGTTGCTGATCCTGAATATTCACAATTGACAGGGCGTCGCAGCGACGGACGCGATTTGACCCGTGAATGGCTCGCTCAGCCGGGCAGTGCATACGTCTGGAACCAGGCACAATTCGACGCAATCGACGTCAGCAATACACGCAAGTTACTCGGCTTGTTTAATCCGTCACATATGCACTATGCGCTGGACCGGCACCGCGACAAGGCCGGCGAGCCGTCGCTGGCGCAAATGGTGCAGAAGGCGATTGAGATGCTGCAACGTGACGATCAACGTTTCCTGCTCGTCGTGGAGTCGGGCCGCATCGATCATGCGCATCACGCGACGAACGCCAAACGGGCGCTGCAAGATACGATCGCGCTGTCAGATGCGGTCCGCGTCGCGGACGAGCTAACCGGCGACGATACGTTGCTGATCGTCACAGCAGACCATAGTCATGTGCTTTCCATCGCCGGTTATTCCACACGCGGTAACCCGGTGCTCGGTGTGGTCGCCAGGGCCGGGCGTGCCGTGGCGGCTGCGGATAAGGCGCCTTACACAACTCTGAGCTATGCCAATGGTCGCGGCGGCAGGGTGTTGGATCAGGCTACGAATGAGATTGGTGATGAGCAGATCTATCGCAACGAAATTTTGACCGGTGCACGCCGCTCACCGGCTGATGTTGACACCCAGGCCGATGGCTATCACCAGGATGCGATGGTGCCACTGGGCGGTGAAACTCACGCGGGTGAAGATGTTGCGGTGTATGCCAAGGGGCCTTGGGCCCACCTTCTGTCTGGTACCGCCGAACAATCCTATATCTTCTATGTGATGCAGCATGCGGCCGGCGTGGCGGCGCCTGCGACAATGCAGTAACCGGTGTTAGTCGGACTCTGCCTGCATGAACTCCAGAAACCGGCGTGTCAGTTTCTTTTGTGTTCCAAGGTCCGGCCAGACTGCGAACACACCTAGTTCTGGAATCTGCCAGTCGGCTAACACATGCACCAGTTCGCCGCGCGCCAACTCATCGGCCACTGCGGCTTCAGGTAGTCGCTGAATGCCCAGTCCCGCTAGCAGTGCAGACTTGGCAGCGTTCACCGAACTCAGTTCGATCCGACACTCCGGTGGTGTGTAGCTAACGCG
>JBCCZN010000009.1:0-27411 GCA_039187375.1 Pseudomonadota bacterium
CCTGCCGTTGCTGCAGCTGTTGCAACAATTCAACGGAGCGTTTGTGTAAGGGCAACATCTCACGCCACAATGACTGTATGGCAGCGAGATCATCTTTGATTGACATGCGTTCAAGCTCAGCGCATTGGTTCGAAAAATAGGCTAATCCAACGGCCGCGCTACTGGATTTCAACGCGTGCGCCGCGCGCCCAACGCCGGCGCTGTCCGAGTCTTCTACCGCGGTTGCGATGTCTTCCGTCAGGCTGTCGGCCGAGTTCAGATATTCGCCAATAATTTCGTTCAAAATATCATTCTTACCGGGTTCGTCCAGTACACGAATCTGATCGAGCGCATCATTGTCGATTAACTGATCGTCGCTGATTGACAGAGTGGCACCATCTGAGTTTTCGGTGTCAGATGGTTGAGTCCATTTGCTTAGCATCAACTCCAATTGGCGCTGCGTAAACGGCTTCGTCAGGTAGTCATCCATGCCTGCATTGAGGCATGCCCTACGGTCTCCGTCGAGTGCATTTGCCGTGAGTGCCACGATCGGCAAGTCAGTCAGTTGTAGGTCCTCGCGGATCCTACGGGTCGCCTCAAAACCATCCATTTCCGGCATCTGGCAGTCCATAAAGACGAAATCGAACCGTTCGCTGGTGAGTCTGCGAAGCGCTTCCCGACCATTATTCGCCACCACTGCATCAATACCAATGCGCTTCAAAATTTCCGAGGCGACGCATTGATTAACAACGTTATCCTCAACCAGCAGCACGCGGCGTGAATCGAGGCGACTCACGGTAATAGTGTCGGTTTGTTGCAATCGATCGACGATGGCCGGGTGTTGAGAAATGCAGTTGTATAGCTCGGATGCCCGCACCGGCGCCAGTAGCGTCACGTTGCCATTGTGTTCATCCAGAATGCGATTGGTACCGGTTGTTGCATCGCTACCAACGACCATTAGCAATGCGTCAGAGTGGCGTGGGGACGCGTCCAGACGATTAGCCAGTCGACGCATGTCAGACTCACCGGTTGCGCCGCTGACAAACACCATGCTGATGGCTTGGTCCGCTTCGTTGCATTGATCGATTCTTGCAAAGGCGGCATTCACATCCAGCGCGCTGGTGACGCGGATGCCCCAGCCACGAAGATGGGCTTCCAGTACTCTGCGCGCAGAGAGTTCCGTATCGATGACCAATGCGTGGGTATCACGCAACACCGATACTAGCTCCAGCGGATCTGTTGCCTGGTCAGTCGATTCAATGATCGTGCCGCGGATACTAGCCAGCGTGCCACCGTTGTCCGATGCTTCGACGGTGAGTGTCGCACCCATCAATTCGCAAAGTTGTTTTGCAATGACCAGTCCGAGGCCCATTTCATCGGTGGCGCCCAGTGCTTCGCGTTCCTCAGGCAAGGCGAACATCAGCCGTCGCACCGATGCGTCGATACCCGGTCCGCTATCTTCAATTGCGATACAAAATCCGCTCTCACTTTCGGAAACGGCGTCATCGGTGCAGGCCACACTGACGGTGACGTAGCCGGACTTCGTGTAGGTCAGCGCGTTTGTCAGCAGGTTATTGAGAACCTGCGAGACGCACCATTCGTCAATGCCTTCCAGATTGTGGCAATAACAGTCGATTGAACAACTTAATGACAGTCCTGCTGCAGAGGCGCGTGGTGCGGCGAGTTCGACCAGTCGTTCAACGATGTCGTAGAGGCTTTTTCCTGTCATTACGTCCCTTCGAAATGTCCTTACGCAGCGTCTCGCATGGCAAAGGTCTTAACCCTTCTTTACCCGACTAGCTAGCGGCGTCACCGGGGCAAGCTTTAGGGTGCAAGACAATTAACATATTGTGCGTGTCGACGTTAAAGCGTAGCGCTGGCAAGCCGCTAACAATCCAGTAAGGAACGCAACGCGAGAGTTGGACATGGAAGTACTGGTCGTTGAGGACAATGAGGCGGACGTGGAAATGGTGACGATTTCGTTACGCCGCGCGGACAAGGGTATCAATGTGACGGCAGTGCCGAGTCTGGGAGACGCCAAGGAGGCGCTGGATACTGGCAGCTTTGATATTGCATTGCTGGATCTATCGCTGCCGGACAGCTACGGTCTAGGTTCCATCAAGGAGTTGCAACGAGTTAGCGAGTCGTTGCCGATCGTGGTGCTGAGTGGTGATGACAACGAACATACCGCGCTCTCCGCAGCCCGCCTGGGCGTCGAAGACTACATCGCCAAAGGCGATTCTATCGGCCAACCTTTTGTCCGGACGCTACGCTATGCGATCGAGCGCAAAAAAGGTGAGAAGCGATTACGGGATCTGGCCGATTACGATCAACTGACGCGACTTTCGAACCGGCAGCGCTTTAACCGTCAGTTACTAAAGGCGGTCGGTCATGCCGAGCGCAGCGGTGAATTGATGGCATTGCTGTTCATCGATCTGAACGAATTCAAGGCGGTGAATGACACGCTGGGTCATCACGCTGGTGACGAACTGCTCTCACAGGTTGCGGTGCGTTTTCGTAATTGTGTCCGCTCGGGCGATCTGGTTGGACGTATCGGTGGCGATGAATTCGCTATTCTTGCCGAGGCGATCACCAGTCCGTTGGATGCGGAAATCGTCGCCGACAAGATCATTGAATCGTTGCAGCAGCCATTCGTACTCGGCGGACACACGGTGAAAATAGGAGCCAGTATCGGTATTTCACTGTTCCCGCATGACGCATCCGATGCCGAAGAGCTTCTGACTCGCTCGGATGTTGCGATGTATCAGGCCAAGCGCAACGGTCGCAACAAGGTCATGTTCTATTCGGCCAAGTTCAATGAAACAGCAGAGGCGCGCAATCGACGTTTGCAAGAGCTGACGCAGGCGATCGCTCACGAGCAGTTTGAGATTTTTTATCAACCTAAAGCCTGCGCGAAGACGCATAAACTGGTTGGCCTAGAGGCCTTGGTGCGCTGGAACCACCCGGAACTGGGCATGCTTGATCCGGACAAGTTTGTGCAGTTTGCCGAGGAAAACGGCATGATTTCGGCGATAGATGAGTGGGTGCTACAGGCTGTCGCCTCGGACATTGTCCGCTGGCAGGACGCGAGTCTGGATACGGTACCTGTATCCATTAACGTCTCGGCGTCGCATGTTTTGCGCTCGGATATCTTGAGCGAGATGAAAAATTTATTCGACCAGACCGGCGTGGATCCGCACCTGGTTCGTTTTGATTTGACTGAATCCGTACTTCAGGCAGAACACACTGTGACGCAAGAGGCTTTGCAACAGCTGCAAGAGATGGGCGTCAATATCTGGCTGAATGACTTCGGTACCGGTTATTCAGCGATGAGCTATCTCAATGATTTTCCGTTGGACGGAATCTGCATTGCACGGACCTTTACGAGCACACTGGGCGATCGCAAGACCAACGCGATCGTGCGTTCGATCGTGACGCTGGCTCATAATCTGCAGCTTGGGGTTGCCGGCATCGGCGTGGAAACCAAGGAGCAACTCAAGGCGTTGAAAGCGCTAGGCTGCGACATGGTGCAGGGCAATTTTTATGGCGTGCCAATGCGGGCAGATGATGTTCGTGAGCATTTCCTGCGCGAGCGCAGAGATACAGTGACCGGCATTATGCGTACGCTCAATGCATCTGGACAGTATTCCACGTCATCGAACGTCACGACAGTTGGCGCAGACAACGCATGACCTCTCCACAATCCCCTGACGCGCAGGCATTCGCAAGAATCCTGTCGCATGATCTTGCTCCGTTGATTCGTTCGTCGAAACAGCTGGCTGCGTATGTGCGCGAAGATATCCTGCGTGAAGATGCCGACGGCGCCATGCATGCATTGGGCATGATGGAGGTACGTATTGCCGGCATTGATCGTTTCGTCAATGAACTGGTGCGTTATTTTCGTGCGGGAACCCGGGCGCAGAAACCAGAGCAATTCAGCCTGACCGAGACGATTCAGTCGATTTTTGCCAAACAGATTCGTGTTAGCGGACCGCAGCTACATCTAACTTGCTCGCGCGACATCATTATTGCCGATCTGACTCAGGTGAAGTTTGTGGTTGCCGAGTTACTGCGCAACGCTTATGTGCATCACGATGATGCTGAATCACTGATGCTCAACATCACAATTAGTCATGCCAGCGACGACAGCACCACCATCGCGGTCAACGACAACGGGCCGGGTGTGCCGGATTCGTTTCTCAGTCGCGTACTCGATCCATTCGTCAAAATTGGCGGTAAGTCGGGTGCGGCCGGTCTAGGGCTGGCGATTTGTCGCGAAGAGCTGCATTCAATTGGTGGGTCTATCCAGGTTGCGGCGAATCAACCGCGTGGGTTGAGTGTCACTGTGACATTTCCAAGCGCAGAGGTGATGCAACGCGCAACAGATCGACCGACGATTCGCCCGCTAGACGGCGGTAGCAAACCCAGCCTCAAGGTTGTTTGACCGAAACGCTGCATGCGCCGCCGTCGTGCTGATCAGTTGTTGTGGTGAGTGGGTCCGAGCGGCGTGTACGTTGGGTTGACGTTCTGTTTTTGAATTAACGGTTGTCGGGCGCGTCTTTGCGCCAGATAGACAGAGCGCGGGGCGCATCGACGCCCATTTTTACTCGATGTCCGGCGCCAGAGAAGATAGTGATTTCGATAGGACCGTCGCTGAATACATCGCGCAGCGACATATCCAGATCTATATTGTCAGCTGGCTCGATTAATATCGATTCTGCATTACGGCGACTGACAATCAACATGACTCACTCCTTGTCATTGATTTGGTGTCAGACTTCAGCGATTGCCCGATACTGACCGGTAGTTTCGGTCTTGCCTTGCGGGCCGTAGGTTTCCGTATCAGCATCTTGTTCACGCAGCACATTCAGCGCTTCCGCCTGCTGGCGTTGCTGTGCCGCAATGATGATGCCGTTGGTCCGATTCGATTCACGACATTGCCGAACCAATTCCATGGTCTGTTGCCACAATGTCATCAGATCGCCGCTGCTGTCGTGTTGATGAATAAACCGCTCCATCGCAGCCATGTCATCCTTGTATTTGCAGGCGGCAAGCAAGGCGCGACGCTGCGTCTCAAGGCTCTCCAGATCGGCCAGGTGACTTTTCTTGCGC
This sequence comes from Pseudomonadota bacterium, assembly GCA_039187375.1. Taxonomy (GTDB): domain Bacteria; phylum Pseudomonadota; class Gammaproteobacteria; order Steroidobacterales; family Woeseiaceae; genus CALBPI01. Next base: position 5,092 of record JBCCZN010000009.1, read on the forward strand.
GCCACTGCAGCACTGAGCTGGCTCGTGTCGTCGGCCTTTAGTGCGTTGCGCTCGTCATTAAGCGCATTGAGCAATCGGTCGCAGGATTTCCCGGAAGCAACCAGAATGTCCTGTAATTTCCGACTGTGTTGACGCTCGGCGCTCATCGTTCGTTACCCGCGTTCGCGGTCGCTGCGTAGTAATTTGTCAGCAACAGATTGATCGTCAATCTGGTAGTTGCCACTGCTGAGCTGTGCGCGGACCTCTTCAACACGTTGCACATCGATATCTGGCGCGGCGGCCAGAGCCGGTGCAACACGATCCAGTATTTTCGCGCTGGTAGTCAGCGCCACAGTATCGCCGGGTTGCCGCTCAGGTGGCGCTGAAGACGCCGAATCATTTCGCTCTGAACTGATACGGCGATTGCTAGCAGTTTCAGCGATTTGTGACAAACCGCCTGCTGCATTCACTCCATCAATTTCGTTTGACATAACCGAGTAATCCTCTATTTGGGTCTCTTGTGCCCTGTGTAGCGTCCGGGTATGCCGTCACTTTAGAGTTTTCTGTGACGAAATTCGCGGACAGCGGCGGTCCGCTCGAGGCAGTCAATGGCGCGACAGACCGACTTCTACCGTGTCCCGGTCGACCACTCGACCTTCAACAATCCGGTTTGAGCTGAGATTGCGTACTGCGATGCGTTCACCGAGTGCTGCGTCGTGCTCGGCAATACCGGTCATTCGGATGGCAATGGGTGAGGATCCCGCGATCAGAGTCACAGTCGCGCCGCGTGCCACGAGAGCCGGAGCGGTCAGTGCGGTGGCGGATAACGCGACACCAGCGGGGACAGAGCGTCGCACCTCGCGGCCGATCGCCGCTTGCAGGTCTGTTAGATACGCCTGGCTGGATGTATTGAGGTCGCGACGTGCCATGTCGATATCGGTGGCTTGCACCTGCTCGCCGCGCGCCAGGAATCGCGTTGTAACTACAACGTCGGCAAAACGCGTGACGCGGACGGGCACATACACGCGCCAGGTGACGGTGCCGGTGCAGCTGACCTGAACCGTTAGACGAGCGCCTTCGGGATTGCCCAGATACCGCGTCGACAAAGGCACATCACAATGTTTAAGCCGTAGCCTGCGATCAACCACATCGGCTCGCGCGGTGCTGTGAGGTACCGAATCCGCCGCGACATGGTGTTCTGCCGCGCGCTGGATGTCGGCGGTGTCATGCCAGACAGGCAATTCTGCTCGTACCGGCATGGCAAAGGCTGCGAGTGTCATAAATCCGACGAATTTTGTAATTAGTTGCATGGTGTGAGTGCACAGAGGCGATGGTCTATCGGTGTCATTAATTCGGCTGCAATTCCTGTGCCATGCCATTGAAGCGAAAAATCGTCGGATCTTTGACGCTCCGGCAACGATTGCCGTCGCAGGTGGCAAACGATTGCCGTAACTGAGCGTCGGAGAAAATAAAACATATATAAAACATGACTTTAAGAAAATTGGCACGTGCTTTGCTCTATCACAACTGAAGCTAACGCTGCACTGGCACATGGAGGTGCACATGATCAACGACCCATTTGCAAACCACGCGCAAGCGTTGGCGTTGCGGGCAGAGCGCAATGAGGTGCTCGCCGCGAATATCGCCAATGCGGATACGCCGGGTTACAAGGCGCGGGACTTTGATTTTCGGGCGGCGATGGCGGAGCAGATGCCGACGCAACGGATTGCGGTGGCGGTCACGGATGACCAACACATCGGCACTGCGAACACCGTGTTCGAGACGCGAACCGCGTTGGCATATCGCATTCCGGCACAACCGTCGATCGATGGCAACACCGTAGAGACGGATATCGAGCAAGCGCAATACGCGGACAACGTTTTGGGGTATCAGGCCAGTCTGAATTTCATCAACCGCAAGATTCGCGGCTTGCAGTTGGCTATTCGAGGAAACAGCTAATGGCACTCAATCGAATCTTTGATATCGCCGGATCAGCGATGGCGGCGCAGTCGACACGACTAAACACGACAGCCAGCAATATCGCGAATGCAGATAGCGCGAATGGCGATGCAACTAAAGTGTATCGCGCGCGCCACCCGGTGTTTCAGGCAACGGCTCAACCGAATGCGCAACCGTTCGGCGAGCTGCTCTCCGAACAGCGCGGCAGTGTCGGCGTCGCGATCACCGGTATCGTCGAGAGCAATGAGCCGTTAGCACAACGCTACCAACCCGGGCATCCGGATGCTGATGAAAACGGCAACGTGTATGTCAGCAATGTCAACGCGGTCGAGGAGATGGTCAATATGCTGTCTGCGTCGCGCTCTTATCAATCCAGTGTCGAGATCATCAACACGACCAAGGAACTGGTCAGTCAAACACTCACTATGGGCAATAGCTAATGACAGACGCACTTACACCCGCGCAATTGGAAAATCTTGGTTTGGCGCGCACGCCGACTGGCCCGCAGACACAGAGCGTGGGCCAGGAGCAGTTCATGCAATTGATGCTTGCACAATTTGAAAACCAGGATCCGTTCGAGCCATTAGAGAACGGCGAATTTCTGGCACAGCTGGCGCAATTTACGACCGCTAGCGGTATCGAGGAGCTGAATCAGTCATTTCAGGGCTTCAGCGACAATATTTATGCGGATCAGGCATTCCAGGCGGCATCGCTCGTTGGGCGGGATGTATTGGTCGCATCCGAGCTTGTTAGAACCCAGGGAAGCGGTGACGCGGTTAGCGGTGCAGTGGATCTTGAAGGTGCCAGCGGCAACATTGAAATTGATGTTCTCGATGGTTCCGGTCAGCTTGTGCGAACGTTGCAACTAGGTGTGCGCCAGCCGGGTAATGCCGATTTTCGCTGGGACGGCATCACTGAGGAGGGTGCGACCGCAGCCCCGGGCATCTACGAATTTCGAGCACGTGTCACACGTGGCACCCAGGTTGAGAGTGCGGCGACACTGATGCGTACCAGCGTAGATAGCGTGACCCTAGGGCGCAATGGCGAGGGTGTCACGATCAACAGCAGCACACTCGGTAATTTTTCATTCGGCAGTATTCGGCAAATTTTCAATTGAGCCTGCGAAGGGAGTAATAGATGGTATTTCGAATTGCATTGAGTGGCCTCAACGCAGCTTCAGCTGATCTGGGCGTCACCGCTAACAATATCGCCAATGTCAACACGACAGGTTTTAAGGGCTCACGCGCGCAATTTGCTGAGGTGTTCGCCGTAGGCACGCAGAGTATTAGTAGTTCGGTCGGTGGCTCAGGCGTGCGCTTGTCAGATATTTCGCAACAGTTTTCACAGGGCAACATCGACTTCACCGAAAACAGCCTGGATCTGGCTATTTCAGGTGAGGGCTTTTTTGTTTTGAACGATGGGGGGCAGAGACTCTACACACGTGCCGGCAACTTCAGTGTCGATCGCGAGGGCTTCGTTGTGAATAGCAATGGGCTGCGCTTGCAGGCGTATCCAGTCGGTGCCGATGGACTGTTCAATACGGGTAATTTAAATGACCTGCAATTGAATACTGGGGCTAACCCGCCACAAGCTTCGACCAACGTTTCATTTGGGGTAAACCTCCCCGCGAACGAGGCTGCACCGATTAATCCGGTTTTCGATCCGGCGGATGCCAGTAGTTTCAGTTACACCACCTCGGTGACAGTCTATGACTCGTTAGGCGCTGCACACACTTCTACCAGTTATTTTATTAAGGATGCCAATCCTAACGAGTGGAGTGTCATCACGACTATCGATGGTAACCAAGTCGGCTTGCCTCAGGCGGTCACATTTGGCACCGATGGTCGATTACTGACGCCCGTGGGTGCTGCCATTCCACTGGCTACTTACGATCCTGGCAACGGTGCCAGCCCGCTGGATCTGACATTACGCTTTGTTGAGACCACTCAATTTGGTGAGAACTTTGGCGTGAACTCAGTCGTACAAGATGGTTTTGCAACCGGTCGTTTGACTGGTCTCGAAGTCAGCCCTCAGGGGGTTGTATTTGCGCAATTCACCAATGGTCAGTCGACAGAGCTTGGCAAGATTGCGCTAGCAACGTTTGTTAATCCGCAAGGGTTGCAGCAGGACGGAGACACGAACTGGGCCGAGTCGTTCCAGTCTGGCGATGCAGCGCTGGGTGATGCGGGTACCGCGCGCTTTGGTCTAATCCAGGCCGGTGCGCTTGAGACCTCGAACGTCGACCTAACGGCGCAGCTCGTCAATATGATCACAGCGCAGCGAAATTTTCAGGCTAATGCTCAGATGATCTCGACGGCCGATACCGTGACCCAGACGGTCATCAATATTCGTCGATAGGACGGAAGGACTAACGCATGGATCGCATGGCCTATGTGGCAATGACCGGCGCACGCCAGACAGAGCTGGCGCAGGCGGTTACTGCCAACAATATTGCAAACGCCTCTACCACCGGCTTTCGAGCCGACTTACATGGCTTTCAATCCATCGAGGTCGAAGGTCCTGGTCGCACAACGCGAGTCAATGCAGTAGGCGAGGTGTTTGGCACCGATTTTCAGCCTGGCACGGTTACGACAACTGGTCGAGATCTGGATGTCGCGATTGCAGGCTCTGGTTTCTTTGCGGTGCAGTCCAAGGATGGCAGTGAGGCCTACACACGTGCCGGAGATTTCAGGGTAAACGCTGTTGGCCAGTTGTTGACTGCTGGTGGCGAGGCGGTGCTTGGTGAGCGTGGGCCGGTGGCTATCCCGCCCAGCACGAGTATCACGATTGGCACTGATGGCACGGTATCCGTCACGCCACTAGGCCAGGGCCCCGAAGCACAAGCGATCGTGGATCGTATCAAACTGGTCAACCCACCGGTTCAGGACTTGGACAAAGGCTCGGATGGTCTTTTTCGCCGCACGGATGCGGCGTCTTCCAATGCCGATGCCAATGTTGCAGTCCGCGTCGGCTCGCTGGAGTCGAGCAACGTCAACATTGCTGATGAGCTGGTCAACATGATCAGTCTGGCACGCCGTTATGAGATGCAGCTCAAGGCGATCGAAACCACCGAAGAAAACGCGGACTCTGCAGCCGCAATGCTACGTCTGCGCGGCTAGCGCAGTTTGATGGAGTGACACAATGAACCAGGCTCTGTGGGTTGCGAAAACAGGACTCGACGCGCAACAGACGCGAATGTCGGTGGTCTCGAATAATCTCGCCAACGTCAACACCAACGGATTCAAACGCGGACGAGCCGTGTTTGAAGATTTGATTTATCAGAACCGACGACAGGTAGGCGGTCAGTCGTCGCAGGACACGGTACTTCCATCCGGTCTTAATGTGGGTACCGGTTCGCGCGTGGTTGCGACTGAGCAGTTGCATACACAGGGTAGCCTGTTACAGACCGAAAGCCCGCTGGATATCGCCATACTCGGGCGTGGCTATTTTCAGGTGTTGTTGCCCGATGGCACGCTCGGCTACAGTCGCGACGGATCATTCCAGCGCGATGCGCAGGGCCAGATGGTGACGGCCAGTGGCTACACAGTCCAGCCAGCGATCACGATTCCGCAGGGCGCGCAGTCCATTACGGTCGGCACCGATGGCACGGTGTCGGTACAACAAGCCGGACAGGCCGCACCGACACAGGTCGGTACGCTGCAGATTGTCGACTTCATTAATCCTGTTGGCCTGCAGCCGCGTGGCGAGAATTTATATCTCGAGACAGCTTCCAGTGGTGCGGCGCAGCCAGGCATTCCCGGTCTGAACGGATTGGGTCTGTTGCAGCAGGGCGCGTTGGAGGGCTCCAACGTCAACGTTGTTGAAGAGCTGGTTAACATGATCGAAACCCAGCGTGCCTATGAAATTAACTCACGCGCCATCTCGACCAGCGATCAGATGATGCAGTACCTGACGAATAACCTGTGATGAAAAGGGCAAGTTTCAAAGTTGTTGTCTTGTTGGCTGTATTGGTGTCGCTCAGTGGATGCGTTGTGCAGTTAGGTGGTTCAGACTATGCGCCACCACCGCCCGTGATGCCGGTTGCCGTTCCAGCAAGCGATGGGTCAATATTCCAGACGAATTTAGATGTGCGGTGGTTTGAGGATCTGCGCGCTGCACGCGTCGGTGACATTCTGACGGTACGCTTGCAGGAGAATACACAGGCACAAAAATCCTCCAGCACGTCGGCAACGAAAAACAGTACCGCCGATATCGCCAGCCCCAGCATTCTCGGGCAACAGGTCACGCGCCAGGACAACCCCATCCTCGCTGCGACCGTAGATTCCGACAGTGAATTCAGTGGCGAAGGCACCAGTGCGCAGAGCAACAGCTTAGCGGGTGACATTACCGTGACCGTGGTCGAGAGACTGGCCAATGGAAACCTTGTCATTCGCGGGGAAAAATGGGTGACCCTGAACCAAGGGGATGAATTTATTCGGCTGTCGGGAATTATCCGACCGTTTGATATCGCACCGGATAACAGCGTTAGTTCAAGTCGGGTTGCGAATGCCCGGATAACCTATTCGAGCAAAGGTGTGTTGGCTGAGGCCAATAAAATGGGGTTACTTCAAAGGCTGGTTCAATGGCGTTGGTTTCCAAATTGATGCGCACGCTGGCTACAGCAATCGGTGTTTTGTTGCTCTTCGCGACGCAAGCAGTTCACGCGGAGCGCATCCGGGATCTCACTCATGTCGCCGGCGTGCGCAGCAATCAACTGGTGGGTTACGGCCTCGTGGTTGGTCTGGCCGGAACCGGCGATCAGACCGCGCAGACTCCGTTTACCTTGCAGAGTTTGACCAATATGTTGACGCAGCTTGGCGTTACGGTGCCTGAGGGCGTCGTGCCTCAGCTAAAAAACATCGCCGCGGTCTCGGTTCATGCCGAATTGCCGCCGTTTGTCAAAGCAGGTCAGACAATCGACATTACTGTGTCGTCAATCGGTAACGCGCAGAGCCTGCGTGGCGGTAGTTTGCTGATGACGCCGCTGCGTGGTATCGACGGTGAGGTGTACGCCGTGGCGCAAGGCAGTTTAATCGTTGGCGGGTTCGGTGGTGAGGGTCTGGATGGATCACGCATCACGGTCAATATTCCGAGTGCTGGCCGAGTGCCGAATGGCGCGACGGTCGAGCGCGAAGTGGTTGGTCAATTCAACAAACCTGACTCGATCATGCTTAATCTGCACACGCCTGATTTCACGATGGCGACTCGCATATCAGAGTCAATCAACGCGTTGCTGGGATTGGGTACAGCGGAGGCGATCGATGCCGTCAGTATTCGTGTGCGGGCGCCCCTTGCTGCCGGAGCCAGGACGGCATTTGTCAGCACTTTGCAGGATATCGAAGTAGCAGCTGGCCCGGTTGCAGCCAAGGTCATTATTAACTCTCGCTCAGGCACGGTCGTGATTGGCTCCAACGTCACGGTGATGCCGGCGGCGGTGGCACATGGGTCGCTCGTAGTGACCATCTCCGAACAGCCACAGGTGAGCCAACCCAATCCGCTGGGCGGTGGTGAGACTGTTGTGGTAACCAACTCCGGGGTTTCCGTTGAGCAGGAAGAAAATCGCATGTTCCTATTTGCGCCGGGTACGAATCTCAACGAGATCGTCCAGGCGGTCAATGCGGTTGGCGCAGCGCCGGGGGACTTGGTTGCGATTCTTGAAGCGTTGAAGCAGGCCGGCGCATTACGCGCCGAGTTAATTGTCATTTAGGCAACACACGTGCCCGGGATTGTTGATTTCAGTCAGTTTGCCGCGTTGCGTGCCGCGAGCACCGACACGCAAACCGATCGCAGCCAGGCGACGCTTGCCAAGGTGGCGACGCAATTCGAGGCGCTGTTCGTACAGCAAATGCTAAAGAGCATGCGCGATGCCAGTTTCGGCGATCCGCTGTTTCCTGAGTCCGGCGGTCAAAAACTCTATCGAGATCTATTTGATCAGCAGATCGCAAGTGATATGGCATCGCAGCGTAGCCTCGGCTTAGCCGACTTGATCGTACGACAACTGCGCGGGCCGGAGCATACCGATAGTGAACGGCACATACCCAAAACGCTGCCTGATTCAGGCGCGGCGACTCGGACCGTGGCGCCAAATCGCCATCAACCGGTTAGCCTGAATGCAAAACTTGAAACCAGACTCCCGTCGCTACCTGTGGCGGTACCGATTGAATCGCAACCATCTGCGACGACAACAGCGCCGAAATCCAATGTTACGCAAGCACAGGGATGGCGCGATCCGACGCACTTTGTTGAGTCAGTTATGCCATTCGCACAACAGGCTGCCAGGGCATTAGGCGTATCGCCGTTGGCGGTGATGGCGCAAGCAGCGTTAGAGACTGGCTGGGGGCAGTCGGTTGACGCAGTAGAAAGCCGCAATCTATTCGGTATCAAAGCGGGCGGAAGCTGGCAGGGTGCCGCTGCGGATCGTCGAACATTGGAGTTTCGCGATGGTGTGATGCAGCGCGAGCGTGCGCGCTTCCGCTCATATGGTTCGATCAACCAATCTGTTCAGGATTATGTTTATTTGCTACGCACCAACTCTCGGTATTCGGCGGTGTTAGAGGCAGGCGACGATATCGGGCGATTCGCTGATGCGTTGCAGGCATCCGGTTATGCCACTGACCCTAACTACGCGGCCAAGATCCGGCGTGTGGCCAACAGTACGACTATGCGCGATGCGGTGTCATCGTTAAAGCAAACACTATGAATGGACGCTACCGATCAAAGCAGGGTGCTTTGATGATGCAGGAGATCTCGCTGTGACAATTCTCGGAATCGGCACTAGTGCGCTGACTGCGTTTCGTCGATCTATTGACACGATCAGCAACAATATCGCCAACGTCAATACGCCTGGTTACAGTCGGCAAACCACTAGCCTGGTCGCCCGTGAGCCGCAATTTGTCGGTGTGGGTTTCGTTGGTCGAGGCGTTGAGGTAGCTAGCATCGAGCGCGTGTTTAACGAGTTCCTGACACAACAGGTGCGTACGGCATCATCATCAACTGCGCGTTTTGATACGCTCGCTGCGTTCGCTGGGCGCGTTGATGATCTGCTTGCTGATCCAGCGGGAGGTTTGTCACCGGCGTTATCTGCGTTTTACGGTGCGGTTCAGGATTTTGCTGCAGATCCAGCATCACCATCGCGCGACGCTCTGTTCGCTGAGACTGGCAACCTGGTCTCGCGGTTCCGTGCGCTTGATCAACGACTGAACGATATCGCTAACGAGTCGCAACAGGCACTCGGCCAGACAGTGGCTGAGATTAATCAGTTGTCGTCGAGTATCGCCCGATTGAATCGACAAATCGTCGAGGCGGGTCGCTTTAATTCTGCTAATGACCTACTAGATCAGCGCGATTCACTCATTCGCCAACTGGCCGAAAAAGTAGACGTCACTGTCGTCCTGGAGGCGCAGGGCAACGTGAATATCTTCATTGGCAATGGGCAGTCGTTAGTCGTGAACACCGAGAACTTTGACCTCGCATTACAAGAGGACGAGTTCAATCCGACCACAACTGAAGTTGTCTATGTTGGACTCAATGGTGCTACTTCGATTGAAGGTCTGTTGACTGGCGGCGAATTGGGGGCGGTACTGGAGTTTCAGCAAACGGTTTTGGAGCCTGCGCAGCGTGACTTAGGTGCTGCAGCCGTGGCATTTACGACGCTCATCAATGCACAGAACGCACAGGGATTGAATGCACAGGGTGAACTTGGTGCAGATATCTTTACCGTCGGGGCACCCAGAGTATCTGGCTCGAATCTGAATGCCGGCACAGCGACCGCTAGCGTAACGCTCGAGGACGTTGGTCAAACAGAGAACGTTGAATACAGATTGCTATACGACGGTGTTGATTATCGCTTGTTTGAACTGGGCAACGACACCGAGGTGGCCCTGACCGGCAGCGGCACGATAGCAGACCCGTTTGTTGCCGACGGATTAAGCATCGTCATGAGCGGTACACCCGTGGCCGGTGATCGCTACAGCATCGAGCCAACCATTGGGGCGGTCGGTCTCCTGGAATTGGTGCAACGCGACGGTCGCGCTTTTGCTGCTGCCGGACCTACACGTGCGGAGGCAGCTATCGGCAATCTGTCCAATACGTCTATCGATAACGGTACCGTTGTTGATGCGACGAATGCCGATTTACTCTCCCCAGCCTTGATTGCGTTTACCTCTGATACCAGCTACACAGTCGACGGCGGTGCACCGATTGCGTATACGGCTGGAGACCCGTTGGTCGTGAATGGTGTTCAATATGAGCTCGATGGCACACCTGTTGCGGGTGATCAATTTCAGATTTCACGCAACACCAACGCAGAGGGCGACAACCGTAATGCCCGTTTGTTGGGTCAAACGCAGTCAACAGAAATTTTGCGTGATGGCACGATCAGTGTGTCTCAGTCTTACAGTGAATTGGTAGGTCGTGTTGGCAGTCAGACTGGGCAGGCCCAATCGGGTGCATTAGCTCAGTCGATTGTGCTGCAGAGCGCGGAAAATCGTTTGCTGGCAGAGTCCGGCGTCAATCTCGATCAGGAAGCGGCTGAGCTGATTCGTTACCAGCAAGCCTATCAAGCTGCAGCGCAGGTTATTACTGTCGGCAGTACTCTTTTCGATACGCTGCTTGCAGCGACAAGACGATAGGGCAAGCACATGACCAGAGTGTCGGACCAGTCCATTTTTAACGCCAATCTGCGAGCGTTTGATCGCTTACGTACCAGCATCAGCGATTTGCAGGAACAGATCGCTACCGGCCGTCGGATTCAGCGTCCATCCGATGATCCGGTCGGTGCATCGCGATTACTGGAGTTTCGCGAATCGGTCACCCGAATTCAGCAGTTTCAGCGCAATGCCAGTCTTGCCGAGAGTCGCTTGCAGTTGGAAGAAGACACGTTGCGTGATGCCACCAATGCGCTGCAACGTGTGAGAGAGTTGGTGCTGCAGGCGGCCAATGCGTCGCAATCGTCAGAAACGAGAGGCTTTATTGCCGAAGAGTTGAATCAGTCGGTTGAAGCGCTACTCACACTCGCTAACACGCGAGATGCCACCGATGGGTTTTTGTTTTCCGGCTTTCAGTCTGGACAACAGCCCTTTACCCGAACGGTTGCTGGTTTCCAATATAACGGCGATCAAGGACAACGGTTTTTACAGATCTCTTCATCTCGTCAAGTACCAGACAGTGACCCAGGTGATGCCATTTTTGCTCGCTTACGTGAGGGTAATGGTCAGGTTCTAGTGACCCCGAATCCAGCTAACACAGGCACTGGAGTCGCACTGCTTACAACGACGTCACCCGTTACCAGCTATAACTTGCAGAGCTACCGGGTCGAATTTACCTCACCGACAGACTACGACGTAGTCGATAGTGGCGGTGTTGTGCTCACAACCGGTGTATTCGACCCAGAGACTGCAATCGACGTGGCCGGATTTCAGATTGAATTGAGTGGTAACCCGAGCGCAGGAGACAGTTTTGACCTCCAGCCAAGTCCAAACACCGACGTTTTCAGTGTCGTACAACGTATCGCAGACGTGCTGGAAGACTCAGCGGATTCGCCAGGATCCAGAGCCGAAGTTGATAATGAGATTAATCGCGCCCTGGGTGGTATTGATCAAGCACTCAATCAGGTGTTGACCGTTCGCACCAAGGTTGGCACCAGGTTGTCTGCTGTTGAAGCACAAATAGACACGAATGCTGGAACCGAGTTGGTATTACAGCGCTCATTGGCAGAAATAGAGGATCTGGATTACGCAGAAGCGATTTCGCTACTAGCGTCACAGACTACGGCGCTAGAAGCAGCGCAACAGACATTCGTCCGTACGCAGAGCCTGTCCCTGTTCAATTTCCTAAGATGATTTCGTGACTTAGCGCACAAATCATTCTATGAACCGTCAAGTGCCACGCTGCGTTGCAGTGATTTTCTTGTGCTTGAATTGCAACGGTTAACGCAATTTCAAAAAGTCCTCAAGAACTTTTTTTGAACTCCGCTAAACACTCTGTAGCGCGGATGCTCGGTAATCGGGTGAGCGCGCCAGGCCGGCGGCCTAAGGCACCGGATACATGGAAACTTTTGGAGTTTAAAAAATGGCACAGTCTATTAACACTAACGTTGCGTCGCTCAACGCCCAAAGGAACCTGACCCGTTCCCAGGGACTGTTGAACTCGGCGCTTGAGCGTTTGTCGACCGGCCTTCGTATCAACAGTGCAAAAGACGATGCGGCGGGCCTTGCGATCTCGGAGCGTTTCACAACGCAGATTCGTGGTTTGAACCAGGCGGTTCGAAACGCCAGTGATGGTATTTCTTTAGCTCAGACTGCAGAAAGCGCACTGGGCGAGTTGACCAATAACCTGCAGCGAATCCGTGAATTGTCTATTCAGTCTGCAAACGCGACGAACTCGTCCACTGACCGTGCGGCACTGGATGACGAAGTCCAGCAGCGCCTTGCGGAGATCGAGCGTATCGCATCGCAGACATCATTCAATGGTCTGAAGGTACTGGATGGTACGTTTGGTAATGCGGCATTCCAGGTTGGCGCTAACGTTGGTGAGAAAATCAACGTCACGCTAGCGACAGGTGTACGTACGAGCCAGATCGGTCAAATCGCAACGGCAACGGGTGCGAACCAGGTTGATGCCAACCCGGTTGGTCCAGGTCAGTTGAGCATTGCCGTAGGCGCTGGTGCAGCGGTAGAGATCGGTGTATCGGCTTCTGACAGCGCACAGGATAAGGTTGCTGCGATTAATGCCGCAGGTGTGACCGGTTTGACGGCGACTGCTCAGACGCAGGTCACCAGTGCGTTCACGACAATCGATGAAGGTGCGGCGGATAACGGTGACGAGACCTACTCGTTGACCATTAACGGAGAGGCGGTGTTCACGGCTGAAGCAGTGTCTGCTGGCGAGACCATCACCGCCGCGGAGTTTGTGGACGCAGTAAACCTGGTGTCCAATGATACGGGTGTCACCGCATCGACTGACGGTTCCGACGTGACCTTTACGGCGGTAGATGGTCGTAACATCGTGATTGCGCAGACGCTTGCTGGTACCGCACCAGCTGGTGGCTTGACGACAACATCTGTTGCAGCTGATACGACAGGTACTGCTACGACCTCACGCGGCAACATCACGCTGACGGCGACCGATAGCATTGCGATTACCGGTGGTAACGAAGCCTTGATTGGTTTCACCCAGACCGCCATTGCACGTGATACGACCGGTCTGGATACGGTATCGGTCGGCACTGTCGAAACTGCTGAAGAGACCATTCAGCGTGTTGATGCGGCTCTGACAACCATCAACTCACTGCGAAGCGAGTTCGGTGCGATTCAGAACCGGTTTGAATCGACGATTGCCAACCTGCAGACCGTTAGCGAGAACCTGGCGGCATCACGCGGGCGGATTCTGGATGCTGACTTCGCTGCGGAAACGGCGCAGTTGACCAAGGCGCAGATTCTGCAGCAGGCCGGCGTATCGGTTTTGACGCAGGCCAATGCCCAGCCTCAGCTTGCGCTGAGCCTGCTCCAGTAATCAGGACGATTACTCCTAGAAAGGCGCGGCAGGGAAGCCGCGCCGACGTCAGGAGTCTGACATGAATACGATTAAAGACGCTGCCGGTGTGCCGCCAGCATTGATCAATACAAGGACAACGACCAACGTCGCCGTTGATGCCGCGAAGACCGGCGATCGCATGGCGGATGCAACCCAGTCTGTCGATGTGGCTAACCAAGCCGTCACACAGGAGCGCTCGGCAGCTCGCGAAACGGAATTCGCACAGATAGAAGATGCAGTGGCAAAGGTCAATGAGCGCGCTGCAAAACTTCAATCGCCACCGCAACTGTTGTTTGAACCGAATGATGATCTGGGTGTTGTAGTGATTAAGGTTGTGGATCGCGAAACGGGTGAGGTGATTCGTCAATTACCCCCAGAGGCGATTATTGAGTCGTCCAATGGCGCGAACGACCAACTTCCTGCATTGCTCAGCGAGAGCATCTAGGACAGTCAAAAGCGATGGTTGGTATAACCTCTACAGGAATCGGATCAGGACTTGACGTTCAAGGTCTTGTCTCGCAGTTGCTCGCTGCGGAGGAACAGGCGCCGCGCCAGCGGTTGATTCTTCGCGAGACGCAGTTTCAGGGTCAACTCTCCGCGTACGGTAGCCTGAGTTCGGCTCTGGATACCTTGAAGAGCGCACTGACTAAGCTGGATGATGGTAACGCGACCGCAGGCCGCACGATCAAGAGTAGTAATGAGGATGCGGTCAGCGTCAGCGTCGATTCGGCGGCCGTACCGGGTCAGTACACCGTTGCTATTAGTAATCTGGCCCAGACCGAGCGCCTGACGTCGGCGTCGTACGCTAGCAGCCAATCGGTGGTCGGAGACGGTCGTCTAACACTGAGCATCGGGGGCAGTAGTTTCTCCGTGGATATTAGCGCAGAGGCAAATACCCTTGCAGACATCCGTAATGCCATTAACTCGGCGAATGATAATACCGGAGTGCAGGCGTCGATCATCAACGCGGATGGTGCCAGCTATCTCGTGTTTGCTGGCGATTCGACGGGTAGCGAGAATACGATTACCGTTACCCAGTCTGGCGGCGACGGCGGCCTGTCCGCGTTAGTCTATGATCCGGACGATGGCACCACCAGCCTGACACGCTCACAAGCGGCTGACGATGCACGCGCCATCGTTAATGGCTTCAGTGTAAGCAGTGCAACCAACAGTTTTGATAGCGTGATTGATGGGGTGACATTTTCAGCCATCCAGGTCACTGGCACTGACTCTTTTACCCTGGATATCGAAAACGACACCAGCGGAGTGAAATCATCGCTGACCCAATTTGTTAATGCTTACAATACATTTGTAGATCGCGTTGACGAACTTGCCGCTTTTGATCCGGAAACCAATGTTGCCGGTGCACTGCAAGGCGATTCAACGCTTCGCAACCTTACAAACATCGTACGCGCGGAACTCAGCCAACGCACAACCAGTGCCGCAGATGGCTTTGATACTTTGACTGAAATCGGCTTGTCGTTGGATGAAAGCGGCAAGCTGTCGCTCGATGATGAGCGCATTACCAATGTGCTGGATAATAATTTTCGGGCGATCAGTGAAGTGTTCGGCGGTGATTCCGGCTACGTGACGCGTCTGACATCGATTGTCGATACCTATACCGGCACCAGTGGCATATTGAAGACTCGCGAGGATGGCATCAAGGCCAGTATCGAGTCACTGACGCAACAAAATGAACGGCTGGATCTACGACTTGCGTCGCTGCAAACGCGTTTGTTGAATCAATTCAATGGACTCGATTCACTGATTTCATCGTTGAACCTGACCAGCAATTTTCTGACCACTCAGCTGGCAAACGTGCCCACCCCGGGACAACGAAATACTTAAGCGGAAACCCTCATTATGTACGCGAATACTCAGTCAGGGACACGACTCTATCGCCAGAATGCGGCGCAACATACGGTGGATACCGCAGATGGGTATACGTTAATCCGCTCGCTTTTACAGAAGCTTGTTGCCCACCTGGCGATGGCAAAGCACTATCTGCAGGAAGACGATATTTCGCAAAAGGCAGAGCACCTGACCAATGCCATCGGTATTGTTGACGTGCTGCAAGTATCGGTTGAGCCGAAGCATCATCCGGAGTTGGGTGACAACCTGATCGCGTTGTATGACTACATCGCCCGGCAGTTGTTGGCAGCGAATCTGCACAATGATGTTGCACGCATCAATGAAGTCGAAGGCTTGGTACGCGAAGTGAAGCAAGCCTGGGATGCGATTGCCGGCAGTGCCAGTTCCAACACCGCGTCGGCGATGCAGGGCTGATCGAATGGCGTCAACCTTGCTGCAACACGTCTTGAACTGGAACAAACACATCGTGTCGTTGGTCGATGCCGATGACTGGGACGGTGCCGCTCGCATCATAGCGCGGCGTGAGATTGCGATACGAGATGCGAATCCGACTCAGCCGGACGAGATTCAAGCCCTTCTCGATGCCAATGAGTGGTTGCGCGAGATATTAGAGTCACGTCGGCGTGAGCGCCGCGAATCTCTGCAAGCGTTGCGCCAGCGTCAACATGCACGAAATGCCTATGCCAGCAACGCTGCCTGAGGCGCTCCAGAGTTTGACGTAATCCACAAAAACGTTAACTAACTCAATGACATTTATGTGTTTTACAAACAAAGTGTGATTTTCAGCACAGTTTGCAGGCACCGCAGGCCTATTCTTGATCTGTCGCAAGGTAGCGACGTTCCTGACGGAACCGATCAAAGGAAAGGCCATGCCAACAAGATCAACAAAACACTTCGCGCCGGTTTTGCTCGCGCACCAGAACGACAGTTTGATCACCGATCTGTCGCATCGTGTTCAATTTCTTGAATACCCCTGTATCACCTTATCCGATCTGCGTGCCCAGCCCGCTGAAGATCGCACATTGACGGCGATCATCACCGATGCCGATGCGCTGGACGAGCTGCTGAGTACACCGGGTGCCGCACTGAAACAGCTGCTGCAGGACACACCGGTTTTACTGTTGCAATCTGACAGTGCGCCACTGCCAACATCGCACCCGCGGGTCTGGCCAATTGACATGCCGCTGAAACGGGCACGCCTGGCGCATTTGTTGGCGCAGGCGGCACGTTATCGCGGCTGCCAGCGTCGCCAGCGTTTGACTGGTAGTTCGCCGACGATCGCTCGGGTACGACAGATGATCGAACAGGTGGCACCCTTCGATACCAACGTGTTAATCAGCGGCGAGTCGGGTACCGGTAAAGAACTCGTGGCGCGGACCATTCACGACTTATCCGAACGTGCGGATGCACCGTTCGTGCCGATCAATTGCGGCGCAATCCCCGCCGATTTGCTCGAATCCGAGTTGTTTGGGCATGAGAAGGGTGCATTTACCGGAGCGGTGTCCAATCGCAAAGGGCGGTTCGAATTGGCTGAAGGTGGCACGTTATTTCTGGATGAGATCGGAGACATGACGTTGCCGATGCAAGTGAAGTTGTTGCGCGTGTTGCAAGAGCGTTGTTATGAACGTGTTGGCAGCAATCAATCGCGCACCGCGAACGTGCGGATCATTGCTGCAACGCATCGAGACTTGCCCGAAGCGGTCAACGCGGATCGATTTCGTGAAGATCTGTACTATCGTTTGAATGTGTTCCCAATCAAAATGCCGCCGCTCAGGAAACGTCTTGAGGATATTCCGGGTTTGTTGCGCGAATTGGTCAATGGTTACGACGCGGCAACAGGTAAGCCACTGCGTTTGCAGCCTTGCGCATTGAAAGCACTGGCCTGCCATCATTGGCCAGGCAATGTGCGGGAGCTGGGAAATCTGGTTGAGCGATTGGCGATTCTGCATCCAACCGGCGTCATCCGAGCTGAAGATTTACCCGAGAAGTTCCGGCGCAACCTGCCGGCCGAGCCAGAAGCGTCACTTGCCGCCTCTGTCGCCTTGCCGGAGCATGGCATCGTACTGAAAGACCATCTGCGCCAACTCGAGCGTACGCTGATTGATACGGCATTGGCGCGCAGTGACGGTGTGGTCGCACGCGCAGCGCGTCTATTACAGATCCGGCGTACCACACTCGTGGAAAAGCTACGGGTTGCCTGAAGTCAGAGTTTTGACGCTTACGGATGCGAAATTTTTAAGTGACTGATTTTACTAGTGCTACAGGATGTGGCACACAAATTGCTGAAGACTCATTGCAGCAAATGAAAAGGACTTCACGTGTCTACACGTATCGCAGACAACAATTCTCTGGCGGCCGCCTTTGAGGCATTCAATGCCCATTCGGAAGGACTGCGCGAAGCCTATGGCGCGCTGCAGTCTCGCGTCGACAGTCTCGGCAGCGCCTTAAAGGCCTCGCAAGCGGCGCGTGAACGGCAAACGCAAGAGCGTGATCGGGTTGCTGCGAGATTGGCACAATTGCTCGAAGCTCTGCCTCAAGCTGTAATTGTCATTGACCAAAGTGGTGTCATCGTCGACGCCAATGTCAACGCAATGCACTGGTTCGAACGGTCTTTGATCGGGTTGCAATGGCGGTCCATTGAATTAGCGCTTTACGGTAGCGATGGCTTCAGCAACACTGATGTTGTCCTGAATCGTCAACGCACGATCAGCGGCTGCTTGTCCATGCTGACCGACGACAGCCGCATGATCGTATTCACCGACGTGACCGACGTGCGTGCCAATCAGGCACAGGTCGAGCGGCAGGAGCGACTGACGCTGCTGGGCGAAATGGCAGCGCGCGTGGCTCACCAGATTCGTACCCCGTTAACCGCGGCAATGCTGCACGCTACCAATCCGAACATAGCGCGGCACTCGCAACAGCATGTAGTTGCGCGCTTGCAGGATATTGATGCCATGGTTGACGACATGCTGCGCTTCGCGCGTGGCACGCCGCCTGCCGAAGAGCGCACAGACAGCGTCTCTTTGCTACAAGAGGTTATCGACGTGGTCGATGACACGCTGCCCGAACATATCGAACTGGTTGCGAGTTTTGACGATCAGTGTTTTGGATTGCAGGTTAATCGAGTGGCACTAGTCGGTGCATTGCAGAACCTCGTGATCAACGCGGCGCAACACTGCGATGACAATGGCCGCATCGTGTTGCGTCACGGCCTCGATGCGCAAGGCAATGTGTTGCTGCAGGTCGAAGACAACGGTTGCGGTGTCGAACCGGCTGCACGCGAGCGGTTGTTCGAGCCATTTTTTACAACGCGTAGCGCTGGCACGGGATTGGGTCTGGCAGTGGTGCGGTCAGTTGCGCGAGCACATCAGGGCGATGTGCATTACGAGGCCACTGAATCCGGCAGTATTTTCTCGATCCGCTTGCCGCTGGTCGTTACCGAGTCCAAGGGGATTTCCCCTGCCGGCGATGCGTCGCAGTTTGCCATTTCTGCAAACGCATCGTCGGCTTCTCCCTGGGCGGAGGTGTGTCATGGTTGAGCCAGCTATCGTCGTGGCAGAAGACGATGCCCATCTGGCGCAGGCGCTGGTGGAGACACTAAACGACGCGGGTCACCGTGTATTGCGCGCCGGCGATGGGCACGAAGCGCTCGCACTGGCGATGGCTCATGATGTGCAGCTGGTGCTCAGCGATGTGCACATGCCCAATATGGATGGCACCTCATTATTAGAGGCGTTAAGGGAGTCCTGCCCTGGTGTGCCGGTTATTCTCATGACTGCGTACGCGACGATCGACAAAGCGGTTGACGCGATGCGTCGTGGTGCCGATAGCTATCTCGTTAAGCCATTTCAGAATACAGCATTGCTAAGTACAGTCGAGGAATGCCTGTCGCGCCATCGCACACTGGTTGTGAACAGTGTCGAAACGGGTGCCGTCGTTTGTGGTGATGAGATCACGATGGCGCTGCTGTCGATGGCCGGTCGTGTTGCAACGTCCGATGTCACAGTCATGCTGACCGGCGAGAGCGGCACCGGCAAGGAAGTATTTGCGCGCTTTATTCACAACAATTCTGCACGCGCTGACGCCCCGTTTGTTGCGGTCAATTGCGCCGCGATTCCGGAGACGTTGTTGGAAGCGACCTTATTCGGATATCAAAAAGGTGCATTCACAGGTGCCACGCAGGCGACACCTGGAAAATTTGAACAAGCCCAAAACGGCACATTGTTGCTCGACGAAATTACCGAGATGCCATTGCCACTGCAGGCAAAACTACTGCGTGTCCTGCAGGAGCGTGAGGTCGAGCGCGTCGGCGGCAAATCGAGTATCGAGCTGGATGTACGTGTGCTGGCGACCAGCAACCGCAATCTAGCGGAGGCGGTCAGCAATGGCGATTTTCGCGAAGACCTGTATTACCGACTCAATGTATTCCCTTTGCATATTCCGCCACTGCGCGAGCGTCGTGGTGATGTCATGCCACTCACAGCACATCTGTTCAAACACTATTGCCGAGGTCAGCGAGCGGTACCCAAACTGACACCGCTGGCAGAGAAACGTCTGCTACAACACTCCTGGCCGGGGAATGTACGCGAGCTGGAGAATCTCGTGCAGCGCACATTGGTCTTGCTTGAAGGAAGTGACATCAGTGAGGCCGATCTCGTATTTGAAGCCGATCAGGTGAGTACAGCTCAAGTCGATCCGCTGGGCGAAGCAATCCAAAGTAATGTGCTGGACTCTTGTGATACGCACCATCAGCCACTGCATGCGGATCTGCGTATTGAAGAGCGGCGCTTGATTATCGATGCCCTGCGCAGCGCAGATGGCAATCGCGAATCGGCTGCTCGCAAGCTGGACATTAGTCCACGCACGTTGCGATACAAGATCGCGCGCCTACGTGAGTCAGGATTCGCTGTCCCGGAACAACTGTTGCAATCACGTCGTAAGTCAACGTCCAACCGCGCTGGCGCTGGAGCAAGAACATGAATGAAATCGATACAGCCGCCGTATTGGCGCGCATTCGCGACTATAGCGGTGATCTGACTGTTCGCGACACCAAGGCGCCCGGTGGTTTTGCCACGTTGCTCGCCCGCTCGGTGTCCACCGTGAACGAGCGACAACAGACCGCAGCCGCACAGGCGAGTGCCTACGAGGCTGGCGACCCGGATGCAGATCTGACGCAGGTAATGATCTCGTTGCAAAAAGCCAGTTTGTCGTTTCAAGCAATGACCGAGGTACGCAACAAGCTCGTTAACGCGTATCAGGAAATCATGAATATGCCGGTTTGACCGGTCTGAAAAATAACGGACGAACACCATGGATGGTACCGCCAACATCGCAGAGCTGCCGCCACCGGCGCCCCAGGTTCACATTGGCAATTTGATCAACATTCCTGCTGTAAGGCAGTTGTTGTTATTGATCGGGGTCGCCGCCAGCGTTGCTGTAGGTTTTGCGTTATTTAGTTGGTCACAAACACCAGACTTCGCGCCAGTCTACGGCCAACTTGAAGAGCGAGACCGTATGGCGGTTAAAGACGCGTTGGTCGCGAGCGGCATCGAACACCGCATCAACGCACAATCCGGCGCAGTAGAAGTGCGTTCGGATCAAATTCACGCAGCGCGGATTCAGCTAGCCGCACAAGGGTTACCCAGCTCGGCGGCGCTAAGTATGGCGGATCTTGGCGAGGGTTCGACCTTCGGCACCAGCCAGTTTATGGAGAGTGCCAAATATCAGCACACATTGGAGGCGGAGCTGTCGGCGACGATTCAATCGCTTCGTGCCGTCCAAAAGGCACGTGTGCACCTGGCAATACCGAGAGAATCCAGCTTTATTCGTGACCGGCGTCGGCCGAGTGCATCGGTGCTATTGCATCTTTATGGAGGTGCTGTGTTGGAGCCGGGTAAAGCTATTGCAATCGTCAATCTGGTCGCGAGCAGTATTCCCAGCATGCAACAAGAAGATGTCACGCTGGTAGACCAATTTGGTCGGTTGCTGAGTCAACAAGACGGCATGTCAGACGAGGCGTTAACCGCGACGCAGTTCAATATTGTACGCATGCGTGAAGACAACTTACGCCAGCGGATTGAGTCCATGCTTGGGCAGATTGTCGGTCCGGGTAATGTTATCGCCGAGGTGAATGCAGATCTGGATTTCACCATAACCGAGCAAACTACCGAGAGTTACGACCCCACGAGTCAGGTGATTCGCAGCGAACAGACCAGCGAACAGCAAAGAAGCGGCACTGGCGGATTGAATGGGGGTACACCGGGTGCACTGGCCAATACGCCACCGCAGGCGGGCGGTAATCCCAATCCACAGCTCGCGGGCACGGAGCAACAGGTCAACTCGTCACGTCAATCGACACGCAACTTTGAGGTGGATAAGACGATTAGCGTGACGCGCCAACCGACTGGTACGGTGCGCCGACTGTCGGTTGCAGTCATCGTCAATGAATCGGCATTGATACCACAGAGCGATTTAGCTGCTGATGACGAACAAGGCGAGACACCGGCGCCGGCGGAAAACGTCACACCAATCAGTGTCGAAGAGCAGCTGCTACCACTGGTGCGCGAGGCGGTCGGTTTCGATCCGCAGCGAGGCGACACGGTTGAGGTCGTTGCGGCCCCATTCCAGCAACCCGAGGCGCTCGGCGAAGTTGAAGGGCCACCGATCTGGAAACAGCCAATCGTGCGCGAGCTTGCCAAACAAGCACTCGGCGTTATTCTCGCCCTAGCCGTCGCATTCGGTGTGGTTCGCCCGATGCTCAAAAGTATTGTCGAGACGCCTGCGACGGCGGTGGCAACCTTGCTGCCAGACCAGTCGGGAGCCTCGATTTCCGGTCAGATTGATGGCCCGTCAGAGCGCAACGTCGCGTTGAGTTACGACGAGAAGGTTGCCGCAGCGCGCAACATCACCGGACATGATCCGGCGCGTGTCGCACAGGTTGTGCGTCGATGGATAGAGACCGAAGATGGATAACGGCAC